>PQAH01000019.1:0-10463 GCA_003105195.1 Bradyrhizobiaceae bacterium
TTCTACTTCCGCACCACCGACGTGACCGGCATCGTGCACCTGCCCGAGGGCACCGAGATGGTGATGCCGGGGGACAACGTCGCGATGGAGGTGCACCTGATCGTGCCGATCGCGATGGAGGAGAAGCTGCGCTTCGCCATCCGCGAGGGCGGCCGGACGGTCGGCGCCGGGGTGGTGGCCAGCATCATCGAATAGGGCTGACCCGCCGGGCCCGCGCCCGCAACAAAGCCGTGACGGCAGGACCGCCCGCCGCTATATAGCGGGCGGCGCTCGCTCCGCAGGAGCGAGCCGTAGGAGTGTAGCTCAACTGGCTAGAGCACCGGTCTCCAAAACCGGGGGTTGGGGGTTCGAGTCCCTCCACTCCTGCCAAGCGTGACGTCCCGATTCCCCAAGCCGCAGTCTCACCCTGACCCGCCGATCGACCGCTTCGGAGCCGTTCAGGCCCCCCGCTCGGCCCTGGGCTTCGCCGCGGCGGCCATCATGCCGGCGGTGCGCGCAGGGTCTTCGGCCCTCGATATTGCCTCGACGGCGCGTCGCAGGCAGGCTTCGAAGCCGGTCAGGTCGCGGTAGAGCTCCCCGGGTGCGGCCCGGTGCCGGAGGACCGGGTATCCGCCGTGCTCAATCAAGGCGTTGTCGATCATCAGGTTGTCGGCATTGCGGTGGTTCTCCACCGCCATTCCGGCCGAGTCCTGCCACATGTTCCGGGCCGCATCGAAGGTGACCCGGTCGGCGCGCTTCAGGCGGTCGAGCAGGTCCTCGGTCGTATTGGTATAGCCGAAGGCGCACTTGCCCAGCCCGACCAGGAGCCCGAGCTCGAACACCGTGCCGGGATCGGCGCTCGCCCCGCGAAACGGCGTCAAATTGAAGATGCCGAGGTCGGCGCGCCGGATCATCTCCTCGTTCGCCCGGTAGATCAGGCGGTCGATCCGCTCGCCGCGCGGGTTCAGCGGGATCTCGTTGTCGAACGGAAAGAGGCCCTCGAAGCCGTAAGCCGCGCACAGCTCCTTCTTGCGGATGCCGATCGCGACGGCGTCCGGGAGAAAGACATCGGGCCCTGCCAGGTAGACCGTCCGCATGGGTTCCGAGCCGCCGTTGCCGCGAGCCACGCCCCGCATCGCCATCGAGTCGGCCCGAAAGACCCTATGGCAGACGCGCCGATCTTTCCAGGGCGCACCGTCCCTGTGTAGGATCGGATCGTTTCGCGCAACGCGTGCAGGACCCGGAGCCATGCAGGAGGCCGCCGCACCGGCCGGTCTGGACCAGCAGCGTTCGCGCCTGGTCGACCATTTCAAGCGCGCCTACCAGATCATCGTCGGCTTGGCGATCACGCTCGCCTGCACCAGGCTCGTGCCCGACGGCGTCCCCAGCGTGGCGGTCTTCTCGGACACATCGTTCTGGCTGTTCTGCACCTTCTTCATCACGGTCGTGCCGATCTTCCACGGCGGCGACCGCTCGCTCGACATCAAGTACCTGGGCGCGGCTCCGAAAGGGTTCTGGGGGCAGGCGGGTTATGTCTGGGACGTCTACATGCTGCTCATCACGGCGATCCTGTTCGTGAAGATCGCCCAGTCGATTCCGGTCCCGCAGGCGCCCTCCGGCGGCGGACTCCTGGCGCTGGCCCCGCCGTCCAGGCCCGACATGTTCTATCGATGGATGGCGGTGATGCTGTTCTTCGACGCCTGGATCCTGCTGGCCGACAGCTTCAAGAGCGACCTTCGCGGCGGCCAGGGCCTCACGGAGCAGGTCGGGGCCTATGTCCCGTGGATTGTCCTCAATATCGCGTTCGGGCTCGTGTGCTGGTTCGCCCAGTCGCCCCCCGGATTCTTCGCGTCCCTGTCCGCGCTCGCGATCAGCATCCTGGTGTTCGCCTGCGCCTTCGCGCGCACGGTCCTGGACTACGTGTTCGGACGACGCTTCATGTTCCCGTGACGGTTCGCGGCGGTCCCGCTCATATCCGGATTCAGCGATCCGGACCCTCGGCCCCCACGCGATCGCAACCCGCAGGAGGCGCGCCTCCCGGTCGCCGATCCGCGGCGCCTTGACGCCCGGTTGCATCGGCAGTAGGAAGCCTGATCGCGGGCGGCCCGGGAACGGACTTCCGCCGCGAACCTGTTTCCCAAAAAGGATCCGCTTCGCCGGTCTCTCCTTGTGAAGGTGGGGCGGCGACGGCATATGGTGGGCCATGGCCAGGAAGAGTCCATTCGAGTTCCTGCAGGAGGTGCGCACCGAGACCGCCAAGGTCACCTGGCCGTCGCGGCGCGAAACCCTGATCACGACCGCCATGGTGTTCGTGATGGTGCTGCTCGCCTCCCTGTTCTTCCTCGTTGCCGACCAGATCATCCGCTTCGGCGTGACCTGGATCCTGCGCGTCGGCGGCTGAGGCACACCGGAACCCGATCATGGCCGACAAGCGCTGGTACATCGTCCACGCCTACTCGAACTTCGAGAAGAAGGTCGCGGAGTCGATCCGCGAGCAGGCGAAGCAGCGCGGGCTCTCGCACCTGTTCGACGAGATCATGGTGCCGGTCGAGAACGTCGTCGAGGTGCGCCGCGGCCGCAAGGTGAACGCCGAGCGCAAGTTCTTCCCCGGCTACGTGCTGGTGAAGTGCGACCTCACCGACGACGCCTACCACCTGATCAAGAACACGCCCAAGGTCACGGGCTTCCTCGGCGCCGACAAGAAGCCGATGCCGATCTCGGAGGTCGAGGCGCAGCGGATCCTCAACCAGGTCCAGGAGGGGATCGAGCGGCCGAAGCCGTCGGTGTCCTTCGAGGTGGGCGAGAACGTGCGCGTCTCCGACGGCCCGTTCGCCTCGTTCAACGGCGTGGTCGAGGAAGTGGACGACGCGCGCTCGCGGCTCAAGGTGGCCGTGAGCATCTTCGGCCGGGCGACCCCGGTCGAGCTCGAGTTCGGGCAGGTCGAGAAGCAATAGCTTTTCGATCGCGCATGATCTTGTCCGGAAACCGGTTTCCACTTTCCGGGATCATGCGCACCGGAACACGTGGAAGGGAAGGGCGGCCGCCAACCGTCCGGGCCCGCACCACGAAACCCTGAACGGCTCCGCGGAGCCATCCAGCTGGCGTCGGCCAGCCACAGGAGTGCAACATGGCAAAGAAAGTCACCGGCTACCTGAAGCTTCAGGTCCCGGCCGGGGCCGCGAACCCTTCGCCCCCGATCGGTCCCGCGCTCGGCCAGCGCGGCCTCAACATCATGCAGTTCTGCAAGGACTTCAACGCGCAGACCCAGCAGCTCGAGAAGGGCTCGCCGATCCCGGTGGTGATCACGATCTACCAGGACAAGTCCTTCACCTTCGAGATGCGCACCCCGCCGGTGTCCCACTTCATCAAGAAGGCGGCCAACATCCAGAGCGGCGCCAAGGTGCCGGGCCGCGACAAGGCCGGCAGGATCACCCGCGCGCAGGTGCAGGAGATCGCCGAGAAGAAGATGAAGGATCTCAACTGCGACTCGCTCGAGGCGGCCATGCGCATGGTCGAGGGCTCGGCGCGGTCCATGGGCGTCGAGGTCGGGGGCTGATCATGAGCAACACCGGAAAACGTCTCACCCAGGCCCGCGAGGGCGTCGACCGCACCAAGCTCTATCCGATCGGCGAGGCCGTGAAGCTCGTGAAGGAGCGGGCCAAGGCGAAGTTCGACGAGACCATCGAGGTCGCGATGAACCTCGGCGTCGACCCGCGCCATGCCGACCAGATGGTACGCGGCGTCGTCAGCCTGCCGAACGGCTCGGGCCGCACCATGCGGGTCGCGGTGTTCGCGCGCGGCGCCAAGGCCGAGGAGGCCAAGGCCGCGGGCGCCGACGTGGTCGGGGCCGAGGACCTGGTCGAGAAGGTGCAGAACGGCAATATCGACTTCGACCGCTGTATCGCGACCCCGGACCTGATGCCGCTGGTCGGCCGCCTCGGCAAGGTGCTGGGCCCGCGCGGCCTGATGCCGAACCCCAAGGTCGGCACCGTCACCATGGACGTGGCCAATGCGGTCAAGGGCGCCAAGGGCGGGTCGGTGGAGTTCCGCGTCGAGAAGGCCGGCATCATCCATGCCGGCGTCGGCAAGGCCTCGTTCTCGGCCGACAAGCTGGTCGAGAACATCCGGGCCTTCGCGGACGCCGTGCAGAAGGCGAAGCCCGCCGGGGCCAAGGGTACCTATGTCCAGCGCGTGGCGGTCTCCTCCACCATGGGCCCGGGCGTGAAAGTCGAGCCTGCCTCGCTATTTGGCGCCAGTAGCTCGGGCAACGCGTGAGCCGTCGGGCGCAATAGCGGCGAAGCCGCGTATTGCGCCGGCCGAGCCGGAAACGGCGCAATACGCCCCTGCGGGGCGATTGCGCCCCCGAGGCCGGTGGAACGGAGAATCGCCCAGGTCGGCCGCCGGCCCGCGACGGGACGGCGACTGTCCAGCGGTTTTTTCGCCCACCCCCTTGTATGAGATGTGGAAAGGGGCTATTTCGCCCCCGAACCCAATTTTCCAAACCCAGCGGAGGTCGGTCGAGCGGCCGAGCTTCGATATCAGGATGCCATTCGGGAGACCGAATGGGATAGGCCGGCGAGCCAAAGGATCTCCTTTGGCCCGATCCGGCCATGCTCTGTCCGAGACTGCAGGCGCCGGCGCTTCGGCAACGGCTTAATTCCGCGAAGGGCCTGCACAGACGGGGACGACACGGATGCGTCGGTCGGCGGCCTCGTGCCGCGGCCAGCGGACCCGGTTCGAGCCTTGCACGCTGCTCCCGGCTTGGGACGCGGTGCACCTGGCGGGGGCGCGAGCCCTTCGTCCGGCGGACAGACCAAGTCGCCGTCGGACGTTGTGTTCCCTTCCGGGGGCCCAGCGGGGCGGCAGGTGCAACCGGCAGCGCGGATCCTCCGCCTGCCAACACGAAGAGCCCGATATGGATCGAGCGGAAAAGAAGGAGCTCGTCGCGACGCTGAGCGAGGTCTTCAAGACCACCAACGTCGTCGTCGTCGCTCACTATTCCGGCCTCACCGTCGCCCAGATGCAGACCCTGCGCAGGCAGATGAAGCAGGCGGGCGCCGAGGTGAAGGTCGCGAAGAACCGTCTCGCCAAGATCGCGCTGGACGGCACGGACGTCGCGAGCATCGCGTCCCTGATGAAGGGGCCGACCCTGATCGCCTATTCGGGAGATCCGGTCGCGGCGCCGAAGGTCGCCGTCGATTTCGCCAAGGCGAACGAGAAGTTCGTCATCCTCGGCGGAGCGATGGGAAAGACCGCCCTGAACACCGACGGCGTGAAGGCGCTCGCCTCGCTGCCGTCGCTGGACGAACTGCGCGCCAAGCTCGTCGGCCTGATCCAGGCCCCGGCGACCAAGGTGGCCCAGCTCGCCACCGCGCCGGCCGCCAAGCTGGCCCGCGTGGTTCAGGCCTATGCCGCCAAGGGCGAAGCCGCGTGAGACGCTTCGTGAATTCCTCAAGGTTCGAACCGAACAAGGACAATCGAAATGGCTGATCTGGGTAAAATCGTCGACGACCTGTCGAATCTGACCGTGCTCGAAGCGGCCGAGCTCGCCAAGATGCTCGAGGAGAAGTGGGGCGTCTCGGCCGCCGCCGCGGTCGCGGTCGCGGCCGCGCCGGGTGCCGCCGCTGCGGCCCCGGCCGAGGAGCAGACCGAGTTCACGGTCGTGCTCGCGGGCGCGGGCGACAAGAAGATCGAGGTCATCAAGGAGGTCCGCGCGCTCACCGGCCTCGGCCTCAAGGAGGCCAAGGACCTGGTCGAGGGCGCGCCCAAGAGCGTCAAGGAAGGCGTCGGCAAGGACGAGGCCGAGAAGATCAAGGCGACGCTCGAGAAGGTCGGCGCCAAGGTCGAGCTCAAGTAGAGTTGACATGAGACCGGCGATTCCGCGGGCCGGCACCGCGGAATCGCCAATTTCGCGGGCCATGCCGCCCGCGGCAGGAGACGGACCGATTCGGTCGCAGAAGCTTGAATCAGGGGTTTTCGGCGGCGGGACGCCCTAGGCGTCCGGCCGGTCGTTTCACGTCCGGAGCGTAGGTCGGCGATCCCAGCCGGCCGCCCGACGCCCGGGAGCCAAGCCGTCGCCCTCGGGGTGACAAGGAAGAGGCCAAGATGGCGCAGACTTTCATCGGTCGCAAGCGGGTCCGCAAGTCCTTCGGCAAGATCCAGGAAGTCGCCGAGATGCCGAACCTCATCGAGGTTCAGAAGGCGTCCTACGACCAGTTCCTGCAGATCGAGGAGCCGACGGGCGGGCGTCCCGACGAGGGCTTGCAGGCCGTGTTCAAGTCGGTGTTCCCGATCTCCGACTTCTCCAGCACGTCGATGCTGGAATTCGTGCGCTACGAGTTCGAGCCGCCGAAATACGACGTGGACGAGTGCCGCCAGCGGGGCATGACCTACGCGGCGCCGCTCAAGGTGACGCTGCGCCTGATCGTGTTCGATATCGACGAGGAGACCGGCGCCAAGTCCGTGAAGGACATCAAGGAGCAGGACGTCTACATGGGCGACATCCCGCTCATGACGATGAACGGCACCTTCATCGTGAACGGCACCGAGCGCGTGATCGTGTCGCAGATGCACCGCTCGCCGGGCGTGTTCTTCGACCACGACAAGGGCAAGACCCACTCCTCGGGCAAGCTGCTGTTCGCGGCCCGCATCATCCCGTATCGCGGCTCCTGGCTCGACATCGAGTTCGACGCCAAGGACATCGTCTATGCGCGCATCGACCGGCGCCGCAAGATCCCGGTGACCTCGCTGCTGTTCGCGCTCGGCATGGACGGCGAGGCGATCCTGTCCACCTTCTACCGCCACATCACCTACAAGCGCGCCAAGGACGGCTGGCGCGTGCCCTTCGATCCCAACCGCATGAAGGGCTACAAGGCGATCAACGACCTGGTCGACGCCGACTCGGGCAAGGTGGTGGTCGAGGCGGGCAAGAAGCTGACCGTGCGCCAGGCGCGCATGCTCGCCGAGAAGGGCCTCAAGGCGCTGCGCGTCACCGACGAGGAGCTGGTCGGCCACTACATCGGCGAGGACCTGGTCAACGCCAAGACCGGCGAGATCCACGTCGAGGCCGGCGAGGAGATCACCGAGAAGACGCTGAAGATCCTCAACGAGGCCGGCTACAAGGAAATCCCGGTGCTCGACATCGACCACGTCAATGTCGGCGCCTACATCCGCAACACGCTCGCGATCGACAAGAACATGACGCGCGAGGACGCGCTGTTCGACATCTACCGCGTGATGCGCCCGGGCGAGCCGCCGACGGTCGACACCGCGGAGTCGATGTTCAACTCGCTGTTCTTCGATCCGGAGCGCTACGACCTCTCGGCGGTCGGCCGCGTGAAGATGAACATGCGCCTCGACCTCGACGCCCCCGACACCATGCGGGTGCTGCGCAAGGACGACATCGTGGCGGTGATCCGCACGCTGGTCGACCTGCGCGACGGCAAGGGCGAGATCGACGACATCGACCACCTCGGCAACCGCCGGGTGCGCTCGGTCGGCGAGCTGATGGAGAACCAGTACCGCATCGGCCTGCTGCGCATGGAGCGCGCCATCAAGGAGCGCATGAGCTCGGTCGACATCGACACCGTGATGCCGCAGGACCTGATCAACGCCAAGCCGGCGGCGGGCGCGGTGCGCGAGTTCTTCGGCTCCTCGCAGCTCTCGCAGTTCATGGACCAGACCAACCCGCTCTCCGAGATCACGCACAAGCGGCGCCTCTCGGCGCTCGGGCCGGGCGGGCTCACGCGCGAGCGCGCCGGCTTCGAGGTGCGCGACGTGCACCCSACCCATTACGGCCGSATCTGCCCGATCGAGACGCCGGAAGGCCCGAACATCGGCCTGATCAACTCGCTCGCCACCTATGCGCGGGTGAACAAGTACGGCTTCGTCGAGACGCCCTACCGCCGGGTCAAGGACGGCCGCGTCACCGACGAGGTGGTCTACCTCTCGGCCATGGAGGAGGGACGCTACACGGTCGCGCAGGCGAACGTGCCGATCGACAGCCGCGGGCGCTTCACCGAGGACCTGATCGTCTGCCGCCACGCCGGCGACGTGCTGATGGTGTCGCCGGACCGCGTCGACTTCATGGACGTCTCGCCGAAGCAGCTGGTCTCGGTGGCGGCCGCGCTGATCCCGTTCCTGGAGAACGACGACGCCAACCGCGCGCTGATGGGCTCGAACATGCAGCGCCAGGCGGTGCCGCTGGTGCGCGCCGAGGCGCCGTTCGTCGGCACCGGCATGGAGGGCGTGGTCGCGCGCGACTCCGGCGCGGCGATCGCGTCGCGCCGCGGCGGCATCGTCGACCAGGTGGACGCCACCCGTATCGTCATCCGCGCCACCGAGGAGCTCGACCCCTCCAAGTCGGGCGTCGACATCTACCGGCTGATGAAGTTCCAGCGCTCGAACCAGAACACCTGCATCAACCAGCGCCCGCTGGTGAAGGTGGGCGACCACGTCGGCAAGGGCGACATCATCGCCGACGGTCCCTCGACCGACCTCGGCGAGCTCGCGCTCGGCCGCAACGTGCTGGTCGCGTTCATGCCGTGGAACGGCTACAACTTCGAGGACTCGATCCTGCTCTCCGAGCGGATCGTGAAGGACGACGTGTTCACCTCGATCCACATCGAGGAATTCGAGGTGATGGCCCGCGACACCAAGCTCGGGCCCGAGGAGATCACGCGCGACATCCCGAACGTGTCGGAAGAGGCGCTGAAGAACCTCGACGAGGCGGGCATCGTCTACATCGGCGCCGAGGTGCGCGCCGGCGACATCCTGTGCGGCAAGATCACGCCCAAGGGCGAGAGCCCGATGACGCCGGAGGAGAAGCTGCTGCGCGCGATCTTCGGCGAGAAGGCCTCGGACGTGCGCGACACCTCGCTCCGGGTGCCGCCCGGCGTGCAGGGCACGGTCGTCGAGGTGCGCGTGTTCAACCGCCACGGCGTCGACAAGGACGAGCGCGCGCTCGCGATCGAGCGCGAGGAGATCGAGCAGCTCGCCAAGGACCGCGACGACGAGCAGGCGATCCTCGACCGCAACGTCTACGGGCGGCTCGCCGAGCTGCTCGAGAACAAGACCGCGGTCGCCGGCCCGAAGGGCTTCAAGAAGGACACGCGCATCAACCGCGCCGGCATGGACGAGTACCCGCGTTCGCAGTGGTGGCAGTTCGCCGTGTCGAACGAGAAGGTGATGTCCGAGATCGAGGCGATCCGGAAGCAGTACGACGAGAGCAAGAAGCGGCTCGAGCAGCGCTTCCTCGACAAGGTCGAGAAGCTGCAGCGCGGCGACGAGCTGCCGCCCGGCGTGATGAAGATGGTCAAGGTCTTCGTCGCGGTGAAGCGCAAGATCCAGCCCGGCGACAAGATGGCCGGCCGCCACGGCAACAAGGGCGTGGTGTCGATGATCGTGCCGAGCGAGGACATGCCGTTCCTCGCCGACGGCACGCCGGTCGACATCGTGCTCAACCCGCTCGGCGTGCCGAGCCGCATGAACGTCGGCCAGATCCTCGAGACCCATCTCGGCTGGGCCTGCGCCGGCCTCGGCCAGCGCATCGGGCAGGCGGTCGACGCCTACCTCGCCCGCAAGGAGATGAAGCCGCTCAAGGAGTCGCTGAAGAAGATCTACGGCGAGGACGAGACCATCAAGTCGCTCGACGAGGACGCGCTCGTGGAGCTCGGCGGCAACCTGCGCAAGGGCGTGCCGATCGCCACCCCGGTGTTCGACGGCGCCAAGGAGCAGGACATCGAGCACATGCTCGACCTCGCCGGGCTCGACCATTCGGGCCAGGTGACCCTGTTCGACGGGCGCACCGGCGAGCCGTTCGATCGCAGCGTGACGGTCGGCTACATCTACATGCTCAAGCTGCACCACCTGGTGGACGACAAGATCCACGCCCGCTCGATCGGCCCCTACAGCCTCGTCACCCAGCAGCCGCTCGGCGGCAAGGCGCAGTTCGGCGGCCAGCGCTTCGGCGAGATGGAGGTCTGGGCGCTCGAGGCCTACGGCGCGGCCTACACGCTGCAGGAGATGCTGACCGTGAAGTCGGACGACGTCGCGGGCCGCACCAAGGTGTACGAGGCGATCGTGCGCGGCGACGACACGTTCGAGGCGGGCATCCCGGAGTCCTTCAACGTGCTGGTGAAGGAGATGCGCTCGCTCGGCCTCAATGTCGACCTGCACAACTCGAAGCAGCAGCGCGGCGGGCTCGAGAGCGCGGAGGCCGCGGAATAGGGAATTCGGCCGGCCGCGCATGCGGCCGGCGCGGCCGGGCGCGGGCCCGGCGGGACGTGATGCGAACCCTCGGGGGCGGAGCCAGGAGCGGCTCGGCTCCCCAATGAGGAGACGGTGATGAATCAGGAAGTGATGAATCTCTTCAGCCCGCAGGTGCCGGCTCAGGTCTTCGACCAGATCCGCATCTCGATCGCGTCGCCGGAGAAGATTCTCTCGTGGTCCTACGGCGAGATCAAGAAGCCGGAGACCATCAACTA
>PQAH01000019.1:10510-11160 GCA_003105195.1 Bradyrhizobiaceae bacterium
AAGCCCGAGCGCGACGGCCTGTTCTGCGCGCGCATCTTCGGCCCGATCAAGGACTACGAGTGCTTGTGCGGCAAGTACAAGCGCATGAAGTACAAGGGCATCATCTGCGAGAAGTGCGGCGTCGAGGTGACGCTGTCGCGGGTGCGCCGCGAGCGCATGGGCCACATCGAGCTCGCCGCCCCGGTCGCCCACATCTGGTTCCTGAAGTCGCTGCCGAGCCGCATCGGCCTGCTGCTCGACATGACGCTCAAGGACCTCGAGCGGATCCTCTATTTCGAGCACTACACGGTGATCGAGCCGGGGCTCACCTCGCTCAAGGAGCGCCAGCTCCTGTCCGAGGACGAGTACCTGCGCGCGCAGGACGAGTTCGGCCAGGACAGCTTCACGGCGATGATCGGCGCCGAGGCGATCCGCGCCATGCTCAAGGCGCTCGACCTCGACCGGATGCAGGCGGACCTGCGCCAGGAGATCGCCACCTCGGATTCCGACATCAAGAAGAAGAAGCTCGCCAAGCGCCTGAAGATCGTCGAGGCGTTCCAGCAGTCCGGCAACAAGCCGGAGTGGATGATCCTGACCGTGGTGCCGGTGATCCCGCCGGACCTGCGCCCGCTGGTGCCGCTCGACGGCGGCCGCTTCGCGACCTCCGACCT
>PQAH01000020.1 GCA_003105195.1 Bradyrhizobiaceae bacterium
TCACGCCGCTGGTGCTCGGCGTGCAGGATCTCCTGGCGCCGCAGGCCTACCTCAACATCGTGCAGTTCGTCGACCGGCGCATCTTCCGGATGGGCATCGTGATCTCGGCGCTGTTAGTTGTGCTGGCGATCCTGTTCGTGGTCGCGGCACGGCAGTACGTCGCGATCAAGGACTACAGCTCGCTCACCTACACCAAGATCGAGCGGCGCCGGCTCGGGCCGGTCAAGCGCTGGGTCGCGGTCGGCTTCCTCTCGCTGCTGCTGTTCATCTCCTTCGTGCCGCAGGTCGGCGTCCTGCTGGCCGCGGTCGGGCGAGGCTGGTCGCTCACGCCGTTCCCCACCATCTACACCCTGGAGTTCTTCCGGCAGGTGAGCATCGAGTCGCCGAAGTTCATCATCAACTCGTTCGTCTTCTCCGGGCTCGCGGTCTTCTTCTGCCTGCTGATCGGCGTGCCGATGGCCTGGATCCTCAGCCGCACCCGCGCGCCCGGCCGCAACACCATGGACGCGCTCACCACCCTGATCCTGGCGATCCCGGGCACCGCCATCGGCATCGCCTATATCCGCGCCTTCAATTTCCCCCTGCCAGGGATCGAACTCCCGCTCACCAGCATGTGGATCATCCTGCCGCTGGTGCTGGCGGTGCGGCGCTTGCCCTACACGGTGCGCGGCAGCCATTCCTCGATCCTGTTGGTGCACAAGTCGATGGAGGAGGCGGCCGAGAATGTCGGCGCCTCCAAGCTGCGCACCTTCCGCGACATCACGGTGCCGCTGGTGTGGAAGGGGATCCTGGTCGGCGGCCTGTTCTCGTTCCTCACCTCGATCCAGGAGGCATCCGCCACGATCTTCCTCACGCTCGGCGGCTGGGAGATGATGCCCTTCGGCATCTTCACCTTCTACATCGCGGGCTCGCAGAGCCAGGCGGCAGCGCTGGGCGTGATCCTGATCGTGATGTGCGCAGTGAGCCTGTATATCGTGAACCGCGTGGCCGGAACCCGCGTCGGCGGCCTGTTCGGTTGAGGCCCGGCGCGCTCAGAGCAGGGCGGCGAGCTCCGGCCCGGGCGGATGGGCGAGGAGCTCGGCGATCGTCTCCTCGATCGCGCCGCCCTCGTTCACCAGGTGGTTGACGGCCGCGACGATGGGGAGCTGCAGGTCGAGGCGGCGGCCGAGCTCGGACATGGACTTCGCCGTGTGCACCCCTTCGGTGACCACCTTGCGCGCCGCCAGGATCGCGGCCGGCGACTGGCCTTCGCCGAGTGCGATGCCGAAGGTGGTGTTGCGCGACTGGGTGCCCATGCAGGTCAGCGTCACGTCGCCTGCCCCGGCGAGGCCGATGAGATGCACCGGATTGCCGCCCTTGGCGCGCGCGAGGCAGGCCATCTCGTAGAGCCCGCGGGCGATCAGCAGGCCGCGCGCATTGTCGCCCATCTTCCGCGCGAGCGCGATTCCGGTCGCAATCGCGAGCACATTCTTATAGGCGCCCCCGACCGTCGCCGCGACCGGATCCGGCGAGGTGTAGACCTGGAAGCGGGCGCTGCCGAGGAGGCCGGCGACTCGATCGGACCAGGTGGCGTCGCGACTCGCGAGCGTCACCCCGGTCGGCATGCCGAGGACGACTTCGCGCGCGAAGGAAGGACCGGCGAGCACCCCGACCGGTGCGTCGGGCAGGGTTTCCGCGATCACCTCCGGCATCAGGGCGCAGGAGCCCTGCTCGATGCCTTTGGAGCAGGAGATCACCGGCACGCCCGCCCGCAGGCTCGCCCGCATGCCCGTGGCCACCCCGCGCAGGAACTGCGCCGGGACCGCGAGCAGCACGAACTCGGCGCCGGCGAGGCACGCGGCGAGGTCCGTGCCGGCCCGAATCCCGGGTTCCAGCGGCAGCTCCGGCAGGAACAGCGGATTTCCGTGCCCCGCATCGATCGCCGCGGCGACCTCCGGCTCGCGCGCCCAGAGCGCGACGTCGAGCCCGGCGCGGCGCGCCGCGCAGGCAAGCGCGGTGCCGAACGATCCGGCGCCGATGATGGCGACCTGTGTCATGGGCGAGCCCGCATCCGCCTAGTAGGTCGCACGGCCGCCCGAAATGTCGAACACGGCGCCGGTCGTGAACGAGCACTCCGAGGAGGCGCAGAATGCCGCCATGGCGGCGATCTCTTCCAGCGCGACGAACCGGCCGCGCGGCACCTTGGCGAGCATGGTCTTCACGAAGTCCGCCGTGAAGTCCTTGAGCAGGTCGGTCTTGGCCGAGGAGGGCGTGATGCAGTTGACCGCGATGTCGTACCCCGCGAGCTCCTTGCCGAGCGACTTGGTCAGCGCGATCAACGCGGCCTTCGAGGCCGAATAGGCTGCCATGCGCGGATTGCCCTCCTTGCCGGCGATCGAGGCGATGTTGACGATGCGGCCGTAGTTGCCGGCGATCATATGCGGAACCAGCGCGCGGCAGCAGTGGAATGCGCCGTCGAGATTGACCGCGAAGACCCTGCGCCAGGCCTCGAGCGGATAGTCGAAGGTGTCCCCGATCGGACCGCCGATGCCTGCATTGTTCACCAGGATGTCGATGCGCCCCAGCGCCTTCAGGGTCGCGTCACGGCCGCGTTCGACGCTGCCGTAGTCCTCGACCTGAACCTGGAATGCGAACGCCGGCCCGCGACCCTTGAGCTCGGTCGCGGTCCGTGCCGCGAGCGCAGGATCGCGATCCCAGATCGCGATGGTCGCGCCGGAGTCCAGGAAGCGCTCGCAGATCGCCCGGCCGATTCCCTTGCCGCCGCCTGTGACGACGGCAATGCGGTGCTCCAGATCGATCCGGCTGGTCATTCTGCTGCTCCGAGGAAGGCTCACGCGACCGGCCGCTCGCGCGTGCTCAACTCAAGGAATTGCCCGGAGGCCGCGCCTTGATCTCGCTCAATCCCGGAAAGCGCGCTCGCAGGGTCGAACCGTCGCGGGCGTCGGCGCGGATCATCGCCGCCGCCTTCTCGCCGATCATGATGGCCGGGGCGTTGGTGTTGCCGGCCACCAGGGCGGGCATGATCGAGGCATCCGCGACGCGCAGACCCTGCACGCCGCGGACCCGCAGCGCGGCATCGACAACGGCCGCCGCGTCGTTGCCCATCCGACAGGTCCCGGCCGGATGGTAGACCGTATCGACCCGCTGCCGCAGGATCGCGCGGATGTCGTCGTCGTCGCGCACGTCGGCCGTGAACAGATCGCGCGTTCGCCGGCTCGCCAGCGCCGGCGTCTCCATCAACCGACGCGTCAGCTTGAAGCCCGCCACCATCTCCTCGACGTCCCGCGGATCGCCGAGGAAGTTCGGATCGATGGCGGGAGGCGTGAGGGGATCTGGATTGCGCAGCTTGACGCTGCCGCGACTGTGTGGCCTCAGCAGGCAGACATGGCAGGAATAGCCGTGCCCCCGGCGCAGCCGGCGGCCGTGATCGTCGACCATGGCGACCACGAAATGCAGCTGGACGTCGGGCGCCGCGAGGTCGGCCCGCGTCTTCAGGAATCCCCCGGCCTCGGCGAAATTGCTCGCCAGCATGCCGCTCCGGGTCTTGTGGTAGCGTCGAATCTCCCGCAACAGGCGGGCGGTCCCGGCCACGGAGAGCCCGAGCAGATCGAGGCTGTCGGCCTCGTAGCCGAAGATGAAGTCCGGGTGATCCTGCAGATTGCGCCCGACCCCCGGCAGGTGCGCGACCACCGGGATGCCGAATCCGCGCAAGGTCTCGGCATCGCCGACCCCCGAGAGCATCAGCAGTTGCGGCGACTGGAGGGCCCCGGCGCTCACGATCACTTCGCGACGCGCCCGGATCACATGCGTGCGCGGGCCCTGCAGGTACTCCACGCCGATCGCGCGCGCGCCCTCGAACAGGATCCGGCGCGCCCTGGCGCCGCATTCCACGCACAGATTGGGCCGCTTGCCGAGATGCGGAAGGATGTAGGCACGGGCGGCGCTGCACCGCTCGCCGTTGTGCTGCGTGACCTGGTAGATGCCGAGCCCCTCGGGCTCGGGCACGTTGAAATCCTCGCAGAGCGGGAACTGCGCCTCGCGCGCGGCCTGCAGGAAGATCGCATGGAAGGGATTGTCCGTGCGCGACCTGGCGACGGAGAGGGGACCGGCCCGGCCGTGCCATTCCCCGCCGAAATCCTCGTTGCGTTCGGATGCCTTGAAGAAAGGCAGAACGTCGTCGTAGCTCCAGCCCGGGTTTCCGAGCGCGGCCCAGCCGTCGTAGTCCGAACGGTGGCCGCGCACATAGACCATGGCATTGATCGCCGAGGACCCGCCGAGCGCCCGGCCGCGCGGCTGGTAGCCGCGCCGACCATTCAGACCGGGCTGGGGCTCGGTTTCGAAGGCCCAGTTCGCGATCCGGGTCGGCACCGTGAAGACACCGGCCGCCGGTGTCCGGATCATCCAGCTGTCGCCCATGCCGCCGGCCTCGAGCAGCGCCACCGTCTGGTCGCTCTGCTCGCTCAGGCGGCCCGCCAGCGCACAGCCGCTCGAGCCTCCGCCGACCACCACATAGTCGCACTCGTCCATGGCATGCCCCGTCAGGTCACGCGCCGCAGCAGCGCGAGCAGGCTTTCGAACCGCGCGCCATAGGGGGGATGCAGCAGGCGCGTTCCGCTCGCGCGCGGCCGGTAGAACACCGGTTTCTCCTTGCTGAAGGTGCGGAAACCCCATTCGCCGTGATAGGCGCCCATCCCGGAGGCGCCGACGCCGCCGAACGGCTGGTTCTCCTGCGCGATATGGAGCAGGCAATCGTTCACGGTCACGCCGCCCGAGACCGTCTCGCGCAGCACGTGCTCCCGCGCCGCGCCGTCCCGGCCGAACCAGTAGAGTGCGAGCGGCCGCTCCCGCGCATTGACGAAGGCGATCGCCTCGGCGGCCGACTCGTAGGGGACAATCGGCAGGATCGGCCCGAAGATCTCCTCCTGCCGGACACGCATGGCGTCAGTGGTCGCGAACACCAGATTGGGCGGAAACTTGCGCAGCCGCTTCCAGGTCTCGGCCTGGCTCGTGCGCGCGTCGCTACGCGCCCCCTTGTCGTGCGCTTCCGCCAGCAGGGCCGCGAGCCGGTCGTAGTGCGCATCCGAGACGATTGCCGTGTAATCGGGGTTCTGCGGGTCGGTGCCGTAGAGGCGGTGCGCGGCGCGGAAGAAATGCTCCGCAAAGGACTCCTCCTGTCCGCGCGGGCAGAGGACGTAGTCCGGCGCGATGCAGGTCTGCCCGGCATTGAGAAGCTTACCGTAGGCGATTCGCTGCGCCGCGACCGCGAGATCGGCCGAGCGGTCGACGATGGCGGGCGACTTGCCGCCGAGCTCCAGGGTCACCGGGGTCAGGTTCCGCGCCGCGGCCTCGGCCACGAGACGACCCACCCGCGTCGAGCCGGTGAAGACCAGGTGATCGAAGGGCAGCGCAGCGAAGCCCTGCGCGACGTCGGCGCCGCCGACGACCACGGAGATTTCGTCCGCCGCGTAGCGCTCTCCGACCGCGGAGGCGAGGAGATGCGCGAAATGCGGCGACAGCTCGCTCGGCTTGATCATGACCCGGTTGCCGGCCGCAAGCGCGCCGACCACGGGCGCGAGCGTGAGCTGCAGCGGATAGTTCCAGGGCGAGATTACGCCGACGACCCCGAGCGGCTGCGGCATCAGGCGGTTCATGCCCGGCCAGAAGGGAAGCTCGGTCGCGATCCGCTTCGGCCGCATCCAGCGATCCAGGCGGCGCAGCGCATGCTTGATCGCGCTCTCGACCACGAAAGCCTCGGCGAGGCGCGTTTCGTGCCGCGAGCGATGGCCGAAATCGGCGTCGATGGCTGCCTCGAAGTCGGGCGTCTTGTCGGTAACGAGGGCGAGCAGGCGGCGCAGGCGGTCCTTGCGCACCGCCGCCGCGACCGAAATCTCCCGACGCGCCGCCTCCCGCTGCAGGTGGAACACCGCGCCGAGATCCGCAGCCGCCGTCGGCTCGCTCGCCACCGCCACGTTCATGCGGTCCTCCGCGCGAACTCGTGGGCGTCGAGGTCGAGCAGGCTGTCGTCGCCGGCGAACAGCGCCCCGAGCAAGGCCTCTTCGCGATCGAGAATGCACCGGATGAACTCCTCGGCGTCGCCGATCGCGTGGAACGCGTGGTATCCCCGCTCGAGGAAGCTCTGCAGGTTGCTCAAGCCCGCGAGCTTCGCGGGCTTGCGCATGAGCGAGAGCGTCGTTCCCACGAAAGGCTGCCGCGTCAGGCGATCGAGCGAATGGCCGACACCGCGCACCAGCTCGATCTGGCGCTCCCGGTCCTCGCGTCGGCCGACCTTCCGATAGGCCTCGCCATAAGCCACGGCATCGATCGCGCGAACATTGCGCCCGAGCGCCTTGACCATGGCGGCATCGAGCTCCTCGGAGAGCGCGTCGAGACCGATCGCATCCGCCACGGTCTCCAGGCCGGCGGCCGGCATCAGCTTGGTCATGGTCGGAATGACGCGGTGAAGCTCCTCGTCGCGAAAGCTCGAATCGTTCGCCCCGTAGACATCCGTGAGAAAGAACGTGGCTGCCTGGGCGAATTTCGGATGCTCCAGCAGGTCCGCATGCGTGCGGGCGAGCCGCTGCACCTGCCAGGCCCGCAGCGCCTGGCGCCCTGCCGCCGCCTTGGGATCGGCCTGCGCCGAGCGGCGCAGGTCGAAAACCCGAGCCGCGCTCTCGGTGATCCGCTGGACGATCGCTTCGCGTTCTTCCGACATGGGCCCGCACGATGGTCGCACGCCATGCCTAGGCGCTCCCCGGCCTCCGACAATGACACAAATCAAACCGGCCGCGCGCGAATGCGCGTAGACAAGCCTTCCTGGGTCCAGCTCTCCTCCGGCGGAACCGATGATCAGCGAACGCATGGCGCCCGTCGACACGACGTGGCTGCGCATGGACCGGCCGACCAACCCGATGGTGATCGTCGGGGTGCTTGTGCTCGCGCCTCCGGTCGACCTTGCCCGCGTGGAGCACACCCTGGCCGACCGGCTGCTCGCCATTCCGCGCTTCCGCCAACGCGCCGACGTCGGGCCGACGGGAGCCTGGTGGCGCGAGGACGTCCAGTTCGACATCGCGCGCCACATCAAGCGCCTGCGGCTGCCGGGCGCCGCCGACAAGGCGGAGCTCGAACGTCTGGTGGCGGATCTCGTGTCGACGCCGTTCGACCCGCATCATCCGTTGTGGCAGTTCCACATCGTCGAGGACTACCAGGGCGGTGCGGCGCTGGTCGGCCGGTTTCACCACGCCATCGGGGACGGCATCGCGCTGGTCCGTGTCATCCTGTCGCTCATGGACGGCTTTGCAGCGTCCGAGCGCGAGAATCCGCCCGCCGTGGACGGCCACGAGTCCTGGCTCGACCCGGTCACGCCGGTGGTGTCCGCCCTGGGGAATGGTTTCCGCCTGTCGCGCGAGATCTGGTCCGCCTACCTGAAGGTCCTGGCCGATCCCGCCCAGGCGCTGCGCGACGGAACCGGCATCGTGTCGGAGCTCGCCTATCTGCTGGTGATGCCGAACGACACCCCGACCCGTTTCAAGGGCCGCCCGACGGGAACCAAGCGGATCGCCTGGACCGACCCGATACCGCTCCCGGAGGTGAAGGCCGTGAGCAGCGCCCTCGGTTGCTCGATCAACGACATGTTGCTCGCCGCCGTCGCCGGAGCGCTCCACCAGTACCTCGCCGAGAAAGGCGACCCGACGGCCGGGGTCGAGCTGCGCGCGCTGGTGCCCGTCAACCTGCGCGGGCCCGAAGCCGACCAGCGCCTGGGAAACCGCTTCGGCGTCGTCGCGCTCGAGCTGCCGGTCGGCCTCAAGAATCCGCTGGCGCGCCTCTACGAGGTGCATCGGCGCATGGAGGCGCTGAAGTCCTCCTACGAGCCGGCCGTATCCCTCGGCCTGCTGACGGCGCTCGGCCATGCGCCGCAGCTCGTGCAGGACGCGGTGTTCGACCTCCTGCTGAGCCGCGCGACGGCCGTGATGACCAATGTTCCCGGGCCGCAGGTGCCGCTCCATCTCGCGGGAAGCCTGATCGAGCAGGCGATGTTCTGGGTGCCGCAGGCCGGCGACATCGGCATGGGCGTCTCCATCCTGTCCTTCAACGGCCAGGTGCAGTTCGGCCTGATGGCGGATGCCGCGCTGGTGCCCGACCCGCAGGCCGTCGTCTCCCGCTTCAAGCCGGAATTCGAGCAGCTGCTCTACTTCGTTCTGCTCGAGTCCTTCCCGGCTCCGCCCGCGGCCTCCGCCACTGCCGACGCGGGCAAGCCGGCCCCGCACAAGCGCAGGCGCCCCGGCGGACGCCCCCCGCGCAAGGCGGCGACTCCCTGATCAGTCGGCGAGCTCGGCGCGCGCCAGCTCGACGTCCAGGCGTTCCATGGCGTCGTGCGGCGTGCACTTCGCGGCGTCCTGGTAGAGGCGCGTGGCGCGCGCCATCTCGGCCTCGCCGGACATCATTACCAGGCCGTTGGCGTACTCGATCCGCGCGATCGCGGAGTCGGGGTTGAGCTTGCGCGCGGTCTCGAAATGCTTGACGGCCGCATCCTGGCTCGCCCCGTAGGTGACGCGCCCGATGAGGCCGCCGATCTTGTCGATCACCTCGGCATGCCAGGCGCCGAGCGCGATATGCGCGTCGGCGTGACGCGCATCGAGCGCCAGCGTGCGCTCCAGCGCCGTCTTGATCTTGCCGCCCAGACCTTCGGCGAGCGCGCTCGCGACCGAGACCTCCTGCGCGTAGCGGCCGAGCGCCTGGGCGTAGAGATACCAGGCGTTCGGCAGCGACGGCGCGCGCGCCTGCAGCTCTTCGGCGCGACGCGCCGTCTCCTGCAGGATCGCAAGCTTGCTCTTCCTGGCCCGCTCCAGGTAGGTCGCGTAGATGTTCGCGGACTTGTTCGCCACGTTGAAGCCGAGCCGGCCGACCGACAGCCCGAGGTCGACGGCGTCTGCAAAGTCGCCCCGGTGATAGGCCCGCCATGCCGCCTGCAGGATCTCCGCGGCCTTGTCGAGCGGTTTCGCGGGGACGAGATCCGGATGCGCCGCGACCAGCTTCTTCAGCTGCGCGGGCGCTGGGTAGGGCTCCCGGTCGCCCTGGTGCAAGCGCAGCCAATGCTTCTGCAGGTCCGCGCCGGCGAAATCATAGTCGGCCGCGGGATGAGGAAACGGCTTCCAGGAGGTTTTCGCCATCGCGGGTGCTCAGGGATGGCGATGCTGCCGCAGCAGCTCCGCCAGTGTGTCCAGGGTGCCCGCGAGCTGCAGCGTGGTGCGCCCGAGCGCGCTGCGCCGCCAGCGCGCCGCCGTCTCGCCGGTGCGGCCGAGGGTGCGGCTCGTATCCTTGAGCACCTTCCAGTCGATGCGCACGCCGTGGCGGGCCAGCATGGGTGCGAGCTTCGGTCCGCGGCGGCGCAGGTCCGCGCGCGTCTTCTGATAGGCGTGCTCGGACAGACGGCGGCGTGCCGAGTAGCTGAAGATGTTGGTGAAGAACATGTCGGCGTCGTCCTGGTCGGGCTGGAACAGGACCACGTCGGCGCCCGGGAACTCCTTGCGGTAGCGGTCCATGCCGACCCGCATGCGCGAATAGACCAGCGCACGGAAGGTCTGCGCCAGCACCACGGGCAGCCCGCCTTTGCTCAGGGATTTGCGCCGGGCGCGCGCCGTCCTCGCCGCGAGGTCGGCGTTGAACGGCACCAGCGGGTTGATGCACAGGAGCAGCTTCGCGCCCTCGCGCAGCGCGACCGAGGCGTGCAGGGTCTTGACCAGCGCACCGTCCACGTAGTGCCGGCCGCGGATCTCGACCGGCGGGAACAGGCCGGGCAGGGCGGCGCTCGCGACCACGGCGCGCGCGATCGGCACGTCGTCCCATCCGGGCGACCCGAACGGGACCACCTCGCCGGAATCAAGATCGGTGGCGACGATGAACAGCCTGCGGCGCAGTTTCCGGAAATCGTTGCTGCGGCCCGGACCCGACAGGAGCCGCGCGAGGTAGTCGCGGATGCCGACATTGTCGAACACCCCGGTCGGCAGGGCGCGTGCGAGCTCCTGAAAGGACGCGAAGAAGCCGCGCGACCACGGCGCCTCGATGTAGCGGCGCGTGCCCGCCAGCACCAGCTCGGGCAGCATCGCCAGTCGTTGCAGGTATTCCGAGAGGGCCGGGCGCAGCAGCAGGTCGGGCTCGAACGGATCGTCGGCAGCTTCGCTCTCGATGAACATTCGATACATCGCCCGCGGCGAAAGGCCGTTGGCGAGACCGGCGGCGATGAAGCCGCCGGAGCTCACGCCCACATAGACGTCGCAGTCGGCCGGATCGAAGCCGATCAGGGCTTCGTCGAGCGCGACCAGAGCCCCGATTTCCCAGATTCCCCCGAGCGGGCCGCCGCCCGCAAGCGCGATGCCTCTCTTCCGGCGGGTCACGATGCCCTCGCTTCGCGTGCCGGGGGGCGGCTTTCACTCGGCCGCTTCGCGCCGGTGACGCTTGGGCGATTCACCCGCCATCGAGGCCTGCAGCTTCTTGGTGACCGCGGTCAGCTCGGCGACGCGCTTGGTGAGCACGTCGATGTCCTTCTTGGTCGGCACGTTGAGGCTGTGCAGCGCGCGCGCGACCCGATCCTCGAACACGCCTTCGAGCTTGCTCCAGGTGCCGGTCGCCTGATCCCAGGCGCCGGTCGCCTTGCCGCGCACCTCGTCGATCGTCTCGCTGGCCGCCTTCTTGGCGCGCGCCTGGACGTCCTCGCCCTCCTTGACGAGTGCCTTGAAGAGCTTGGTGCCCTCTTCCTGCGCCTTCGCGAAGGCGCCGAGGCCGGCGAGCCAGATCTGGTTCGCGGAATCCCGCACCTCGGCGGCGAAATCGCCATCGGACTTCCCGCGCGCCAGCTGCTTCAACTTCTTGGCCATCTCACTCTCCATTGATGCCTGCGCCGATCGCCCTCCGCGTGAAGGCGCCATGCGCTCCCCGGATCCGGCGCCATGCGGGCCCGGCTCCACAAAGCGGGCGCCGGAGCCCTGTTCGCGGCGCCATTCGGGCTCAATATCAGGCGCGAACGAGCGGTTGTTGATAGAGGTCAATGCCCGCCGGATTTTTTGCCGACTTCATTCCGATGCGTCTCGCCCTCGATCGTACGAGCGTCGCGCGACCTGTTCCGGGTGGAGAGGCCGATGGACTATTTCGTCACTGGCGCGAGCGGCTTCATCGGCAAGCGCCTCGTGCGCACGCTGCTGGCGCGACGCGACGCCAGGATCTACTTCCTGATCCGCAATCCCTCGGCCGAACGGCTCGCCAAGCTGTTCCGCTTCTGGGGAAGCGACGAGGCCCGCACCATTCCGGTGGAAGGGGATCTGACGAAGCCGGACCTCGGCATCGCGCCGGCGGACCGGGAGAGGCTCCCGCAGGTCGACCACGTCTTCCATCTCGGCGCGATCTACGACCTCGACGCCGACCCTGCCGCCGAGATGCGCACCAACATCGAGGGCACGCGCAACGTCGTCGCATTCGCCACCGTGATCGGCGCCGGACGCTTCCACCACATGAGCTCGATCGCGGCGGCGGGCCTCTACCACGGCGTCTTCCGCGAGGACATGTTCGAGGAGGCCGAGAACCTCGAGCATCCCTATTTCGCGAGCAAGCACGAATCCGAGCGGCTGGTGCGCAGCGAGTGCCGGATCCCGTGGCGGGTGTATCGGCCTGGCCTCGTGGTCGGCGACTCCCGGACCGGCGAGATGGACAAGATCGACGGGCCCTATTACTTCTTCAAGCTGATCCAGAAGCTGCGGCGGCTGCTGCCGCCCTGGATGCCGAGCATCGGCATCGAAGGTGGGCGGATCAATCTCGTGCCGGTCGACTTCGTGGTCGCGGCCCTCGACCATCTGGCGCATCTCGACGGCCACGACGGAGCCTGCTTCCATCTCACCGACCCGCATCCGCACCGGGTCGGCGACATCCTCAACATCTTCTGCCGTGCCGCCCATGCGCCCGAGATGGCGATCCGCGTCAATGCGGCGCTGCTCGACTTCATCCCGGCCGGACTCCTCAAGGGCCTGATGGCGCTGACGCCGACACGGCGGGTCCGCAAGGCGGTGATGAAGGACCTCGGGCTGCCGAACGACATCTTCACCTTCGTGAACTATCCGACCCGCTTCGACGGGCGCGACGCCGAGCGGCTGCTGGCGGCGGCCGGCATCACGGTGCCGCGCCTCGAGGACTATGCCTGGCGCCTGTGGGACTACTGGGAGCGCCATCTCGATCCGGATCTCTTCATCGACCGCTCGCTCAAGGGAAGGGTCGAGGGCCGGGTGGTGCTGATCACGGGCGGCTCGTCGGGCATCGGCAAGGCCGCCGCCTTCCGCATCGCCGAGGCGGGCGCGACCACGCTGATCGTCGCCCGCGACGCCGAGAAGCTCGCGCGCACGCGCGAGGAGGCTGCCGCGCGCGGCCTGAAGCTCGTCACCTATGCGGGAGATCTCGCCGATCCGGCGCAATGCGCGGCCCTGATCGACCGGATCAAATGCGATCACGGCGCGGTCGACATCCTGGTCAACAATGCGGGCCGCTCGATCCGCCGCGGGATCGAGAACGCCTACGACCGCTTCCACGATTTCGAGCGGATGATGCGGGTCAACTATTTCGGCGCGCTGCAGCTCACGCTCGGCCTCTTGCCCGAGATGGCGCGACGCCGCAGCGGGCACGTGATCGTCATCTCCTCGATCGGCGTGCTGACGAACGCGCCGCGCTTCTCGGCCTATGTCGCATCCAAGGCGGCCCTGGAAGCCTGGACCCGCTGCGCCGCCAGCGAGTTCCTCGATCGCGGCGTCGAGTTCACGACCATCAACATGCCGCTCGTGCGCACGCCGATGAGCGCGCCGACCAGGATCTACGACAGCGCGCCGATGCTCACTCCCGACGAGGCCGCGGAGTTCATTATCGAGGCGATCGTCAAGCGGCCGGAGCGGATCGCCACCAAGCTCGGGATCTTCGGGCAGGTGCTGCATTCCCTGCTGCCCCACGTCGCGCAGGTGATCGAGAACACGACCTTCCGGATGTTCCCGGACTCGGCGGCCGCGCTCGGACAGAAGCCGGAGAGCGAGCGCGAGAGCGCGAGCCCCGACCAGGTCGCCTACACGCAGCTGATGCGCGGGATTCATTTCTGATTTCGACGGCGGAGAACCGGACCGCACGAGCCCGGCCCGCCCCACCAAGGAGAAGAAGGACATGGAACGGATCTGGCTCAAGAGCTACCCGGAGGGCATCCCGGCCGAGATCGATGTCGGCGAGTTCCGCTCGCTGGGCGAGGTCTTCGAGCGCAGCATCGTCAGGTTCGGTCCGCTTCCCGCCTTCGAGAACATGGGCACGGCCATCACCTTCCACGAGCTCGACCGCCTGACGCGCGCCTTCGGCGCCTATCTGCAGCACGAGCTGAAGCTGGAGCCGGGCTCCCGCATCGCGCTGATGATGCCGAACCTGCTGCAGTATCCGGTCGCCATGTTCGGCGCGCTGCGCGCCGGCTTCACGGTGGTCAACTGCAACCCGCTCTACACGCCGCGGGAGCTCGAGTATCAGCTCAAGGATTCGGGCGCGGCCGCCATCGTGATCCTGGAGAATTTCGCGCATGTGCTGGCACAGGTGATCGGAAAGGTGCCGGTCCGACACGTGATCACCACGCAGATCGGCGACCTGCTGCATGTTCCCAAGCGCCAGATCGTCAATGCGGTAGTGAAATACGTGAAGAAGATGGTTCCGGCCTGGCGCATCGACGGCGCCGTGCCGCTGCGCACCGCGCTGGCGCGCGGCGCGGGCAAGCCCTGGACTCCGGCCGACGTGGGTCCGCAGGACATCGCGTTCCTGCAATACACGGGCGGGACGACCGGCGTTCCCAAGGGCGCCATGCTGACCCACCGCAATCTCATCGCGAACCTGCAGCAGGCGCATGCCTGGCTCAGGTCGTTCCTGGAGGAGGGGCGCGAGACCGTGATCACGCCGCTGCCGCTCTACCACGTGTTCGCGCTCACCGCGAACTGCCTCGTGTTCCTCAAGATCGGCGGCAAGAATGTGCTGATCACGAACCCGCGCGACATTCCGGCCTTCGTGAAGGAGCTCGCGAACCACCGCTTCAGCGTCATCACCGGCGTGAACACGCTCTACAACGCCCTGCTCAACCACCCGGACTTCGCCGAGGTCGATTTCTCGCACCTCAAGGTCTGCCTCGCCGGCGGCATGGCACTGCACCGTTCCGTCGCGGAGCGCTGGAAGCGGGTCACGGGGCGGCCGCTGATCGAGGCCTATGGCCTCACCGAATGCGCGCCCGCCGTCACCGTGAATCCGCTGAACCTCCCGGACTACAATGCTTCCATTGGCCTGCCGCTGCCCTCGACCGAGATCTCGATCCGGGACGACGACGGCCACGAGGTGGCGGACGACGTGTCCGGAGAGCTCTGCGTGCGGGGACCGCAGGTCATGAAAGGCTACTGGCACAAGCCGGAGGAGACCGCGAAGGTCATGATGCCGGACGGCTTCCTGCGCACCGGCGACATCGCCCGCGTCGACGAAAGCGGGTTCGTGCGCATCGTCGACCGCAAGAAGGACATGATCATCGTCTCGGGCTTCAAGGTGTTCCCCAACGAGATCGAGGACGTGGTGAGCCTGCACCCCGGCGTGTTGGAGGTCGGTGCGGTCGGCGCCCTCGACGCGGCCAGCGGCGAGGTCGTGAAGATCGTGGTGGTCAGGCGCGACCCCGATCTCGATGCCGAGATGCTGATCGCCCACTGCCGCCAGCATCTCACGGCCTACAAGATCCCGCGCCAGGTGGAGTTCCGCAGCGAGCTGCCCAAGACCAATATCGGCAAGGTGCTGCGACGCGCGCTGCGCGAGGAGAGCACGCAGGCGGCCGCGTGATCCGCCGGCATTGACGCACCTCAAGGCGAAAGCTGCGCACGCCTGCGTTAGAATGGCGGCCTGCGCAGGAGTTGCCACGTGGACGCCATTCCCGAAACTGCGGAGATCACCGTCAAGCCGCTGGCCCTCGACCGGCTCTATCGGCCGGCCGACCTGTCGCGCCTGGCCTTTGCGACCACTGCGGACCTCGAACCGATCGACGGCCTGGTCGGCCAGGCGCGTGCGGCCGAGGCGATCGACTTCGGCACCCGGGTGGAGCATCCCGGATTCAACCTCTTCGTCATCGGCCCGCAGGGCGCGCGCATGCAGGATGCCGTCAAGGCCCTGCTCGTCGCCCAGGCCGCGACGAAGCCCCGTCCCAACGATTGGGTCTATGTCAACAACTTCACGGACCCCGAGCGGCCGATCGCCATCGAGCTTCCGCCGGGCCGCGCCCGCGCCTTCCAGCAGGCGATGCACGAGCTGATCGACGACCTGCAGAGCGCGCTGCCGGCCGTGTTCCAGAGCGAGGACTACCAGACCCGTCGGGGCGCGATCGACGAGGCGTTCCAGAGGAAGCAGGCCGAAGCCTTCGCGGCGCTGCGCGAGAAGGCCGGGACGCAGGACATCGGGATCCTGCGCACCCCCCTCGGCTTCGCGCTGGCGCCCGTGAAGGAGGGGCAGGTCGTTCCGCCCGACGAGTTCGCGACCTGGCCGGAGGCCCGCCGACAGGCCGTGCAGGCCGCCATCGCGACGCTGGAGAAGGATCTCGAGCACATCGTCCACCAGATCCCGAAATGGGAGAAGCAGCGCCGCGACGAGGTGCGCGAGCTCAATCGCGAGACCGCGAAGTTCGCCGTGGACCAGCAGATCGACGAGGCGAAGGCCGATTTCACCGACATCGCGCGTGTCACCCGGCACATCGAGACCGTGCGCGCCGACCTGGTCGAGAATGTCGCGATGTTCGTCGCCAAGGGCGAGGAGGGCGAGGAGGGGGTGGACGAGCTGCGGCCGGGCACCCCGTTCGACCGCTACGAGGTCAACATCCTGGTGACCCAGGACGGACGCGAGCCCGGCGTGCCGATCATCGAGGAGCTGCATCCGACGCTCGGCAACCTGATCGGCCGCATCGAGTACCTGTCCCGGCGCGGCGTGCTGACGACGAATTTCCGCCTCGTCAAGGCCGGAGCACTGCACCGCGCCAATGGCGGCTACCTGCTGCTCGACGCGCGCGCCGTGCTCATGGAGCCGTTCAGCTGGACCGCGCTCAAGCGCACGCTGCGGCGCGGCGAGATCGCGATCGAGGACATCTCGCGCTTCATCGGGCTGACCAGCACGGCCTCGCTCGAGCCCGATCCGATTCCACTCAAGGTGAAGGTGGTCCTGTTCGGCGACCGGCTCCTCTATTTCCTGCTCGCGGCCTACGATCCGGAGCTCGGCGAGCACTTCAAGGTGCTGGCCGACTTCGAGAACGACCTGGCGCGCACGCCCGAGACCGAGGCGATTCTCGCCCGCCTGGTCGCCGGCATCGCCGGGCGCAACGGCCTGCGCCCGTTCGACCGCGACGCCGTCGCCCTGGTGCTCGAGCACGCGGCCCGGCTCGCCGACCACGCCGGCAAGCTCTCCCTCGTGGTCGAGCAGCTGCGCGAGGTCCTGATCGAGGCCGACTTCTGCGCCCGCGATGCCGCGCGCGAGGTCGTCGCGCGCAGCGACGTCGAGAGCGCGCTCGCGGCGCGTATCCGGCGCGCCGCCCGTATCCGCGACCGGGCGCAGGAGGTGATCCTCGAGAAGGTCGCATTGATCGACACCGCCGGGACCCATGTCGGCCAGGTCAACGGGCTCAGCGTCACCGAGCTCGGCGGTTTCGCCTTCGGCCGGCCGACCCGCATCACCTGCCGCGTGCGGCCCGGCAGCGGCAAGGTGGTCGACATCGAGCGGGAGGTCGAGCTCGGCGGTCCGGTCCATTCCAAGGGCGTGCTGATCCTGTCGGGCTTCCTCGCCGGCCACTACGCGCTCGATACCCCGATGTCGCTGTTCGCGAGCCTCGTCTTCGAGCAGTCCTATGCGGGCGTGGAAGGAGACAGCGCCTCGTCGGCCGAGCTCTACGCGCTCCTCTCCGCGCTCGCCGAGGCGCCGCTGCGCCAGGATCTCGCGGTCACCGGCTCGGTGAACCAGCACGGCGCGATCCAGGCGATCGGCGGCGTCAACGAGAAGATCGAGGGCTTCTTCGACATCTGCCGGGCGCGCGGACTGACCGGGACCCAGGGCGTGCTGATCCCCGAGGCCAACGTCCAGCACCTGATGCTCCGCGCCGACGTGATCGCGGCCTGCGAGGCCGGCAGCTTCGCGATCTATCCGGTCGCCACCATCGACGACGGCATCGCCTTGTTGAGCGGACGCGCCGCCGGCCGGCGCGCGACCGACGGTCGCTATCCGCCGGACAGCCTCAACGGCCAGGTCGAGGCGCGGCTGCGCGCTTTCGCCAGCATCCGGCGCGACTTCGCCCGTCAGGGCGGCAAGGACACGGGCCCGTGACCATGGCCGCGCACGGCTTCAAGCGCATCGTCCTGCGGCTCCAGCCGCGCGTGCCCGACCGCACCGCGCGGCTCGCGGTCGAGCTCGCCGAGCTGCTCGATCTCGATCTCCTGGGACTGTTCCTCGACGACACCAGCCTGCGCGACCTCGCGAGCCTGCCCTTCGCCCGCGAGCTGCGGACACTCGGCGGCGGCTGGCAGCCGCTCGACATCGAACGGCTCTCGCGCGAGCTCGACACCGCGGCTCGCAGCGCCGAGCGGCTCTTCGCCGAGATGGCGCAGCGGATTCCCGCGCGCTGCCGCTTCGAGGTGGTGCGCGGCTCGCCGCGCACGGCGATCGAGGCCACCTCGCGGGTGGGCGACATCGTCGTGATCCTGGAGCCGGGAAGCCCCTCGGAGCGCTTCACCGACCAGTTCTCCTGGCTCAGCGACGCCGCCTTCCGCTCGGCCGCCGCCGTGCTGCTGGTGCCGCCGCGGATCGCGCGCACCATCGGCCCGATCGTCGCCGTCGCGGCCGCGCCGGACGATCCGTGCATCGACACGGCGCTCGTCATTGCGGCCGCGGCCAAGGAAGAGCTGGTCGTGATCGAAGCCCATGCCGATGCGGGGCCGGGAGCTCCGCTGCCGGCGATGGCCACGGAGAGGGGAGTCAGAGTGCGGCGCGTCTCGCTCGGCCCGGCGGGGGCCGCCAACACGGCGCTGCTCGCCGGCGCGCTCGAGCGGATCCCCGTCCGGTTGATCGTGCTGACTCAGGGCGCCTTCGACCGCGCGGTGGCGACCGCGATCGCCTCGGCGCAACAGGTTCCCGTGCTCGTGCTCGAGCCGCGCCCGCCGGACGCCGCAAGCGAGCGCGCGGCCAGTCTCTGACCGGACGGAAACCCCGCTCACGCTCGGCCTCACGCTCGCGACCGGCGCGATGCCGACCCGGAGCACGGGTTTCGGCCCCACATAGGGGGAAGCCGCCCGCGTCGCGCAACGCTCCGACCCGGCGCCGCCGGCCCGGAACATGCCGTCACTCCTCCTCGAAGGCCGGGCTTTCGACATCGGGCTCGGGGCGCTGCTCCGGCGCGTTCTCCTCGGCGGGCGCTTCGTTCTCGACCGCCACCGCCTCATCCTCGATCACGCGCGCGGGCTCGTTCACGCTCTCGTCGTAGGAGTGGTGTCGCTGCCGCTTCTTCGGCACGTGAATGGTCATGCGCGTGCTCCCTTATGCGGTGGGCTCTTCGGGCTTGACGAGTTCGCCGAGGTCCGGCTCGCCGCAGCGCGCCAGCATGACGGAGCGCGCCGCGTCGCGCAGCCGGACCACGGACGCGAAGTCGCTGCCGCCCGGCACGATCGGCGCGCCGATCGCGACGCTCAGGCGCGCACGGCGCGGGAACCACTGCTCGCCGCGCAGCATCGAGCGGGTGCCGCCGATGATCCCGGGCACGACCGGCAGGCCCGCCTCCGCAGCGACCTTGAAGGCGCCGAGATAGAAGGCCGAGAGGCCCGGCCTGCGCGTGAAGGTTCCTTCCGGAAAGAACACGAGAACGCGGCCCTCCCGCGCCGCCGCCGTGACGGCCTCCGCGTCGGCGAGGCTGCTCGCGACGTCGTAGCGCGCGACGAAGACCGTGCCGAGAGCGCGCAGGAAGGGCCCGGCGAACAGCTGGCCGGCCAGTTCCTTCTTGGCGACGAAGGCGGGCTCGCCCGGCAGCACGGCCGCGAGCAGGAGCGCGTCCGCATAGCTCGAATGATTGAACAGCAGCACCGCGTCGCGTCGTGGGACGCGTTCGAGAGCGTGCGTCGTCACGCCGGCGCCGAGCAGCGCGAAGGCTCCGCGCGCCAGGCGGCGCACGGCGCCCCAGCGCCACGCGCGGCGCGGCAGCAGCATGACCGCGAACCAGGCCAGCGTTGCGCTCGACGCCACCACCAGCCACCACCACGCCGCATAGAGCAGCTCCAACGCGCGATGGCCGAGGCGCCGCGCCTGCGGGCCGGCCGCCGCCAGCGACAGGCGCAGGATCTGCCACCAGAGAGAGCGCTGCGGCGCGCCGACCGTGCCGGTCTCGTAGAGCGCCTTGGCGGCGCTGCGCCGGATCTTGCCGCTCGAGGTCTTCGGTACGGTGCGCGGCGGCGCCAGCACGACGTCGTCCGGCGGCGTGCCGGCGACATCGGTGACGACCTCGTGGATGCGGGCCTGCAGCGCCCCGCGTCCCCCGGCATCCTCCGCGCGCGTCTCGGCCAGCACCACGACCCGTTCGGTGCCCGAGGCGCGATCCGTGACGCCGAACACCGCCACGCCGCCCTTGCGCACGCCGCCGATCTCGGCCACCGCCTCCTCGATCTGCTGCGGGTAGAGGTGGCGCCCGGCCCGGATGATGATGTCCTTGACCCGGCCCGTGATGTGGACGTCGCCCTGCGCCACATAGGCGCGGTCGCCGCTGTCGAGCCAGCCGTCGCGGATCAGCGCACGGGTCTTGGCCTCGTTGCGGAAGTAGCCCGCGGTCGCCGAGGGACCGCGAAACTCGAGCCGGCCCTCCTGGCGCTCGCCCACCTCTCGGCCGGCCTCGTCGACGATGCGGATCTCGTGGCCGGGCAGGGGATGGCCGCAGGCGACGATCTGCAGCGGGCGCGGGTCGTCGGGCCTCGCCGGCTCGGCAACCCCGCGGCCCGCAAGCGCGGCGCCGTCGACGCGGTCGATGACCGGCAGGCGGCCCGGTGGCGGGAAGGCGAGGCCGACCGCGTTCTCGGCGAGGCCGTAGACCGGCGCCATGGCCTCCGGCCGGAAGCCGTAGCGGGCGAAGCGTTCGCTGAACCGTTGCAGCGTCTGCGGGCTCACCGGCTCGGCGCCGTTCGCGACCATGCGCAGCGCGCCGAGATCGAGGCCCTCCAGGGCCGCATCGTCGATCTTGCCGAGGCAGAGCTCGAAGCCGAAATTCGGCGCCGCCGAGAGCGTCGCGCGGAACCGGTGCATCGTCCACAACCAGCTCTCCGGACGCACCAGGAAGCTGAGCGGCGACATCGCGTAGAGTGGCGCCGCGAAATGCAGGCAGCCGAGCCAGGCACCGATCAGCCCCATGTCGTGGTAGAGCGGCAGCCAGCTCACGAACACGTCGGCCGAGCTCGCCTCCATCGCAACACCCATGGCGCGGATATTGGCGAGCAGGTTGGCGTGGCTCAGCACCACCCCCTTCGGGTCGCCGGTCGAGCCCGAGGTGTATTGGATCAGCGCGGTGGCGGCGGGATCCGTGACCGGCGGGAGCGCAAGCGGCACACCTTCTGCGAGCTCGGCGACGCTCGCGACCGCGCGCAGGCTCTCGGCCTGGCCGCGCAGCAGCAGCGCCGCCGCGCGCGCTTCCGGCACCGTGATCAGCAGGCAGGCGCCGGCATTGCGCAGGATGCCGGCCTGGCGCCGCAGATGGTCCTCGATCTGCGAGAGCCGCAACGGCGGATAGATCGGCACCGGCACCGCGCCCGCGTAGAGCACACCGAAGAAGGCTGCGAAGAAATCGAGGCCCGTCGGCAACATCAGGGCGATGCGGTCGCCCGGCGCGACGTCGCGACGGACGAGCCCGGCGGCGACCGCGCGCGCCGCTGCGCGGAGCTCTGCGAAGGTCAGTGAGCCGAGCACGGTGCTTTCGTCCTGCAGCACCGTGAGGTGTCGCCGGTCCGCGTGCCGCGCCACGTGCCACTCGAGCACCTCGACCAGGGTCCGCGCTTCACTCGCGGCCGGCACCGGCGGCAGGGCTTCGGGGGCCGCAGGCAGGGCAGCGGCGGGCGCCGTGCCGGCCCTCGCCAGCGCCGCGATGAGGTCGGCGACCGTCTCGGCCTCGCCGATGAGCGCGCCGGGCAGGCGGACCCGGAAGGCGCGCTCGACCCGCAGGATCAGCTCGGTGCGCCCGAGGCTGTCGATGCCGAGGTCGCGCTCGATCCGGCTCGCCGGCGAGATCTCGATCGCGTCCGCGCGCCGCGGATGCAGCTCGCGCACCAGCGCCCGCACCACCGCGATCAGGTCGCGCGCCTGCGCGTCGGCCGGCCGGGTCTCGGTGTTCGCGTCCACTCGGAAAGTCTAGGCCCGGCCTGCGGCGGAACCTTGATGCGCGTCAACGGGGGGCGCGGGCCTCGCCGCCCGTCTTTCGCGGGACGCCATCCGTCTGCAAGGCCTCTTCCGGCAGCAGAACGAATTGAGCTTGTGCGACTCGGGCGCGAGGTCCGCACGGCGTCGCGCGCAATGGACGAGCTATGACATAGATCAATGCGCGTCTTGCTGCAGCGCGATACGCATCCTCCGCAACGGTGAGATCATCGGCCGCAAAGGTCGTCCGCTCCGGGGGGAGCTCCATGGTCACGCGTTTCGCCGCCGCGCCGCAGCGTCGGACTGTGCACCGTCGCGGATTCCTCTCGGGTGAATGGATGCTCGCGCGCGGCGACACCGCGAAGACCTCCGCAACATCTCACGCCTATACCACGATCCTGGTCCAGGCCGCGCCCGGGCGCCTGAGCGACATCGAGCGGCAGGTGGCCGCGATCGGCCTCCGCGGCCTCCGCGGCTCGACCACGCAGCTGCGCGTTGGCGTAAGCGAGAAGACCGGGCTGGCGAGCGCCTTGGCCTCGATCGGCGAGATCCCGGGCGTTCTTTCGGTCACGCTCGCCGGCGCGTCAGTTCCCGAGGTCGACTCATGAACATCTGCGGTGTCCTCGTCCACGCTTTTCCGGATCGGGTCGCGGAGGTCGCCTCCACGCTCGCCGGCATGCCGGGTGTCGAGCTGCACGGGCGGGCCGAGGGTGGCCGGCTGATCCTCACGATCGAGGACACGGAGACGACGCGGGCGGTCGACGGCCTCGCCGCGATCCACACGCTGCCCGGCATCGTCGCGGCCGCGCTCGTCTATCACCACACCGAGTTGGAGCCGGCTGCAGCCGGCACATCTGTCATGGAGCATTGATTCATGATCGAGCAATCGCGACGTGAAGTGGTCAAGTCTGCCGCCATCGCCGCGACCGCGGCGGCGGCCGGAGTCACCCTGCCGCAGACGGCCGACGCCCAGGCGCCTGGCGCGCGTGGCGACGGCATCCGCTGGGACAAGGGCGTATGCCGCTTCTGCGGCACCGGTTGCGGTGTCCTCGTCGGCGTCAAGGGCGGCCGCGTCGTGGCGACCCAGGGCGATCCCGATGCGCCCGTCAACCGCGGGCTCAACTGCATCAAAGGTTATTTCCTTTCCAAGATCATGTATGGGCAGGATCGCCTGACCCGGCCGCTCCTGCGCATGAAAGGCGGCAAGTTCGACAAGAACGGCGAGTTCGCGCCCATCAGCTGGGAGCAGGCCTTCACGCTCATGGCCGATAAGTGGAAGGCCGCGCTCAAGAAGAGCGGCCCGTCCGGTGTCGGCATGTTCGGCTCGGGTCAGTGGACGATCTGGGAAGGCTACGCCGCCGCCAAGCTTTACAAGGCCGGATTCCGCTCCAACAACCTGGATCCCAACGCCCGCCACTGCATGGCCTCGGCGGTCGCCGGGTTCATGCGGACGTTCGGCATCGACGAGCCCATGGGTTGCTACGACGACCTCGAGCACGCCGACGGCTTCGTGCTGTGGGGCGCCAACATGGCCGAGATGCACCCGATCCTGTGGTCGCGCCTGACCGACCGGCGCCTGACCCACGGCGGCTGCGAGGTCCACGTGCTGTCGACCTTCGAGAACCGCAATTTCGAGCTCGCCGACAACGCCATGGTGTTCGCCCCGCATTCCGATCTCGCCATCCTCAATTTCATCGCCAACTACATCATCCAGAACAATGCGGTGAACCCGGACTTCGTCGGCAAGCACGTCGCCTTCGCGCACACGGTCGAGGATATCGGCTACGGACTGCGTCCCACGCATCCGCTCGAGGCGAAAGCCAGGAATGCATCCCACAAGGCCGGCAAGGACGGCGCCGTCGATCCGGCCGGCATGCGCGAGATCACCTTCGAGCAGTACCGCGAGGCCGTCGCGAAATACACGCTCGACTACACGGCCAAGCTTTCCGGCGTCGAGCCCGAGAAGCTGGTCAATCTTGCCAAGCTCTACGCCGACCCCAAGAAGAAGGTCGTGTCGTACTGGACCATGGGCTTCAACCAGCACACCCGCGGCACCTGGGTGAACAATCTCGTCTACAACATCCACCTTCTGACCGGGAAGATCTCCGAGCCCGGCAACGGGCCGTTCTCGCTCACCGGGCAGCCTTCGGCGTGCGGCACCGCGCGGGAGGTCGGCACTTTCGCCCACCGCCTTCCGGCTGACATGGTGGTCACCAATCCCGCGCACCGCCAGATCACCGAGAAGATCTGGCAACTCCCGGACGGCACGCTGCCCGGCAACGTCGGCTATCACGCAGTCGTCCAGCACCGCATGCTCAAGGACGGCAAGCTCAATGCCTATTGGGTGCAGTGCACGAACAACATGCAGACCGCGCCCAACATGAACGAGGAGGGCTATCCGGGCTACCGCAACCCCGACAATTTCGTGGTGGTGTCCGATCCCTATCCGACGGTCACGGCGCTTGCCGCCGACCTCATCCTGCCGACCGCCATGTGGATGGAGAAGGAAGGCGCCTATGGCAACGCCGAGCGGCGCGGCCAGTTCTGGCGCCAGCAGGTCAAGGCGCCGGGCGAGGCGCGCTCCGACCTGTGGCAGACCATGGAATTCTCCAAGTACTTCAAGGTCGAGGAGGTGTGGCCGGCCGAGCTGATCGCAAAGAAGCCCGAGTATCGCGGCAAGACGCTCTACGACGTCCTGTTCGCGAATGGCGTCGTCGACAAGTTCCCGCTCTCGGAGCTGCAGCAGGGCTTTGACAACGACGAATCCAACGCCTTCGGCTTCTATGTGCAGAAGGGGTTGTTCGAGGAATACGCCCAGTTCGGCCGCGGCAAGGCCCACGACCTCGCACCTTTTGAAAACTACCACAAGACACGCGGGCTGCGCTGGCCGGTGGTCGAGGGCAAAGAGACGCTCTGGCGCTTCCGCGAGGGCTACGACCCCTACGTCAAGGCCGGTGAAAGCGTGAAGTTCTACGGCAAGCCGGACGGCCGCGCGCGCGTCATCTTTTGTCCCTACGAACCGCCGGCCGAAGCACCGAACAAGGAATTCGACCTCTGGCTGGTCACGGGTCGGGTGCTGGAGCACTGGCATTCCGGCTCGATGACGCGGCGGGTACCCGAGCTGCATCGCTCTTATCCCAACGCGCAGCTCTTCATGCATCCGGACGACGCGCAGGAGCGCGGGCTGCGCCGCGGCCAGGCCGTCAAGGTCAAGACCCCGCGCGGCGAAGTGGCGACGCGCGTCGAGACGCGCGGGCGCAACAAGATGCCGAAGGGCATCGTGTTCATCACGTTCTTCGACGAGACGCAGCTCGTCAACAAGCTCACGCTCGACGCGACGTGCCCGATCTCGAAGGAGACCGACTTCAAGAAATGCGCCTGCAAGGTGGAGGCGGCGTAGCAGGAGGCGTTCGGCCTCGGAGCCGCGAGCGGCCATGACCCAGGCGCAATCGAAGACGACCTTGTCCCGGCGGAAGTTCCTGCAGGACTCCGCCCGGACGGCCACCGGCGTGGCGGCCTGTGGCCTCGGCCTCGTCGCATTGGTCGAGCAGTCGAAGTCGTTGCCTGCCAACGCGCTGCGTCCTCCCGGGGCGCTGGCGGAGGGCGCCTTTCAGTCCGCCTGCGTGCGTTGCGGCCTGTGCGTGCGTGCCTGCCCCTACGACACGCTCAAGCTCGCCGAGCTCGGCGCCGGTCCCGCGGCCGGGACGCCGTATTTCCTCGCCCGCCAGGTCCCCTGCGAGATGTGCGAGGACATCCCCTGCGTGAAGGCGTGTCCGACCGGCGCGCTCATGCACTCGCTCACCGATATCGACAAGGCCAAGATGGGCGTCGCGGTGCTGGTGTCGCGCGAGACCTGCCTCAACTTCCTGGGCCTGCGTTGCGACGTCTGCTATCGCGACTGCCCGCTGATCGACAAGGCGATCACCCTCGAGGAACGACACAACAAGCGCACCGGCCGCCACGCCATCATGGAGCCGACCGTGCACGCCGACCAATGCACGGGCTGCGGCAAGTGCGAGAGGTCCTGCGTGCTGGAGGAGGCGGCGATCAAGGTGCTCCCGGTCGCGCTCGCCACCGGCAAGCTCGGCGAGCACTACCGCCTCGGCTGGGAGGAAAAGAAGAAGCAGGGCGGTCCCCTGGTCCCCGATTTGATCGAGCTGCCGAAGCGCCTGCCGGGGACGCAGCCATGATCGCCTCCCGCATTCCCGGCCGAGAAGCGGCCCGCTTGTACGGCTGGTGGCGCGCATACCGCTTCCTGCTGCTGCGCCGCGCCGCGCAGCTCGGCTTTCTCGGCCTGTTCCTGACGGGCCCGCTGTTCGGCGTCTGGATCGCCAAGGGCACGCTCGCCTCGAGCGTCACGTTCGACGTCCTCCCGCTGACGGACCCTTTCATCTTGCTGCAATCCCTGGCGGCCCGGCACCTGCCGGAAGCGACCGCGCTGATCGGCGCCGCGATCGTCCTCGGCGCCTACCTGCTGCTCGGCGGCCGCACCTACTGCAGCTGGGTGTGCCCCATCAATCCGGTCACGGATCTCGCGGCCTATCTGCGCCGCCGGTTCGATCTCGACAAGGGCTGGAGCATGAAGCCAGCCACGCGCTGGTGGCTGCTCGCCCTCGTCCTCGTGGTGTCGGCCGCGACCGGGACGATCGCCTGGGAGCTGGTGAACCCGATCACGGCGTTCTGGCGCGCCGCGGTCTTCGGCGCGGGATTGGGCGTGGTCGGCGTGATCGCCATCTTCGCATTCGACCTGTTTGCCGTGCGGCACGGCTGGTGCGGCCACATCTGCCCGGTCGGCGCCTTCTATGGCCTGGTCGGCCGGGTCACGCTGCTGCGCGTTTCGGCGCCCGGGCGGGCCCGCTGCGACGACTGCCTGGACTGCTTCTCGGTCTGTCCCGAGATGCACGTCATCGCGCCGGCGCTGCGCGGCGAGAGAACGGGCCGCGGGCCAGTGATCGCTTCGGGCGACTGCACGGTGTGCGGCCGCTGCATCGACGTCTGCCCCGAACGCGTCTTCACCCTGACGCACCGCTTCGACGATCGTCTCGATCCGGCGCCGCCCGAGGCCGAGCCGGTCGCGCGAGCGTCGCACCAAGATAGCAAGCGCTTGAACCCGGACACGCGCCCGCTGGAGGTCTGAACATGGGTAACGCAACGCGATTGGCAAGACTGCTGGCGCTGGCGATGGGCGTTCTCGGCGCCGGCATCGTCTTCACCGGCATCGGCGAGGCGCAAGATCGTGTCGGCCTCAAGAGCCTGCGCGGCGATCTCGGGCTCGAGGACACGAACCCGCCGCCCGGCCTCACCAGGCAGGAGACGCCGGCCGATGGAATGTTCAGCCGCGCCTACCGGCAGCAGCCGCCGCTCATCCCGCACCGCATCGAGGGCTACCAGATCTCCAAGGACTACAACCAGTGCATGACCTGTCATGACTGGCCGGCGCACCTCAAGGCTGGCGCGCCCAAGGTGTCCGAAACGCATTACAGCGACCGCGAGGGGAACCGGCTCGACAAGATCTCCGGCACGCGGTTCTTCTGCACGGCGTGCCATGTCCCGCAAGCCGACGCCAAGCCGCTCGTGACCAACACCTTCCAGAACGCCACCGAGGTCAAGTGACGGCGCCGTCGGGCGCGTCCGGAGTGCGGAGACCGGCATGGACCAGATCACCGAACAGGGCCCCACCACCGGCGGGACGGGGGCGGATGCGCCCGCGAAGCGCCCGGGATTTTTTCGCCGAATGTGGACCCGCTTCTGGAGCCCACCGGTGACACTCTCGATCGGCGCGCTGCTGATCGCCGGCTTCGTCGCCGGCATCGTGTTCTGGGGCGGCTTCAACACCGTCGTGGAGGCGACTAACACCGAGGTCTTCTGCATTTCGTGTCACGAAATGGAGCGCAACGTCTATCGTGAGTACCGCCAGACGATCCATTACACCAATCGCACCGGCGTGCGGGCGGTGTGCTCCGACTGTCACGTGCCGAAGGACTGGACCCACAAGATGATGCGCAAGATCCAGGCGACCAACGAGCTATGGCACCATTTCCTCGGCAGCATCGACAGCAAGGAGAAGTTCGACGCCAAGCGGCTGCAGCTCGCCAAGAACGTCTGGCGCTCCATGAAGACGACCGACAGTCGCGAGCGCCGCAACTGCCACGACATCACCCATATGGACCTGTCCGTCCAGGAGAAGCGCTCCGCCGACAAGCATCAGGAGGCGGCCAAGACCGGCGCGACCTGCATCGACTGCCACAAGGGAATCGCGCACCGTCTGCCGCCAGGGGCGCAGGAGGCCGCCGACGAGCTCGACCGCGAGCTCGGCGCGCGCTCGTCCCTGACGGACTTCCTGAAGCAGGCCGCGTCGGCGAACTGAGGGGCGCGGCTGGCGCAATGTCGCCGAGCATGTTCTCCATCACGCGAATGCCGCCGTGCTCCGTCCAGCGACCGCACTCCGCCGATCAGACGTGGCGTTACTGCCGCAACTCCGCGGCGGCCGGGCGCATGGCGGGACGTCCCGCGTCAAGAACGGTTCCCGCGGCCGCCAGCAGGACCCGAGCGCGAGCGCGAGCCGATCAGGGTGCCGACAAGGGGAAGCCTGGCCGAGACCGTGACTTGCGTCGCCGCGAGGCACGCGACCGTCACGAAGAAGAGCCAGTAGGGGTTCGTCGCGATGGCGACGAACGCCGGGCGCAGCAACGCGAGCCCGAGGCACAGCACGAAGAAGCTCGCCAGGAACTCGCTGTAGCCATGGAGCACGCGCAGCGTCACGAGGTCGGTCAGCGTCGCGAGCGTGACCGGCTCGCGGGAGACAAGGAGGACATATCCGAGCGACGACACCCAGGTCGCCGCGAGCAGGGCGAGCGCAGGCGTCAGCCGCGCCCCGATGCTTGGCCGGCCGCCCCGGGAGAGGCCGACGCCCATGCCGAAGGCCATCAGGAATCCCGAGAACGAGATGAGATTGACGAAGCCCGAGACCAGCTGGCTGGCTGGCGACAAGCGGCCGCTCGCGCCGAGCAGCTGGATCACATGGGCGATGATCATCCCCACGACCAGGAGGGTCTTGAGGAGATCCAGGTCGGACTGCCGACTCGTCGTTGCCGCGGTCACGGTCTCGTCCCGATCCGCCGAAGCCGGGATCAGACACCCTGGCGCGTCAACAACCGATGTATTCGCAGATGTGAGCCCCCGTGATGGCACGCCCGTGACGGCCGTCACAGCGCTCGACGAAGTTTCGCGGCAAAGGCTCTGGGTGTGGCCGGGGTGGCCCGGCAGAACCCAGGAGCGAAACCATGACGATCCCAGGAATGGACGAGCCCCGCGAGCTGTCGATCGACGAGATCGAGATCGTCTCGGGCGGCGAGAAGGCAAGGATCACGCTCGGCCCCGTCAGCCTGTTCGCAGGCGACGGCGTCGCCGGCATCTCGGTCAGGGGCCTCGGCAGCGTCTGGATCGAATCCGACGGCACCGTCTGCGGCTCGAGCGGCGGCAAGATGGGCTGCATCCCCCAGTGATCCGGATGCCGGGGCGGTCGCGAGCGCTTCACGCTCTCGCGCCCCGCCCGTGCCGTGAACCCTTGTCATTGGAGCAATGAGATGACTCAATCGACGCAACAGCCGACCGCTGCGCCGCGGCAGCTCTCCGACGCAGAGCTGGACCTCGTGAGCGGCGGCATGAAGTGGGATCGCAATCACAAGAGCAACGATGTCATCGACGCCCGCGGCGGCCAGGTGAAGACCTGGTTCGGGACCTTCACGCTGGACGTGAACGGCAAGATCAGCAGCTTCACGCCGGCGTAGAAGCGCCGCGATGACGCATCCCACTCGGCCGGAACGCCGCCGGGCGACGATGCGCCCTGCCGGACAGCGATTGCCGGAGATCACGCGGTATCCGCGACCGCGGCGACCCGTGACGATTCCGACATGAGCGGGCATGACCGCGATGGTCGGCTCGGCGCGATGTCGCTGACGACGCGCGATAGATGCTGCGAGCGGCTCGTGGCGGCAGGTGTGGCCCCGGGGGTGCAGCATCCGGAGAGGGCCGGGAGTCCGCTCAGCTTGGCGGAGGTTTACGATATGGGGCTGACGGTTCACCGCGCAATGCCCCGCGTCGCTGACAGCGCCGCGTCACCCGGGCATCAGCCCGGACGCTTGAAGATGTCTGCAGGCGGGCTCGACGGCTTCTTGGTGACAAGCAGGCTCGATCCGAGACGGAACAGGTTGGTCATGAAGAAGCCGACGCCCTTTGTATAGACGTAGCGCTGCTCGTGGGAGCAGCCCATGCGCGCCTTGAATACGGTCGCGGTTTGACCGACGTGAATGCGGGCGACCCCTTTGCGAAGCGCGCGATCGAATCCCGCATACATGAGGTTGAAATAGAGGTCGAATTCCTTGTTGAGACCGTAATCGACGCCGGCATACATCAGGTGGTAGGTCGTGTCGTCGCAGCAGCACCAGCCGAATGCGACAATCCGGTCTTCTCTGGCAAGCGAGATCAACTCCATCCTGCCATCCATGCGGCGCACGAGCTCACAATAATATTCGTACGGAAGCACTTCGATTCTCAGGTCGGACTTCCTCGTCATTTCCTCGTACAACGCATGCGTCTCGCGCGTGTACTTTCGCAGGATCGCATCGGGCTCGGTCAAGACGGTCGACACGATACCGCTGTTCTTGAGCTTGCGTACCGACTTGTTGACCTGTTGCCGGTAGCGGGTACGCAGTGCCGCGCAATAGTCTGCGAACGTCCCGCCGAAGGTCGGGTCCAACAGATGCATCGCGGGAATCTCGACCAGCTGATAGCCAAATCCCAGCAATGGTTTCATCGCGTCGAGATCGGTCGGCGCGAACTCCTTGAAGATGACCGCGTCCGCTCCGATCTCGGTCGCGAGCCGCAGCATGAACTCGTGCAGCAGCGCGAGGACCTTCCCGCTATCGGCAGCGGGCGCGATGACGAGACTGCGGTCGCCCGGCGATCCTGGCAGGCTGCAGAACAGCATCCGCATGTTGCGGAAGCGCGCGAGGAACGGCGCATACTTGACGATCCAGGTCACGCGGCGGTCGCCGAAATCGGTGAAATCGACCTTCATGGCCGTCAGGCCCGCGCAGGCAGCCGGCCGACATTCGTCGTCGTAGACGATCACGAACCAGAAGCGGCAGGTCGATTTCATCGCCGCTTCGACCGCGGCCACGAACCGCAGATCCATGAATACCGGCGCCGCGCACGAGGCGCAAAGTCCGTCCCAGGCGGTGCGCTCGATGTCCGCTGCCGCCTCGAACACGCGGATCGTGTAGGCGCCGGCGCCCGGCCGTGGGGACGAGAACCCCGCCTCGACAGCGAGCCGATCCGCGTCCCGCCCGGCTGGCAGAAGGCCTCTGCGCATGTCAGGCGTCGACACGGTTGCGCTTCCGGTCCACGTCCCAATACCACTGGCGCACATAGCTCAACATCCGCTCGAGGAATTTTTGGTCGATGATCGGCGGCGGCCGGTATCTCGTAGCCAAGCGGCGCGGCGCGGCTTCCAGCTCGAAACGAGGATCGTGGGTGCAGTACGGGCGGAATGCATCGTGCACGACGTCAACCCGACGCTGCAGTCGGCGTACCAGCGCGGATTGGGTCTGGACGGCAAGGTCTCTTGCACGTTGCGTGCTGCAGAGGACGATGCCATCGAGCTTCAGGTACTGCAACGACCAGTCGAAGCACTCGCGCAGTCTCGGCGGATGGGGATGGACGAAGTGGAACGTCTCGTTGCACGGCGGCAAATCGACCGTCGCGGCCATCATGTCGGCAACCCAGTCGATCGGCACGTAGTTGATGTGCTGGTTCGCCATGACGACGGCGAGCGGAATGCTGATCCGTCCATCGGACCTCAGCGACACGTCGGGGGGCAGGGGACGCTCGCGGTGCGCGCGCAGGCTCTCGGCGACCCGGTGCAAGGGCTCGAGATAGGTATAGACGGCGTCCAATGTCGGCGTGGTGCCGTCCTCGCAGCCGACCAGGATGCTGGGTCTGAGGATGGTGAAGCGGCGATCGTCGCGTTTCAGCGCCCAGGCACGCACCATCTTCTCGCCGATGAACTTCGACTCCTCGTAGGGATTGTGCCAGCGCTGGCCGAGCGAAAGGCTGTTCTCGGACAGGAATGGTGCGTCTCCGACCACATAGGCGGTCGACACGTGAATGATGTGCCAGGCATCCAGAACGTCCATCAACTCCAGGACGTTCAGCATGCCGGCGACATTGGTGACCTGCGTCTCGTTCTTGTCGGTGAAGTTGATCGAAGCCGCACAGTGCAGAATGCGCTTCACCCGGCCGACCAGAAGCTCGCGATCGAGATCGCTGATGCCACAGCGCGGCTCGGTGATGTCGCCGCGAACCGCCCTGACGTTTTCGCGCTCGCCGATGAGGTCGCGGATGCGCCTGCGCGCCTCGCCGGGGGACTTTGCCCGGACCAGGCACACGACGTCGTATCCCTGATCGGAAAGACGATGAAGCAGCATCGATCCGAGCGCGCCAGTCGCTCCGGTCAACAGAATGGTGTCCTTCACGCCGGTCCTCATTGGTCCGATCAAGGCACGCAGTTTCTATGCATGACGCCGCTCAAGCCGCGCGTTGCACCGCGCGACCTCGGTTTCGTGACATCCTCCTGTCGGCTGTCGCGGCAATGCCGCGCGATCCACGATGCGACGCTCGGCGCGTTTCCCTACTCCTCCGTGAGTCTACGCAAGAGGTCGCGGATTGTCGGTGCCTCGAAGAGGAGCGACTCGGGCAGCTCGCGCTTGAGGAGCGTCTGGAGCTCCAGGCTCACATCCATGGCCAGCAGCGAATCGCCCCCCTTCTCGAAGAAGTCATCGTCCGGGCCGAGATCGTCGGTCTTCAGCACGCGCTTCCAGATTTCCAGCAGATGGTCGTGCAGCCCCTGGTCCGACAGTCCGTCCGGCTCGGGCTTGTGGCGGAGCGCTTCGCTCAGCCGCTTGCGCTGCACCTTGCCGGTGATTCCCTTGGGCAGCTGATCGACGATGGTGAAGCGGCGCGGGATCTTGAACGAGGCAAGTTGCTCACTGGCGAACTCGCGCAGCTCCGCAGGCGTCACGCTCGTGCCGGGGTGCAGCACGACAGCGGCGGCGACGTCCTCGCCGAGACGCGGATGCGGCACGCCGAAGGCGGCCGCCTGCGCGACCGCGGGATGCCGCATCAGGACCTGATCGATCTCGCTGGGGGAGATCTTCTCGCCGCCGCGGTTGATCAGCTCCTTCTCGCGACCGTGCAGCGTCAGGAATCCATCGGCATCGAGACTGCCGATATCGCCCGTGCGGTACCAGCCGTCCAGAAAGATCGTGCGGTTGCGCTCCGGCGCATTGAGATAGCCGGCCATGACCGACGGTCCCCGCACCAGGATCTCTCCCCGCTCGCCCGCCGGCACCGGCTGGGCGTCGTCGTCCACGATCTTGACGATGCCCGGCCAAGGCCTGCCGCACGTGCCCAGCTTCGAGGGCCCGGGCGGAATACAATTGCTCGCGATCTGGGCTGTTTCGCTCGATCCGTAGTGTTCGAGGACCGGAATGCCGAGCGTCGTCTCGATGCGCTCATGGATCTCCCGAGCCATCGGGGCTCCGGCCGAGGACATGAACCGCAGCGCGTGCATCGTGCGGGCATCGGCGCGTTTCTCGGCCTTCTCCAGAACCGCGAGATGCAGAGTCGGGCCGGCCGAGTACCAGGTCGGGCTCAGGGCGCCGAACCATTCGTCGAGGTCGACATTCGTGGGATTGGAGGGGAATGCGACACTTCCGCCCGTGATCAGCGGCGGAAGCACCGTCGTCGTCAAGGCATGCGAGTAATAGACCGGAGACACGTTCAGGCAGCGATCCTGCGGCGTGAGCCCGAACCATGTCCGCAGCCGCTCGGTGACGGCCGTCATGTTGCCATGGCTGAACGGGACGAGGTTGGGCTCGGCCGTCGTTCCCGAGGTGTGGAGGATGAAAGCGGGATCGTCGGGGCGCGGCTCGTCGGGCGGCACCGGATTGCCGATCGTCGGGGGAGCCAGTCGAAGTCCCGGCTGGAAATCCGCCTCGATGATGGGAATGCCGCGTTGTTCGGCGGCCGTGCGGGCCGGCGAGTCACCCTTGCCGAGAACCATGACGGCCCTTGGACGCAGGATCAGCAGACAGCGCTCGACCTCGGAAACCGTCAGCTTGGGATCGATCGGCACGGCCGCGGCCGAGCACGTCACGGCGACGATGGCGCGCGCGGCTTGCGCGCTGTCGGCAATGGCCACGGCAATCCGGGCGGGGCGGTCGAATCCCGCGGCGCACAGGCTCGCGCGCACGCCGTCGATCTCGTCCTGCAGGGCCCGATAGGAGATCGGGGGAAAGTTCGTTCCGACGATCGCGGCCTGCTTCGGCCGAAGCGCGGCATTGATGCGGATGGCATCTGCGATCGTACGAGGTAGATCCGCCTGTATTTGAAGATTTTCCTGCGGCTCGCGACCGTCTTGCGGGTCGATCTGCCTCACGCTACTTGACGATTGCCCGCTGAAGCTGACCATCTCGCCTACACCATTGACATTTAAGCCAAGTCTGTTGCCAATCGGCCACTCGTTCACCGCGCCCGCGAATTATATCTGGCGCTTCCCGTGCGGCAACACTGAATAGTCCCGGTGCTGCATCAGGTGATCTCGAAGCTCCAGGTTTTCGGCGTCGCGAGGTCCGGCGTGCGCCGGGTTTGGAATATGCCGATCCGGAAGTGTTGCGCGCCGGGCAGGAACAGGTTGGCCAGGAGCGCACCGGTCGGCATGGTGGAGGAGCGTGGGGCGATTACGCCAACGATGTCGCTGGCGTACAGTTGCCGGCAGAGATGTCCGACGAGGCGCACGCGCTCGGCGGCATTGAGATCGTCATGGGCCCAGAGATCGATAAACGCGCAGCGCATGAGTTGCCGGCCGAGCAGTGGCAAGGCGTGGCTGCTGATCACACCCTGCACCTTGCCATCACGTTCGTAGACGAGCGTCGTGCATTCCGGCCCCGCGAGCTGACCCGACAATTCATCCAGCGACCATTCCATGGCCCAGTCGAGGCCTTGGGTCATGCGCTGCACGATCTCGGCACAACGCTCCAGATCCGCCGCCCGATAGCTGCGGATGTTGGGATCGTGGCCCGTGGGGCTCAAGCGGAGCAGCGGCCCGAACACGCGGCTCGCCATCCGCTCCCAGGCCATGATTCCCGCGCGCGCAAGCACATCGGGTCTGAGGAATTTCGCCAGATAGCCGCCCCGGAATACGAACCGGAAGCTCTTCGGAAACGTCTCGGCATATTTGGTCCAGAAGCGGTACGAGGCGGAGCTCGGGTCATCCAGCACCAGGCCGATGCCGAACACGTCTCCGCGCTCCTCATTGGTGCGACGCAGCCGTTCGATCAGCGGCAGGGCGGCCCGCCGGCTGGACGCTTCGACCGAGAAGCCCGTGTAGAGGGAGACCTGGTGCCGGGTGCCGGCGACCCGCAGCGTGCGCGGCACCGAGAAGACGCTGCCGACCAGCTTGCCGTCCTCGAACGCGACCTTGCAGATGCCGCCGGTCTGAGGTCCGGCCCTCTGGCGCAGGAACGCGGCTTCGGGCAAGGGGATCCAGATTCGTCCGCCATATTCCGGCACCCACACCCGACGGGCGAGATCGACAATGTCTTCGTAGTCGCCGTCGTAATCGCGGATTTCAAGGCGCTGCATTGCGGCGTGGATCCTTATTGCGGAGCGAGCCGGGTGACATTGACCCGGACGGTGCCGTCGGCCTCCGCGATCACGCGCAAGGTGTTGCTGTCGAACTGAATGCCGGCCAGGCGCACGTCGTCGACGGTCGCCTCGAGAACGATGCCCGGCGCGTTGCGCCGGAACTCAACGACGGCCGCTTCGATATTTTCCCGGGCGTTCGCGAGCAGCGGCGCGAGATCGATGACGGCATTGTCGGCCAGGGTCTTCTGCAGATAGGGGGCGGCCGCGCGCCCCGCGAAGCCCAGGACACCGAAGGCCGCTTCCGACTCGACATCCACCGCGACGTTCTCGAAGCGAAGGACGCGCCGCTGCCGGTCGAGATCGGGACGGCCCCAGACATGCACCGTCACGTCGGCCGCAAGCCCGAACCATGTATGCGTCTCGTTCGCCTTCACGCCGAGGGACATCAGGATCCGGTCGCCCGAAGCCGCGAGCTTCACGCTCCGGACTGTCGCCTTGAGGGCGCCGCCCCCGTCGACCGGGAACGTCTTGCCTTTCAGTTGCGCCTCGATCAGTCGCGTCACCTCCGCGAAGGGAATGTCGACGGGCACATCGATGTTCACGCGCCCCTGCTCCATCGGCGCGACGATCTGGAGACGAGCCGGGAAGGGGCAGTCGGGGCGCGTCGCGGCCGGGACGACGCGGGTCTCGGCGCGGGTCCCGAGCGTGAGGGAGAGGCCGGTCTGGTCGATGCGCGGCTGCGCCGAGAGGGCTTCGACGGGACGGAATTCGAGCCACAGATGCGGAACGCCGGGCGCGCCCGCTCCGAGCGGGATCGAACGGCACATTTCGCTCCAGGCCCGGCGCGCGGACTGCTCCAGCATCGGGGTGTCGTTGAGCCGCGTCTGCAGCGTTGCCAGCTGCTGGTTGATGATCCGCTCCAGCATCGACTTGAGCTCGTTCGACGGGCTGAGCATGTTGCCCATGATCGTCAGCGATACGTCCGAGATCGACGCCTGTGCGGTCAGATTCGGTTCGAGGCGCCATTCGGGCCGCAGATCGGGCCGCACGGTGATGGCGATGCGGCCGCTGAGGGCGGCGCTCTGCTCGCCCGAGGTCTCCTGGCCGGCGGCCGATGGCGTCCGGCCGGATTGTACCGGCGGCGCGCCGCCCGGGAAGGGGGGTGGGCCGCCAAAGCCGGGAGGCATGGGAAAGCCGGGGGGAGGCGGCGGAAAGCCCGGGGGCCCAAATCCGCCCCGTGACGCGCCGGAGCCGCGCTGGTCCGGCCTGGAGCCGGCCTGTCCGCCCATGCCGGGCGGCATCGGCAGATTCTGCAGGCCCGTGGCGCGCAGGGTCCCTTTCAGGTCGGCAGTCAGCGAAAAGCCCTCCGCTGCCGCCGTGATCACGAAGGGCTCGCGGGCAAGCGTATAGGTCAGGTCGAGACTGGCCAGCATGGGCGGAAGCGGGATTTCAGGCTTTCCGGCGAGGTCCTTCGGAATTCCCGTCTCGATCGCCTCCTGGATCGCGCTCAGCGGGATCGAGATCGGTGCGACGATGAGCGAGCTGCGCGTGACCGACGGAAGCGGAGTGACGGCCGCGAGCGTCGGGGCGCGGTCCATGTAGCTCGGGAAGAGCTGGGTCAGGCCCCAGAACAGGCCCGCGGCAATGGCCGCCACGAGAACAACGCCGACCGCAGCGATCCGAAATGGCCGTTTCATATCCGCCATCCCCCCGAGGCTGCGGCAGCGACTCTACTGGAACCTCACCGAAGCTGCCAGCGCAGAGAGGCGGCACGCGGATCCGGCTCTCTGCGCCATCTGCTCATCCGAGCTGCGTCGCGTCAGATCGGCGGCAGGGTCGCCTTGCAGCGCTTGCTCAGGCGATCCTTGTTCGCGGTCATGCAGGCGATAATCGCCCGATCGCTGCCGATCGAGGTGAAGCAGAGGCGCAGCACATCGCCCGTGCACGCAGCCCGCTGCCGGGCCGTCCCGACCGCGAAGCCTGCGGTCGTCTGGGATACGGTTGCGACGATCACTGCCGCCGCGAGGGCGAGGCGGCGCAACGAGGCGTGCCTCCCGGAGTTGAGTTGATCCGACATCATCCGCTCCTGTCTGAACACCGGTCGCCGGTGTGGTTGTGGCCGACGAAGGCGATCATGCCGTCGAGCGGCTGGAGCGGCTGTGACCGGCGTCACAACCCAGTCGATCGTGCCCGCGGGACCACGCGCACGATCGCGTCGAGGATCGGCCACGCATGGCCCGTCGGGACATCGCGACGGGACATTCGGCAGCGGCGTTGCGGTCTACCGGCCGGCCAGCTCGGGCTGGCCGAGGGCCAGCAGGGTCTGGTTGTCGATTTCTCCCGAGGCCTTGAGACCGAACCGCTCCTGGAAGCCGCGCAGCGCGGCCCGCGTGCGCTCCGTGAGGGTGCCGCTGGACGCGCCGGGATCGAAACCCTTCTCGCGCAGCGCCAGCTGCACCTTGCGGATGTCGTCGCGATCGAGGGCGGGGACCGCGGAGACATCCACGGTGGTCACATTCACCGCGGCGGCGGCCGGCGCTGCGCCGACCGAAGCGGCCGGGCCCGAGCCGGCCCGGGAGGGGGGTGTCCGTCTTGCGGCTGCCGCGGCACGGGCGGCCTTCTGCTGCCGGATCCGCGCCTCCATCTCCTCCTTCATCATCCTGCGGCGCTCACGCACCGTGATCCGCCGGCTCTTCTGGGTTTGCCCGGCCGCCTCCCGCCGAGCGGCCGGGCCCCGGCCGGTCGCGACGGGCGCCGCTCCCGGACGGGGACGGCAGAGGCCGCCGACGCCGCTGATCGTCGCTTGGCACTGCGCGAGCGAATTGAAGCTGCAATTGCTCCCGCCCCCTCGTTGATCCGCGCACCAAGCGCCGCTCTGGGCCCATGCGGCGCTTGAAACGACACTCGTGGCAGCGAGCACGAGCCAGCGCAGCCGAGACAGGGGAAAGGTCATGGTCTCCTCCGGGGGGCGTGTGTCGGTCGAACGACGTCCATGCGGCGCATGCCGGACCAAAAGATCCGGCCTTTCCGACATCCTCGGGCGAATTGAACACCCACTTTCCGACATTGCCAAGCTTCACACCGCGCCTTGCCGGGGACGCCTTCCCTGGCGCCGCGTCTTGACCTAGACTTCGGTCAGCGCCGCTCGGGAGAGGATCGGCTCATGGCCGCACGGGGGCATTCGTGACAGCGCTCAAAGTCGTAACCTTCGCCCTCGCGGCTATCGTGCTGGCGAGCCATCCGGCGGTCGCGCAGGCGCCTTCGCCCATTTCGCAGCTCGACATGGCGGCCGTGCCTCGGCTCGACGATGACGGCGTCAGGAGGGTGCAGGGTCTCCTCAGGCAGAAGGGTTTCGAGCCCGGGCGGCTGGACGGTATCCTCGGGCCGGTGACGCGAGGCGCGGTGCGCGCCTTCCAGGAGCGCTATGGTCTCAAGGTCGGCGAGATCGACAACCAGACGCTCTTCGCGCTGGGAGCCGCGGATCTCGCGAGTGCGACCGCCGCTTCCAACTGACGACGGCCGCGGAGACCGATCCCGAACGAGTCGAGTCGGAATGACGCGCGTTCTCGAGATCGAACTGAACGGCGAGCGTCGGGCGGACCCGATCGAGGACAACCTGCTGCTGCTCGACTACCTGCGCGAGACCGTCGGCCTGACCGGCACGAAGACCGGGTGCGACGGCGGCGAATGCGGCGCCTGCACGGTGCTGGTGGACGGGGTGCCGCGCCTGTCCTGCCTGACGCTCGCCTGCAGCCTGGTGCACCGGCGCGTCGAGACCGTGGAGGGGGCAGGTGCCGACGGCATGCTCTCGGCTGTCCAGCGCGGCTTCCACGAGAAGCTCGGCGCGCAATGCGGATACTGCACGCCCGGATTCGTGGTTGCGGCCACTGCGCTGCTGCGCTGGAACGCGGATCCGACCGATGACGAAATTCGCGCGGCGCTCGGCAGCAACATCTGCCGCTGCACCGGCTATGTGAAGATCATCGAGGCGGTCAGGCATGCCGCGGCGCTGCAGTCGAAGGGCGTGAGGGCGCGTGTGGCGCGGCCCGGATCCTGCTGATGAACGCGCCCCTCGAGAGCGGCATCGGCGGCTACGTGCCGATGGTCGATGGACCCGAAAAGGTGTCGGGCCGGGCCAGGTACACGGCCGACCTGGCGGTCCGACCCGGCACGCTGGTGGCGCGACTCTATCGCAGCCCCTATGCCCATGCCGAGATCCTCGAGGTCGACGTCTCGCAAGCGACCCGCCTCCCGGGGGTGCGCGCCGTCATCACGGGTGCCGACTGCGACCGCACCTTCGGCGTGCTGCCGATCGCGCGCAGCGAGCATCCGCTGGCGCGCGGCAAGGTTCGCTACCGCGGAGAGCCGGTCGCGGCCGTCGCCGCCGTGGACGATGCGACCGCCAAGGCTGCCATCGCCCTCATCCGCATGAAGGTGCGCGAACTGCCGGCTTATTTCAGCGCCGCCGAGGCGCTCGCGCCGGACGCGCTGCCGATCCACGAGCGCAAGCGCGGCAATATCGAGCGCGAGGTCAGGTTCGAGATCGGCGATGTCGCGCAGGCCTTCGCGGAGGCCGACCTGGTGCAGGAAGGGACCTATCACTGCCCCGAGGTGTGCCAAAACCAGATGGAGATGCACGCGGCACTGGTCGACTACGACGCGGAAGCCGACCGGCTGACCGTCCACGCCACGACGCAGACGCCCCATTACATCCATCTCATGATGGCGCACGTCCTCGAGCTGCCCATGTCGAAGATCCGTGTGATCAAGCCGCATGTCGGAGGCGGCTTCGGGGCGCGCACCGAGACCTTGAACGTCGAGCTCATCGCCGCGCTGCTCGCCCGCAAGACCCGGGGCCGCGTCAGGCTCGTCGTCACGCGCGAGGAAACCTTCCTGACCCATCGTGGCCGCCCCGAAAGCCACATCCGGGTCAAGATCGGGCTGCGCCGAGATGGCCGCATCACCGGCGTCGAGTGCGACTGCATCCAGCGCGGCGGCGCGCATTCGGGTTACGGAATCGTCACGATCCTATATGCCGGCTCGCTGCTCTACGGGCTCTATGACCTCAAGCACGTGAACTATCACGGGGTGCGCGCCCTCACCAACACGCCGCCCTGCGGGGCGTTCCGCGGTCACGGCACCGTGAATGTGCGCTTCGCATTCGAGAGCCTCCTCGATCGGATGGCGGAGCAGCTCGGCCTCGATCCGCTCTCAGTCAGGCGTGCGAACCTCCTGGTCCCGCCGACCTTCACGGACAACGACCTGATGGTGAACTCCTACGGCCTGCCGGAGTGCATCGATTGGGTCGAGCGCCGGAGCGGCTGGCGCGAGCGGCGGGGCAGGCTCCCGCGCGGCCAGGGGCTCGGCTTCGCCTGCTCGCATTACGTGAGCGGCGCGTCCAAGGCCGTGAACCCCGGCTCGGAGCCGAACGCGACCGTGAAGGTCAGGCTCGACCACGACGGCTCGGTCGCGGTGCTCTCCGGCGCCGCCGAGATCGGCCAGGGCTCGACCACGGTCATTGCGCAGACGGTCGCGGAGGTGCTCGGCCTCGGCCTCGATCGTGTCCATGTGATCAGCGGCGACAGCGATCTCGTTCCGACGGATAACGGGTCCTATTCGTCCCGCGTCACGTTCCAGGTCGGCAATGCGGCGCTCGATGCCGCGCGGCAGCTCAAGACCATCCTGTTGAACGCGGCGGCGCGCCGGCTCGAGACGCGGGTCGAGAATGTCGAATGCCTCGGCGAGCACTACCGCGCAGGCGCGCAGGACACCGGCCTGTCCTTCGACGAGGTCGCCGCAGAGGCGCTCCGGGGGGGAACGATCGTCGTGACCGGGACCTACACGACGATCCCGGAGTCCCACGGCGGCAAGAAATACCTCGGCGCCGCGATCGGCGGCACGATGGCCTTCAGCTATTCGGCGCAGGTGGTCCAGGTCAGCGTCGACGAGGACACGGGCGTCGTGAACGTGGAGAAGGTCTGGGTCGCGCATGATTGCGGCAAGGCGCTCAACCGGCTGACCGTCGAGGGACAGGTGCAGGGCTCTGTCTGGATGGGCATGGGGCAGGCGATGAGCGAGGAGATGGGCTACCATGAGGGGCTCATGGTGGCCGCCAACATGCTCGACTACCGCGTGCCGACGATCTTTGATTCGCCCGACATCGAGGTCGGCATCGTCGAGAGCAACGACCCTCACGGGCCTTTCGGCGCCAAGGAGGCCGGGGAGGGCTCGCTGGCGGCACTCCTTCCCGCGCTTGCGAATGCGGTCCATGACGCCATCGGCATCCGCTTCGACGCCTTGCCCATGACGCCGGACCGGATTCTCGCCGCGATCGAGAAGCGCCGGCGCGGGCACGCCTGATGGACGTCCTGCCGAACTTCTCGGTGACGCACGCAGCGTCGATCGACGACATCGTGCGGGCGCGGGCGGCCGCGCCAGACAGCCGCCTGATCGCGGGCGGGACCGATCTCATGGTCAATATCAGACGCGGGATCGTTGCGCCCTCGGTCCTGATCGACGTCTCGCAGGTCGCCGAACTGCGCACCATCCGGGCGGATGCCGACGCCATCGAGCTTGGCGCTGCGGTGACCCTGGCCGAAGTGGCCGCACATCCGGGCGTCCAGCAGCATTTCGCCTCCGTCGCCGAGGCGGCGGGCTCGATCGCCGGACCGACCCACCGGAACATGGGCACGGTCGGGGGCAATCTGTGCCTCGACACGCGCTGCATCTTCTACAATCAGAGCGAATGGTGGCGCGGTGCGATCAACCACTGCCTCAAGACCACGGGCGCCATCTGCCATGTGGCGCCGAAGAGCCGAGGCGTCTGCTTCGCGACCTTCAGCGGCGATCTCGCGCCGGCTCTCCTGGTCCACGGCGCCGAAGTGGAGGTCGGCGGACCCGCAGGACGCCGGATCTTTCCGCTGGAGCGGCTCTATATCGGCCATGCGCGCCAGGACCGGCCCTTCAGCGAAACCCTCGGCGACGGGAAGTCCTATCTCGGACTGCGACCGCGGGAATTCGTCATCGCGGTGCGGGCCGGACGCACGCCCGGCTTGATCTCGGGCTACGACAAGATCCGCATCCGCCGCTCCATCGAGTATCCGGTGGCGGGCGTCGCGGTGGCCTTGCGCCGCGACGGGCCCGCCTTCGCGGATCTGCGGATCGCGTTCACGGGCACCAATCCGAGGCCCGTCCTGCTCGCCGGGACCGAGACGCTCCGCGGCCGAAGCTTCGATGAGGAGTCGCGTGACAGGCTCGAAGCCCTGGTGCGCGACCAGGTCATGTCGATGAAGACGACCTTCACGCCCGGACATTATCGTCGCCGCGTGGCGAGCGTTCTCGCGCGACGGTCCGTCGCGCGGCTGTTCGAGCGAGGCGAAAGCGACTGACGACTACTGCTCCAGGCAATATTCGTCCACCGCCATCCCGACATGGCGCGAGCGCGCCGCGGTGTAGCCGAGCACGGTGGTTCCGGAATTGAGCTCCGTGATGTTGTGCACGACGCCGCCGGGACCCAGCACGCGGACGTGCCAGTCGTTCTGCAGCATGAGCGAGGCGGTCGCCCCGTCCTGGCTTCGCGTCTTCACGAGCAGCAAGGGACGGGTCTCGATCTTGGCGCGACCGACCACCAGGGGCCGGGTGTCGCCGTTCACCCGCACGCCGGTCACGACATGGCCCTGGCGCAGTTCGCTCAGATAGTTCGTGCGCTCCGGAGACGACAGCACGTAGGAGCTGACCGCGCCGGCATTGACCCGGAACGGCCGGGTCGGCATGTAGGGAAGGGGATGGGTCTCGCTGCAGCACAGCAGGAAGGCGCCGCCGAAGGACCCGGCGAGGATCCCCTCGTCCTCATGGAAGTTCGAGCACGTGTCGACGCATACCCGGTCCCCGGTGCCCGCATTGGAGATCTCGGTGACCACGAATTCCGTCAGCTCCAGGCGCGGCCGCTCCGGCGTGCAGAGCCGCGCTAGCGCCTCCACATCTGCGACCGAGCGTGGCGTCATGATGACGCCGTCCGGACCGGATTCCAGCACGCTCATGACGACGCCGGCCTCGTCCAGGTCCGATACGAAGGTCATGATCTTCGCGCCGCGTCGCGAGCCCGCGGCAAGCACGATCTCGAGCGGGATCTTGGTGGGATCCTTGAAACGGATGACGGTGAGGAACCCGGCCCGCACCGCGGCGCAGGCCTCGTCCAGCCGCTCCTTGTTGTCGACGTCGATCAGGATGCCGTCCCGGTCGCCGAGCTTGAGACGCGACGCAAGCAGTTCACTGGCGTGCCCGTTGAAGGAATGGACGCTGACCTCGTTCTCCTCCCGCGCCCCGCGACGGGGAGCGGAGGCTTCGCCGAAGGTGACCCACTGGAGGCCGTTGCGCCGCGCGCCGATCGCCTGATCGGCGGCAGCATCCGTCACGATGGCTTCGATCCGGTTCTCGGCGGCGGCCGCCACGACGTCTGCGATCCTGTCGCCCTGGACGCCGCGAATATCGATCCATGCTGTCGTCACGCATTTACTCCGCGTTGGTCGAGAAGCGGCAGTGACGAATGAAGCAGCCCGCCGGCTTGCACCGTCTGGTCCGCGATGGCGCCCGCCAGGGACGCGCGGATGGGAGCGCCGACATAGTTCGCATCCAGCAGCTTGCGAACCTCGCGCACCTTCGCGGTGGGATCGGCGGACATGAAGATGTTGCGACCCGCCGCGATCCCGCGCGCACCGGCCTTCATCACATTCGCGACAAACTGGTTGAAGTCGACGTCCGGCACCTGCGCGCCCCCGGCCGTGACGATCGGGATCGGGCAAGAGGCCACCACCTGCCGCATCTCATCGATCGGGCCGCCGAGCGGCAGCTTGACGATGTCGACGCCGAGATCCGCCGCCAGGGCGGCCGCGTGCATCACGGTCTCGAGCCGGGACCGGTCCGTCACGCCGGGTCCGCGCGGATAGATCATGGCAATGAGCGGAAGACCGGCGCGGTCGCAGGCGTCGGCCGTGTTCGCCATCATCCGGATCTGCTGGTCCTCGGTCACCGAGCCGAGATTGACATGCACGCTGATCGCGTCGGCGCCCCGGCGCAGGCAATCTTCCGCGTCGCCGACCTGGTACTTGTAGTTGGGGTCGGGCGCATAGCGTGTCGACGCGCTGATGTGCACCACCACCGCGATCCGCTCGTAGACGAGCGGATTGAGGAGGCCCAGCCGCCCCTTGTGCACCACGATGGCGTCCGCGCCATTGGCGGCGAGGATGCTCTGCAGGCGGTCGTAGCGTTGCGCGTCGGTGAAGGGTCCGTCCGTCAGGGTGTGATCCATGGGGACGAGAAGCAACGGCTCGTGGCCACCCTTGAGCAGGCGGGCAAGCCGCAGGGATCGTCCGGACTTGATCATACAAGCCTCGTTGCTGCGAAGGTCCCCCGTGACCTGATCATCCGAAGTTCTGCGCGCTGAGTTCGCTCCAGCGCCATCTTCGCTCTGCCGCAGTGCTCGTCTGCCGCTAGGGAATTGTGCGGCATAGGCGGCCGGGTTTCAAGAGGACAGCGATCGGCCGTCGAGATGCACGCCGGACACGGCACCGCCTTCGCCCGCGAAGCGGACGTGCACGCCGCGATCGTCGCGACAGAGCGGATCAGTCGTCGTCGTCGTCAAACGCCCATGGCGGTGCGGGCATGGCTTGGATGATGATCACCACGGGCTGAGCGTTCGCCTTGACGGTGCCATCGTCGATCAAGTCCTTCACGATCTGGTCGACATTGCCGAACAATCGGCCCTTGCCCTTGCGCAGCCGTTTGATGGCCGTCGGCGACTGCGGCTCATCGAGCTCGACGATGACCATCGAGCTCTTGCCCGACTTCTCCTGGCTGGACTTGTCCTGGTTGGATTCGGTGACCGGGGATGGCGCCGCCATTCTCAATCCTCCTCGTCATATTCGGGATTCTTCTCCACCCGGATCGGGGCGGCGTGGCGCATTTCCTTCATGGCCTTCTTGCGCGCGCTCATGAAGTTGCGCGGCGCATCCATGAGCCAGTGATTGCCGCCCTTTCCCGCCGATTCCAGATGCCGTTCGTAGGCCTCCTGCGCGGCGATCACCTGCGCCTTCAGCATATGACGAACGCTCTTCTCCATGCGGCGAAGATGCGGCGGGAGATCGTCGTCGTCCTCTTCATCGCTCTCGTAGACGACTTTCGCTTCGCGGTTCTGACCACTTCGCTCGATGAGGGTGACGCGCCTGACAAGCTTGTCCATGACGTCTTTCCTGGCGTGGGTGAAGTTGCAGAAACGTTCGCCGCCTGAACCGTCGGAATCACCTTGATCGTTTCGCCGGAGCCGGGGCCGGTCGGGGGATCATGACACCAACAAACGAGGGCGTCACCCTCCTGTTCCAGGCCATTCGGACCGCTCGAACAGCGGCCGCATTGATGATTGTATGCTGATGCGAGCCGGTTTCGCAACCGAGCAGGTTCCGCACGCTTGCGCCGAGCACGGCAGGCCGTACATTGTCCGGCGTGCGAGGACGTCCCCGATCTGCCGGGCAACACGATGCATGCGAAGCGGATTTTCCTGTCCATTGCGGGGCTTGGTCTCGCCTGCGGACCTGCGTTGTCGCGGCCCTTGGAAGTCGAGGGCAAGGCCGGATACCTCTCCGAGTGGGACGTCAAGGCCGCAGTGACGCCCGGAGCCGGCGGTGAACTGTCCGGTCCGGTCACCTGGCGACATACCGGCCTTTGCACGGTCGAGGGGCCGGTCGAGAAGTCGGGGATTCTGAGCTTCAGGATCTCAGGATCGGGACCTCTCGCGAGAATCAGCGCGACGATCTCGTTCAATGGCGACCAGTGCAGTTACCGGGGCGCGTTCTCCGGAGAGACGCGGGGGCACATGGATTGCTCGAACGCCAAGGGAATCCCGCTGTCGCTGTCGATCCGGGAGGCCGGTCTCCCCTTGAGTCGCGCTAGGTCTCCGGAGTAAGCCGCGTATCGGGCTGGTTCAGGCGCAAGATGATCCGGCGGATGACGACCAGGATCACCGCGATGACCAGCAGTTGGACCCATCCGAACTGGGTGACCCGCTCGAGCATCGCCGACCAGTCGATCGCGCGTCCGAACCAGCGGCGCGCGACGACATCGGCGAGCAGGCCGATGCCGATGGCCGCCCCGGCCAGGAACGCAAGCTTGAGCATGAGCGACGCGATATAGGCGATCTTTCCGACAATGTTGCGGAAATGGATGATGGGATTCTCGATGTTGCGCTGGAGCCGGAAGACGAGCTGGTTGACCGTGTCGCCGAACTCCTCGAGCTTCATGAAATCCATGTCGGTCAGGCCGCGGCGCCTCTCCCGCATGCTCGACTGCACGCGCTGGCGCGCCTCCTTGGCGGCCCGCTTCGCATAGGTCTCCCATTCCTTGGTGACGTCGAGATCCTTGTCGAGACGCATGATGACCGCGTCATACGCGAAGGTCGTGCGGAAGAACTGGATTGTGTCGGCGCCCGCCGGAATGGAGAACTGGCGCGCCACTTCCATGAAGCGAAGCCAGCCTTGCGCCGCGCTGCGCTCCCACCATTCGGCGTCGTCCGCGCGCATCGCATAGACCGCCTCGGCATAGATCTTCTCGAACTCGCGGCGGATGCCCTCCACATCCAGTGGCGGAAGCGGTCCGAGCAGGCTGAGCGCGCAGTTGGTCATGCGCCCGATGTCGCCCTGGATCATGTGATGCTGGAACTGGCGGACGGTCTTGCGGGTCTGGGTCGTGAAGCGCCCGATCGCGCCGAAGTCCAGGAAGCAGATCCTGTTGTTCGGCATCACGACCAGGTTGGCGGGGTGCGGATCGGCGTGGAAGAAGAGCTCCTCCTGCACCTCGCGCTGCATCACCGCCACCAGCTTGCGCGCCAGTGCCTTCGGCTCGATCCCGATCTGGCGTACCCTGGACAGGAACTCCTGATCGTTGCTGTCGACCGCAGCCATCAGCTCCCACATCCACACGCCGGAGACGAATTCGCTCACCATCACCTCTTCGGTACAGAACTCGAAGTAAACGCGCGGCGCGGTGACGCCCTTCTTCTGCTTCGCGGCACGCCGCCGGAAGATGTCGGTGTAGCGGGCTTCATTCCGGAAATTCATCTCGGCGAAGAGAATCGCCTCGAATTCCCTTCGAAACGACCGCGTCACGCCCGGCGGGATGATCGTGAGCGTCTCGCCGAGGATCAGCAGCCAATCGAGCGCGCGCAGATCGGCGGCGATCAACGGCCCGATGCCGGGCCGGCGCACCTTGACGGCGACGCGCTCGCCCGTGCGCAGCCGGGCCTGGTAGACGCAAGCCAGTGACGCGGATCCGATCGGGGTCGGATCGAACACCTCGAACACGTCCGCCAGCGGACGGCCGACATTGCGCTCGATGATCTCGATCGCCTGCTCGGTCGGAAAGGTCGCGGCGCGGTCGAGCATCTTGCTGAGCTCGGCGCAGTACTCATACGGCAGCATGTCCGCCCGCATCGAAAGCTGCTGCGCGAGCTTTCCGAAGGTCGGTCCGGCGCTTTCGAACACGCGGCGCAAGCGCTCGGCGCGGCGCTGGGTGCTGGCGCGGCGCCTGACGACGTCGCCCAGGTTTCCGGCGTAGAACTTGAGAAAGCCCCACAGCCAGTAGAGCAGCCGGCTTGCCGCGTAGGGGATGCTCGCCTTGAAGACCACGCGGCGGGCGCGCGGCAAGGCGACCTTCAGATCCTCCAGCGACAGCGTCATCTTGCGCCGCGGCATCGGGCGCACGACGCCTGCCCCGGCCGGCGCCGGAAGCGCTTCGGTCTGCTCGGCCCATTCGTTCTGCTCCTCGGATGCCGGTTCGTCCGCCGGAAAGATGCGCCGGATAGCCGCAACTCGTTGACGCTTCATCTCCCCAGCTCCCAAGCCGCGAGCGATCGTTGATGATGCCTGCACCGTCGATGTGCCGGCCGGGCAAACCGAAGGTGATCAAACATGGGGGCCATCGGCGAAACCCGGACTGTCGAGCGGCGGTCGTCCAGCAGTTCGAGACTGAGCCTCGCGCAGCCCCGAAACCCGGTCACCGCGACACTAAAGCAGCCCGCCGCAGAATCAACATGGCACCGCGAGCCGGCGGTCCTGCGAGCGTGTCCCGGCGATGTATTGCGCCAGCGGGGTCGCGCTGGCACACTTCGCAATCGTACGCGCGCAGCGGGGCTGCTTTCGGCGGTGTCATCCGTCCGGTGCCGGTAGAACGCGCGACCGATCGAGCGGGGAGCAGGCGCGATGGCCGTCAACATTTCGGCGTGGTCGATACGCCGTCCGCTGCCTTCGATCGTCATGGCCGCGGCGATCCTCGCACTCGGCATGCTGAGCTTCATGAATCTGCCGATCACGCGGATGCCGAATGTCGACGCGCCGGTGATCTCGGTGACCGTGTTCCAGTTCGGTGCGGCGCCGGCCGAGCTGGAATCGCAGGTGACGAAGGTCATCGAGGACGCGGTGTCGAGTGTTGCGGGCGCGCATCACATCACGTCGCTGATCACCGACGGCCTGTCCAACACCACCATCATGTTTCGGCTCGAAACCAACACCGACCGGGCCGTCAACGACATCAAGGACGCGGTCGCGCGGGCGCGCCCCGACCTGCCGCGGGGGATCGACGAGCCGATCATCCAGCGGGTGGAGATTGCGGGCCTTCCAATCCTGACCTATGCGGCCATTGCGCCCGGAAAGACGCCCGAGCAGCTCTCCTGGTTCGTGCAGGACGTCGTGGTGCGCGGGCTGCAGGGGGTCCGCGGGGTCGGCAGCGTCGAGCGCATCGGCAGCGTCGACCGGGAGATCCGCGTGGGGCTCGATCCGGTGCGGCTCCAGGCCGTGGGACTGACCCCACTCGACGTTAGCCGACAGCTGCGCGGCAGCAATGTCGACCTCGCGGGCGGGCGGGCGGAGATCGGCGGCAACGACCAGGCGATCCGGACGCTGGCCGGCGCCAAGAGCATCGCGGATCTCGCGGCCACGCGCATCGGCCTGCCGACCGGCGGCGAAGTGCGCCTCGACGACCTCGGCGTCGTTGCCGACACGGTGGCCGAACCGCGCACCTTCGCCCGGTTCAACGGGACCCCGGTGGTCGGCGTGAACATCCTGCGCGCCAAGGGCGCCAGTGACGTCGCCGTCGCCGATGCCGTGGCGGCACGCATCGCCGAGATCCAGGCGGCCCATCCCGACGTGGCGCTCAAGCTGATCGACACCTCGGTCCCGCAGACGGTCGGAAACTACGATTCGGCGCTGCACACCTTGTACGAGGGAGCCGCGCTCGTCGTCGTCGTCGTCTTTCTGTTTCTGCGCGACATCCGCGCGACCATCGTGGCCGCTGTGGCGCTGCCGCTCTCCATCATTCCGGCCTTCTGGGTGATGGACATGCTCGGCTTCTCGCTCAACATCGTCAGCCTGCTCGCGATCATTCTCTCGACCGGCATCATCATCGACGACGCGATCGTCGAGATCGAGAATATCGTGCGGCACATCCGGATGGGCAAGTCGCCCTACCAGGCCTCGCTCGAAGCCGCCGACGAGATCGGTCTCGCCGTCATCGCGATCAGCCTGACGATCGTTGCGGTGTTCGTGCCGGCGAGCTTCATGCCGTCGATCCCGGGGCAGTTCTTCAAGCAGTTCGGCATCACGGTGTCCGTGCTGGTGCTGTTCTCGCTGCTGTGTGCCCGGTTGATCACGCCGATGCTGGCGGCCTATTTTCTCAAGCCGTATCCGCACGAGGAGCGGGGCGAGGGGGCGGCGATGCGCGCTTATGCGCATGTGGTCGGCTGGGCCGTGCGGTTGCGCTTCCTGACGGTCATCCTCGGACTGGCGCTGTTCGCTGCTTCGCTCTATGGCGCGCGCTTTCTCAGTTCCGGCTTCCTGCCGGTGGCGGACATCTCGCGGGCGCTGCTGGCGATCGAGCTGCCGCCGGGCTCGCAGCTCGCCGATACCGAGGCGGTCGCCAATTCGATCGTCAATCGCCTGCGTAGCCGTCCGGAGGTCGCCAGCGTCTTCGTCGACGGCGGGCGCATTCCCGGCGGCGCGGTCGGCGTCCGCAACGCCGCGATGATGATCAATTTCGTGCCGAAATCGAGCCGCTCCCTGTCACAGCGCCAGCTCGAGCAGTCGATCAGCCGCGAGCTCGCCAGCGTTCCGGACATCCGCTACTGGTTCATCGACGAGAACGGGCAGCGCAACGTCACATTCATCGTGACCGGCGAGGATAACGCGACCGTGACCAATGTCGCGGCCGAGCTCGCGACGCAAATGCGGCGCGTCACCTCGGTGACGAATGTCTCGTCGGGCGCGACGCTCAGCCGGCCCGAGCTTCGCATCTATCCGCGCCGCGACCTCGCCGTGCGGCTCGGCGTGTCGACCGAAGCCCTGTCGGAAACCATCAGGGTCGCGACGATCGGCGACGTCGGCCCCGCCCTGGCGAAGTTCGATGCCGGGGATCGGATCATCCCGATCCGCGTGCTGCTGGACGAGAAGGCGCGCGCGGATCTGCAGGCGCTGCAGCAGATCCGCGTCCCGACGAGGGCCGGGCCGGGCGTCCCGCTGGCCGGGCTTGCCGACATCACCTTCGACGCAAGTCCCGTCAGCATCTCGCGCTATGACCGGCAGCGCCAGGCGCGCGTCGAGGCGGATCTCGTCGACGGCGCGGCGCTCAGCGAGGCCGCCACCGCGGTGCGTAATCTGCCGGTGATCAGGAACCTGCCGCCCGGCGTGACGGTCGGCGACGGCGGCGACGCGGAGCTGCAGGCCGAGCTGTTCGACGGGTTCAGCGCCGCCATGCGCAACGGGCTGCTCATGGTCTATATCGTGCTGGCCATATTGTTCTCCAGCATGCTGCATCCGCTGACCATTCTCTTCTCTCTTCCCCTCTCGATCGCGGGCGCCATCGCGGCGCTGCTGATCACGTCGCTGCCGATCACGACGCCGGTCGTGATCGGCATCCTCATGCTGATGGGAATCGTCACCAAGAATGCCATCATGCTGATCGATTTCGCCGTGGAAGCGATGCAGGCCGGGATGGACCGCCGCACCGCCATCATCGACGCCGCGATGAAGCGGACGCGGCCGATCGTGATGACGACGATCGCGATGGTGGCCGGAATGGTGCCGAGCGCGCTCGCCCTCGGGGCCGGCGGCGAGTTCCGCTCGCCGATGGCGATTGCCGTCATCGGCGGACTGATCGCCTCGACGGTACTCTCGCTGCTGTTCGTGCCGGCCTTCTTCACCATCATGGATGATGTCGGCCGAGTGTCCTGGCTCCTGTTCGGACGGATGTTCGGACTGCGTGGCAAGCACGCCGCCGCGCCGGCGGCGCCGCAGGACCGCGCGCCCGCGCATTGACGCCCGGAGCGCCGGCCGTTCGGGCGCGCGGAGCGGATCGTCCGCCCTCGCGACCCGCCGATGTCACGTGCTACTTCCCGTCCTTCGTGACCGTCACGGTTATCGGGGCGGACATGATCGGCGGATCGTGCGGAACGTGGTTGGCGTCGCCGAACAGCAGCTGGAGCTTGTGCCGGCCGAGCGGCAGCGTCACCTCCGCCTCGGTCTGGCCGGCTCCGAAATGAAGATGCTTGAAGTCGTTCGGGATCGGCTGGTCCATCTGCGGGAGCTCGGTGTCGATCAGCAAGTGATGGTGGCCGGTGTTGGGGTTTGCGAGACCGGCCGGCGCGACGCCCATATTGACCAGCCCGAAATGGATCGTCGGGTTTGGCGGAAGGACGGAGCCGTCGCGCAGCCCCACGAAATAGACCTTGGCGTCCGGAGGAGAGGGCGTCCGCACATGCGGCTCGGGCACTCGCACCTTGATGCGTTGCGAGAACAGCGGCGGCGTATGGGGGATGTGATCCTTGTCGGCGAACAGAAGCTGCAGCGTATGCTCCCCGGGCGAGAGCTTCACGGTCGCCTGCGTCTGCCCGGCGCCGAAATGGAGATGATTGAAGTCGTTCGGGATCGGCCGGTCCAGCGCCGGGAGGTCGGTGTCGATCAGGACATGATGATGCCCCGAGTTCGGCCGGTCGGAACCGGCCGGCGCGACGCCCATGTTCTTCAACCCGAAATGAATGGTCAGCTCGGACGATACCACCGCGCCGTCCTTGAGATCCGCGAAATAGACTTCGGCTCCGGCGGCCGACGGGGTCGGCCCGCCCTTGGGCACGACGTTGACCGTGATCCGCGGCGACATGATCGGCGGCGAGTGGGGGACATGGTTCTTGTCGCCCAGCAGCAGCTGCAGCGTGTGCTTGCCCGGTGAAAGGGTGATCTCGGCTTCGGTCTGGCCTGCGCCATAGTGGAGATGCTTGAAGTCGTTCGGAATGGGCCGGTTGAGGGGAGGTAGATTGGAATCGATGATCAGATGGTGGTGACCCGCATTGGGCAGGTCCGACCCGGCCGGCGCGACGCCCATGTTTCTCAACCCGAAAAAGACCCTCAGCTTCTCGGGCACCGTGGCGCCATCCTTGAGGTCCACGAAATAGACCGTCGCCCCGGGCGGCGAGGGCGTCAGGGTTTCGGCGCCCTGCGCGAAACCATCGCGGCTCGCGATCAAGCTGGCCAGCACCAGTGCGGCCACTGTGACCTTCTTGATGCCGTGCATGTCTCGGCCCCTCGCGCGCATCGAGCGTCCCCTTTCGTCGTTGGACGTCGCATCGGATCCCGACGGCCACGCATCCGCGCCCGCATGTCCCGGTGCGCAACCACTCGTCGCCGCTGCAGACGCCGTGTTCCCGTGGCCGATCATGCCCATGGACGGCCTGAATTGGCAACCGCGTTGCGGTCGCGGCGCATTGGTTGTCCGAAGTCTCTGGTCGGTTTATAGTAATCACGCTTGCGCCTGGGGGGACTTGAGGGGCCTTGCGGCAGCACGTGGCCATTGCCGTACCTGGCTCTTCGCAGACGCGTCGTTCTGCAGGTCCTCTCGAGCAAGAGCCGACGACGCGATCGGCGTGAGAACAAGGCCGTGCCGAGACAGGTGAGACCGCAAGAGGCATCTTGAGGATGAGCATCCGAATCCTGCTTTGCCTCGTGGGCATGTTGATTATCCCGACGTCCCAAGGCCTGGCGCAGGAGCGCGCAAACCGTATCGCGCTCATCATCGGCAATTCGAGCTATCCCGATGCCAGCACGCCACTGTCCACCACGGTCAGGGATGCGCGCGTTCTCGCCGACGAGTTCAAGCGCCTGGGCTTCGATGTCGAGCTTCAGGAAAATCTCGGCAAGGAGGAGATGAAGCGCGCGATCGCGGGCTTCACCGCGAAGGTGCAGAACGGTACCGAGGCACTGTTCTATTTTGGCGGCATCGGACTGCAGGCGGGACGGCGCAGCTTTCTCATTCCCGTGAATGCGCAGATCTGGTCCGAGACCGACGTCACGCGCGAGGGCGTCGGCGTCGACGATCTTCTCGCCGAGCTGAACCGGCGCGGCGCGAAGGTCAAGATCATCATCGTCGACGCGGCGAGGCGCAATCCCTTCGAGCGCCGGTTCCGGGCTTCGCCCGCGGGACTGGCGCCGCTCGGGGCGCCGGATGGAACGCTGGCGCTGTTTTCCGCGGCGCCCGGGTCGCTGGTGACCGAGCGCGACGGCGAGCAGACCAGCATCTTGGTGACCGAGCTGATCAAGGAGCTGCGCTCGCCCAACCAGACCGCCGAGCAGGCCTTCAACCGCACGCGCATCGGCGTGTCGCGGGCGTCGAACGGCGAGAACGTACCCTGGGTCGCCTCGTCCCTGCTCGACGAGATCTATTTCCGGGGGTCGGGACA
>PQAH01000021.1 GCA_003105195.1 Bradyrhizobiaceae bacterium
GAGCCCAACCGCCCGGTGAAGAAGGGCGACGTGCTCTTCAGGATCGACCCGACCCCCTACAAGCTGCAGGTCGACGCGCTGGAAGCCCAGCTCGCCAACGCCATCGGCACGTCGAAGGAGCTGGAAGAGCAGCTCGCCGGCGCGGCCGCTGCCGTGGCCCAGGCCAAGGGAGCCATCGACCAGGCGGCGGCGCGCGTGCGCGAGGTGTCGGCCAAGACCGAGCTCGCGCGGCTTCGCGTCGCGCAGAACCGCGAGCTGGTCGGCACCGGCGCGGGCAACAAGTTCGACCTCGAGCAGGCCGAGGCCAACCTCMAGGAGCTGGAAGGCTCCCTGGACGGAGCCCGCAGCGCGGAGGCGCAGGCGCGCTCGGCCCAGGTCCAGGCGATGGCCAGCGAGCGGCAGGTGAAGCAGCGGCTGGGGGCCARGGTCAATGGGGAGTACGCGCAGGTGGCGCAGGTGCGCGCGCAGCTGGAAAGCGCGAGGTGGGACCTGTCGCAGACGACGGTCACCGCGCCCTCAAACGGCTACGCGATCAACGTTCAGCTGCGCCCCGGCTCGATGACGGCGGCGTTCCCCGCCCTTCCCGTGATCACCTTCGTCGAGGACGAGTACCAGGTGATCGCGCTCTACCACCAGAACGAGCTGCACCAGGTCGAGCCGGGCAACGAGGCGGAGATCTCGCTCAAGACCTACCCCGGGCGCGTCATCAAGGCGAAGGTCGATTCCATCGTCTGGGCGCAGGGCCAGGGCCAGTCGCCGGCRGGCTTGGYGCTGCCGCAGACCGGCGCCATGCCGCAGTACCCGGGYCGCTTCCCGGTRAAGCTCAATGTCGAGCCGCGCGACAAGGATCTGTTCCTCGCCGCCGGCGCCATGGGCGGTGCCGCCATCTACACCGAGCACGGCAAGGCGATCCACATCCTGCGCATGGTCATCCTTCGCATCGGCTCGATCACCGACTACCTGATCCTGAAGCTGCACTGATGGGCGCCTCACCCCGCCATCGGTTGGTCCGCGCGGCGCCGCTTGCGGCGGCACTGGCACTCGCCGGCTGCGCCCTGAACCAGCCGCCGGAGCGCGACGCGCTTCGCGCCGACGCGATGCCCGCCATGAAGACGCCGGCGGCCTGGGCATCGAAGGGCGGCGAGCCGGGCGCCGTCCGCGACGACTGGCTGGCCACGTTCGGCGACGCGCAGCTGCACGCGCTGGTCTTCGAGGCGCTCGCCGGCAACTTCGACCTGCGCGTGGCCGCGGCGCGCGTCGAGCGCGCGGCGGCCTACGCGAAGCAGGCCGGCTCGACGCTCTACCCGCAGGTGAACCTGCTGGCCTCCGGCAGCTTCACCGGCACGGACTCCGGAAGCGCCTTCGAGACGGCGGGCCTCTTCGTGAGCTGGGAGCTCGACCTCTGGGGGCGCGTYCGGTCCCAGGCGGAGGCGGGCTCGGCGCAGTACCAGGCCACGGCGATGGACGCCGAGTACGCCCGGCAATCGATCGCCGCCGTGGTCGCCAAGAGCTGGTTCCTGGCGATCGAGGCRCGGCGCCAGCGCGTCATCGCSCAGGAGATGTCCGCGGCCGCGGAKAAGCTCGCGGCSCTGGCGCGCGAGCGGCAGCGAATCGGAAGGGGAGACGAGTACGACGTGCGCGTCGCCCAGGCCAGCCTGCAGGGCTACCGGGATGCGGTGCTCCAGCTCCAGCTCGCGGAGCARCAGGCGATCCGCGCGATCGAGACGCTCGTCGGGCGCTACCCCGCCGGCGCGCTCGACGCGGCGGCGCAGTTCCCCGGCTTCCCCGGGCCGGTGCCCGCGGGACTGCCCTCCGAGCTCCTCGAGCGCCGGCTCGACGTGGCCGCCGCGGAGCGGCGCGTGGCGTCGGCGTATTACCTGGTGGGCGAGGCGCAGGCGGCGCGGCTGCCGCGCATCTCCCTCACCGCGAGCGGCAGCAGCATCACGAGCGACCTCGTGTTCCTCAAGGACCGCGAGAACCCCGCGTGGAGCGCCGGCGGCAACATCCTGATGCCCCTCTTCGCGGGAGGCGCCCTCCAGGCGCAGGTCGAGGTGCGCACCGCCGAGCAGAAGGCGGCCGTCGCCGACTACGGCCGCATCGGCGCGCGCGCCTTCTCGGAAGTCGAGAACGCCCTTTCGGCCGGGTTCAACCTCGCCGAGCGCGTTCCGGTCCTCGAGGCGTCGGTCGCCGAGAACGAGAAGGCCCTCGAGCTCGCCCAGGTGCGCTACCGGGTAGGAACGGTGGACCAGCGCGCCGTGCAGCAGCAGCTCCTCGCCGCGTCGGCGGCCCGCTCCGCGCTTGCCCGGGCCACGGGCGAGCGGCTCGTGCAGCGCGTGAACCTCCACCTCGCTTTGGGCGGAAGCTTCGCCCCGGCGCCGCAGCCGGAGAAGTCGGCGGCGCGCTGAAACGCGAAGCGCCCGGCAATCGCCCGGTTCCCGCGCAGTGGCCATGCCAACGACCTTCGAGCCCGTCGACGTCGCCTTGCGCGATGGGCGCACGGTGCGCCTGCGCACCATGGAGCGCGCGGACGAGGAGGAGATCCTGCAGGCCTTCGACCGGCTGGGCGCCGAGGCGCGCTACATGCGCTTCATGCACTCCGTGCGCGAGGCCAACATTCCGCGGCTYCGMCAGGTCCTCGACTCGTTTCCCGAAAAGGGGCTCGCCATCGCGGCGACCGTCCCCGCGGAAGACGGCATCGACATCGTCGCCTCGGCCACGTTCGTCATCGGCCCGSGCGGGGACGACTGCGAATTCGCGATCAGCGTGGTGGACGACTGGGCCGGCGCGGGACTGGGCCGCGTGCTCATGACAGCCCTCGTCGACGCCGCCCGCCGGCGGGGGCTTCGCGAGATGACCGGCTTCGTGCTGGCGGAAAACGCGCCGATGCTGCGCCTGGCCGGGC
>PQAH01000022.1 GCA_003105195.1 Bradyrhizobiaceae bacterium
CCGAAATTCCTCGTGAACGCCGACGGTTCGCTCGGCGCGCGCAACGGCGTGGTCTGCGGCTCGATCGAGCACAAGATGGGCATTCACGGCAATTCGACCTGCGTGCTCAACTACGAGAACGCCGTGGGCTGGCTGGTCGGCGAGGAGCATCGCGGCCTCAATGCCATGTTCACGATGATGAACGAGGCGCGCCTCGGCGTCGGCATCCAGGGACTCGCGCTCTCCGAAGTCGCCTATCAGAACGCGGTGACCTACGCGAAGGACCGCCTGCAGGGCCGCGCGATCTCCGGCGTGAAGGCGCCCGACAAGCCGGCCGACCCCATCATCGTGCATCCCGACATCCGCCGCATCCTGATGACGATCCGCGCCTTCACCGAGGCGGCACGCGCGCTGGTGCTCTGGACCGCGCTCAAGGGCGACGTCTCGCACCGCTCCGACGACCCCGGGGCGCGTCAGGCCGCCGACGACCAGATGGGCCTGCTCACGCCGGTGATCAAGGGCGTGCTGACCGATCAGGGCTTCGCCAACGCCGTGATGGCGCAGCAGGTCTACGGCGGCCACGGCTACATCGCCGAGTGGGGCATGGAGCAGTTCGTGCGCGACGCCCGCATCGCCATGATCTACGAGGGCGCGAACGGCATCCAGGCGCTCGACCTGGTCGGCCGCAAACTGCCCAAGGATGGCGGCCGCGCCGTGATGGCGTTCTTCAACGAGGTCTCGGCCTATGTGAAGGAGCACGGCGGCGACGAGGCGATGAAGCCCTATCTGGGGCCGCTCGGCGAGGCGCTCGGCCACCTCCAGCAGGCGACCATGTGGTTCATGCAGAACGCCATGAAGGCACCCGACAATGCCGGCGCCGGCTCCACCGACTACATGCACCTGTTCGGCCTGGTGGCGCTGGGCTACATGTGGGCGCAGATGGCCAAGACCGCGCAGGACAAGTTGAAGGCCGGCGCCGACGGCGCCGAGGACCGGCTCAAGGCGAAGCTGGTCACCGGTCGCTTCTTCATGGAGCGTGTGCTGCCCGAGAGCGCGGCGCAGCTCAAGCGCATCCAGTCGGGCGCCGCGAGCATGATGGAGCTCCCGGCGGAGGCTTTCTGAGAGCCGACGGGTCGGAGACGGACATGACCGAGGTGCGGAGCGACAGGCTGACCGGCGGCTGCCAGTGCGGCGCCGTGCGCTACGAATGGACCGAGCGGCCCACCCATGCGAGCGTCTGCCATTGCCGCATGTGCCAGAAGGCGTCGGGCCAGCCCTTCATGGCCTTCACGGGGGGCCGCCGCGAGCACATGCGCTTCACCCGCGGCGCGCCGCGCCTGTTCAAGAGCTCGAGCCTCGCCGAGCGCGGCTTCTGCGGTGCCTGCGGCACGCCGCTGACCTATGGCTTCGAAGGGACCGGCCGGATCAGCGTGACCATGTGCAGCCTCGACGACCCCGAGGCGGTGCGCCCGGCCATGCAGTACGGCGTCGAGAGCAAGGTCTCCTGGTTCGACACGATCGCCACCCTGCCGGCCGAGCGCACCGAGGACTGGCTGCCGGCCGAAACGGCCACGCGGCTCGTCAGCCATCAGCATCCCGACCGCGACATGGGGCGCTGACGCGACCGAGGCATGCGCGCAAGGGATGCGGGCGCGGGTCCCGACTTCGGCTAGGATCGGCGCACGCGACGACGGAAACAAGAGACGATCAACGCCCCGCACAAGGACACGCCATGGAAGCTCTCAATCTTCCCCGTCCGGCCTGGATGACGGAGGACCTCGTGCTGCTCGAGGAGCAGGCGCGCCGGTTCATCGGCGCCGAGCTTGCGCCCGAGACCGAGCGCTGGACCGAGGCCGGCATCATGGACCGCGCCGCCTGGACCAGGCTCGGCGGGGCCGGCCTGCTCTGCGCCGGCATCCCCGAGGAGTACGGCGGCGCCGGCGGCACCTTCGCGCACGAGGCGGTGATCAACCGCGAGTTCGCGCTCGCCGGCCTCGACTCGATCGGCGCGCCGCTGCATTCCGGCATCGTCGCGCCCTACATCCTGCGCTACGGCACCGAGGAGCAGAAGCAGCGCTGGCTGCCGCGGCTTGCGACCGGCGAGATGGTGGGCGCGATCGCGATGAGCGAGCCCGGCACCGGCTCCGACCTGCAGGGCGTGCGCGCCACCGCCAAGAAGTCCGGCAACGGCTACGTGCTCAACGGCTCCAAGACCTTCATCACCAACGGCCAGCACGCGAACCTGATCGTGGTGGTCGCCAAGACCGACCCCGCCAAGGGTTCCAAGGGCATCTCGCTGATGGTGGTGGAGACCGACGACGCGGCCGGCTTCCGTCGCGGCCGCAAGCTCAAGAAGCTCGGCATGGACTGGGCCGACACCTCCGAATTGTTCTTCGAGGACGTCAAGCTGCCGGCCGAGAACCTGCTCGGCGCCGAGGAGGGGCAGGGCTTCGTGCAGCTGATGACCGAGCTGCCGCAGGAGCGGCTGATCGTCGCGACCGCCGCCATCGGCATGATCGAGCGTGCGCTCCGCCTGACCGTCGACTATGTCAAGGAACGCAAGGCCTTCGGCAAGGCGGTCATCGAGTTCCAGAACACCTCCTTCGTGCTCGCCGAGTGCAAGACCGAGGCGACCATCGCCAAGGTGTTCCACGACCACTGCGTCGAGCGCCACATCAAGGGCGAGCTCGACACCACGACCGCCTCGATGGCGAAGTACTGGATCACCGACCTGCAGAACAAGATCGTGGATCGCTGCCTGCAGCTGTTCGGCGGTTACGGCTACATGGACGAATACCCGATCTCGCGCATGTACCGCGACGCGCGCGTCCAGCGCATCTATGCGGGCACCAACGAGATCATGAAGCTGCTGATCGCGCGAAGCCTCTAACGGTTCACAGATCCCTCGAGGAGGAAGTCATGGCCGACGCCTTCATCTACGATCACGTCCGCACCCCGCGCGGGCGCGGCAAGTCCGACGGTTCGCTGCACGAGGTGACCGCGCTCAGCCTCGCGGCGCAGGCGCTCTCCGCCGTGCGCGACCGCAACGCGCTCGACGCCAGGCTGGTCGACGACGTGGTCTTGGGCTGCGTCGACCCGGTCGGCGAGGCGGGCGGCGACATCGCGCGCGCGGCCGCGATCACCGCCGGCTACGGCGACACCGTCCCGGGCGTGCAGATCAACCGCTTCTGCGCTTCCGGCCTCGACGCGATCAATTTCGCGTCCGCCCAGGTCATGTCGGGCCAGCACGAGCTCACCATCGGCGGCGGCGTCGAATCGATGAGCCGCGTCGGCATCGGCGCCTCCGGCGGCGCCTGGCCGATGGACCCGGCGATCGCGGTGAAGTCCTACTTCATGCCGCAGGGCGTCTCGGCCGACCTGATCGCGACCAAGTACGGCTTCTCGCGCGACGACGTCGACGCCTACGCGGTCGAGAGCCAGAAACGCGCCGCCAGGGCCTGGGAGGACGGCCGGTTCAAGAACTCGGTCGTCCCCGTGAAGGACGTCAACGGCCTCACCATCCTGGACCGCGACGAGCACATGCGGCCGACCACCACCATGCAGTCGCTCGCCGGCCTGCAGCCGTCCTTCGTGCAGATGGGCGAGATGGGCGGCTTCGACGCGGTCGCGGTTCAGGCGCATCCGGACGTCGAATACGTCAAGCACGTGCACCACGCCGGCAACTCGTCCGGCATCGTCGACGGCGCCGCCGCGATCCTGATCGGCTCGAAGAAGGCCGGCAAAGCCACCGGGCTGAAGCCGCGTGCGAAGATCCGCGCGTTCGCCAATATCGGCTCGGAGCCCGGGATCATGCTCACGGGTCCGGTCGACGTGACCCGCAAGCTGCTCAGGAAGGCCGGCATGACGCTCGACGACATCGATCTCATCGAGGTCAACGAGGCCTTCGCCTCGGTCGTGCTGCGCTACCAGCAGGCCTTCGACATCGATCCCGCCAAGGTCAACGTCAACGGCGGCGCCATCGCCATGGGTCATCCGCTCGGCGCCACCGGCGCCATGCTTCTCGGCACCGTGCTCGACGAGCTCGAGCGGCGCAACCTTTCGACGGCGCTGATCACGCTCTGCATCGGCGCCGGGATGGGCACCGCCACTATCATCGAGCGGGTCTGAGACCACGAAGCGCGGCAGCGCCCCATCGCAGGATTGGATTGGCCCGCGAGGGCAGGAGAGATCAATGGCCTTTCAGAACTTCACGCTGGACGTCGACGCCGACGGCATCGCCCTCGTCACCTGGGACATGCCGGGCCGGACCATGAACCTGATCGATTTCGAGATGATGGACGAGCTCGGCAAGGTCGTCGAGCAGGTCGCGAACGACGCCGCCGTCAAGGGCGTCGTCGTCACCTCGGGCAAGGACACGTTCTGCGGCGGCGCCGACCTCACCATGCTCAACGGCTTCCGCGCCGGCTACGAGGAGATCCTCGCCGGCAAGGGCGAGGAAGCCGCGGCCACCATGGTGTTCGAGCAGAGCCGCAAGCTCTCGCAGCTCTACCGGCGGCTCGAGACCTCCGGCAAGCCCTGGGTCGCAGCGATCAACGGCTCCGCCTTCGGCGGCGGTTTCGAGCTCTGCCTCGCCTGCCACCACCGGATCGCTGCCGACAATCCCAAGACCCGCCTCGGCCTCCCCGAGATCAAGGTCGGCCTGTTCCCGGGCGCCGGCGGAACGCAGCGCATCGCGCGCATGATGCCGCCCGCCGACGCGCTCCAGCTGCTGCTCAAGGGCGACCAGCTGCGCCTCGACCGCGCCAAGGCGATGAAGCTGGTCGACAACGTGGTCCCGGCGGCGGACCTCGTGAAGGCCGCCAAGGAGTGGATCAAGGCCGGCGGCAGGTCCAAGAACCCGTGGGACGTCGACGGCTTCAAGCTGCCGGGCGGGCCGGTCTATTCCAAGGCCGGCATGATGGTGTTCCCGCCCGCCAACGCGATCTACCGGCGCGAGACCCACGACAACTACCCGGCCGCGCGCGCGATCCTGCACTGTGTCTACGAGGGCCTGCAGGTGCCCTTCGATACCGCGCTGCGCATCGAGTCGCGCTACTTCGCCAAGGTCGTGCGCTCGCCCGAGGCGGCCGCCATGATCCGCTCGCTGTTCGTCTCCATGCAGGAGCTCAACAAGGGCGCGCGCCGGCCCGAGGGCGTGCCGCCCACGAACTTCAAGAAGGTCGGCGTGATCGGCGCCGGCTTCATGGGCGCCGGCATCGCCTATGTCACGGCGCAGGCCGGTATCGACGTGGTGCTGATCGACCGCGACCAGGAAGCCGCCGAGAAGGGCAAGTCCTATTCGGACAAGCTGATCTCCGGCCAGGTCAGCAAGGGCCGGGCGAAGCCCGCCGACCGCGATGCGCTGCTCGCGCGCATCACGCCGACGGCCGACTACGGCATGCTCGCGGACTGCGACCTCGTGATCGAGGCCGTGTTCGAGGAGCGCAGCGTGAAGGCGGAGACCACCGCCAAGGCCGAGGCGGTGATCGGCGACAAGGTCGTGTTCGGGTCGAACACCTCGACCCTGCCGATCACCTCGCTCGCCGAGAACTCCAAGCGCCCCGGCAGCTTCATCGGCATCCATTTCTTCTCGCCGGTCGAGAAGATGATGCTGGTCGAGATCATCATGGGCAAGAAGACCGGCGACGCCGCGCTCGCGGCCGCGCTCGACTACGTGCGCGCGATCCGCAAGACGCCGATCGTGGTCAACGACTCGCGCGGCTTCTATACCTCGCGCGTGGTCGGCACCTATATCCGCGAGGGTCACCTGATGCTCGCCGAGGGCGTGCCCGCCGCCATGATCGAGAATGTCGGCCGCATGGCCGGCATGCCGGTCGGCCCGCTCTCGCTCAACGACGAGGTCGCGGTCGACCTCGCCTGGAAGATCCTCAAGGCCACCGAGAAGGACCTGGGCGAGGCCGCGATCGAGCAGCGCCAGAAGGCGCTGCTCGAGGAGATGGTCGAGAAGCGCGGCCGGCTCGGGCGCAAGAACGGCAAGGGCTTCTACGACTATCCGCAGTCGGGCCCGAAGCGCCTGTGGCCCGGCCTCGCCGAGCTGCAGACCACGAAGCTCGATCCCGACACGATCGACGTGCAGGAGCTGAAGGACCGCCTGCTGGTCATGCAGGCGCTGGAGACCGCGCGCTGCTTCGAGGAGGGCGTGCTCACCGACGTGCGCGAGGCCGACGTCGGCTCGATCCTCGGCTTCGGCTACGCGCCGTACTCGGGCGGCACGCTCTCCTACATCGACATGATGGGCGTGAAGCGCTTCGTCGAGCGCTGCAAGCAGCTCGAGAAGAAGTACGGCGAGCGCTTCAAGCCCGGCAAGCTGCTCCTCGACATGGCCAAGAAGGGCGAGTCCTTCTACACCCGCTTCGCCCCGGGCCGGAAGMAGGCGGCGGCGTGAGGCGACGGCGCCCGGTGCGATGCCGGGCGCAGACGTCCGCTCGGCTTCGTCCCGGCCACGCGAGCACCGATCTCGGGTTTGCCCGAAATCGGCATTGACAATGCCCAGGTCCAGTCGACCTGGGTGCGAGTGCGAGCCGGGATCCCTTTCCCCTGTGGTCGTGATGCGGCGAGGCGGAGACAATTGGATCCCGGCTCTCGCTTTTCGCTCGGCCGGGATGACGCCGAGTGCGGCGGGTAAGCTATCCCCTGCGGCCATGGTCGTCGCCACACATTTCACCCCATGACCAAGCCTACCCGCTCCTTCCTGCGCTGGCGCGAGATCCCGGCCGGGGTCTGGGCGCTGGGTGCGGTCTCGCTGCTGATGGACCTCTCCTCGGAGATGATCCATGCGCTGCTGCCGGTCTATCTGGTGACCGTGCTCGGTGCCTCCATGCTGGCGGTCGGGCTGATCGAAGGCGTCGCCGAGGCGACGGCCGCGATCGTCAAGGTGTTCTCCGGCGCGCTCAGCGATCGGCTCGGCCGGCGCAAGTTCCTGACTGCGCTCGGCTACGGCCTCGCGGCCGCGACCAAGCCGATCTTCCCGCTCGCCCCCACGATCGGCTGGGTGGTGCTGGCGCGCTTCGTCGATCGCGTCGGCAAGGGGATTCGCGGCGCCCCGCGCGATGCCCTGATCGCGGATCTCAGTCCCGCGGCGGTTCGCGGTGCGAGCTTCGGCCTGCGCCAGTCCCTCGACACGGTCGGCGCCTTCCTGGGGCCGCTGGTCGCGATGGCGCTGATGCTCGCGACTGCGGGCAGCTTCGTCGCCGTGTTCTGGATCGCCGTGATCCCGGCGGTCATTGCGGTCGTCGTGATCGTCGCCTTCGTGCGCGAGCCCGACCGGCCGGCTGCCGCGGGTGCGAGACCCGCTCCTCTCGCGCGGGCCGAGCTCGCGCGGCTCTCCGCATCCTACTGGCTGCTGGTCGCGGTCGCGGCCGTGTTCACGCTCGCGCGCTTCAGCGAGGCGTTCCTGATCCTGCGCGCGCAGGATGCGGGCCTGCCGGTGGCGCTGGTGCCGGCCGTGCTGGTGCTGATGAACCTGGTCTATGCGGCGTCCGCTTGGCCGGCCGGCGTGCTGTCCGACCGGGTCGGGCGCGGCGGGCTGCTCGCCTGCGGCCTCGCGCTCCTGATCCTCGCCGACCTCGTGCTCGCCTTCGCGGGCTCGCTCGGCGCGGTGGCGCTCGGCGTCGCATTGTGGGGGCTGCACATGGGATTGACGCAAGGTCTGTTCGCGGCGCTCGTTGCCGACACGGCGCCCCCCGCGCTGCGTGGCACCGCCTTCGGCCTGTTTCACCTCGTGACGGGACTCGCGATGCTGGCCGCGAGCCTGATCGCCGGCCTCTTGTGGGACGCGATGGGACCGCGCGGCACTTTCGCGGGCGGGGCGCTGTTCGCCGCCGTGGCGCTGCTCGCCCTGCCGCTGGCGCGGCGGCGTCCGCCGATCACGAAGTCTTGACGCCGCTCCTCGGGACGTCCATCTCGCGCCGGACGCGGCGCGGACACACGTCCTTGCCACGCATTGCCCTCCCGCTTTCGCGGCCGTAAGGTCGCGCCCCCTTCGCCGGATTCCTCAGCATGGCCCGTGACCAGGTCGATATGACGCCGATCGAGACGCGCGACGAGCTCGCCGCGTGGCTCGAGGCCGGCGCGAAGCCGAGGTCGCGCTTCCGCATCGGCACCGAGCACGAGAAGTTCGCCTTCACGGTCGCGGGCCACCGCCCGGTTCCCTATGCGGGGCCGCGCGGCATCCGCGCGCTGCTCGACGGCATGCAGCATTTGCTGGGCTGGGACCCGATCATGGAGGGCGAGAACATCATCGGGCTCGCCGACGTGACGGGCGGCGGCGCGATCTCGCTCGAGCCGGGCGGCCAGTTCGAGCTGTCCGGCGCCCCGCTCGAGACCGTGCACCAGACCAACAGCGAGCTGATGGCGCATCTCGCGCAGTTGCGCGAGATCGCCGTGCCGCTCGGCATCGGCTTTCTCGGCCTCGGCATGACGCCCGACTGGTCGCGCGCCGACATGCCCATGATGCCCAAGGGGCGCTACCGCATCATGACGGCTTACATGCCGAAACGCGGCCGGCTCGGCCTCGACATGATGTACCGCACCTGCACGGTGCAGACGAACCTCGACTTCTCGTCCGAGGCCGACATGGTGCGGAAGCTGCGCGTCTCGCTGGCGCTGCAACCGGTCGCCACCGCGCTCTTCGCCAATTCGCCGTTCACCGAGGGCAAGCCGAACGGCTTCCTCTCGTTCCGCTCGGAGATCTGGCGCGACACCGATCCGGACCGGTCCGGCATGCTGCCCTGGGCCTTCGAGGAGGGCATGGGCTTCGAGCGCTGGGTCGACTATGCGCTCGACGTGCCGATGTATTTCCTCAAGCGCGGCGACAGCTATGTCGACGTGTCGGGCCGCTCGTTCCGCGACCTGCTCGCCGGCGGGCTTCCCGGGCACGCGGGCGAGCGCGCCACGATCTCGGATTGGGCGAACCACATCTCGACGATCTTCCCCGAGGTGCGGCTCAAGCGCTACCTCGAGATGCGCGGCGCCGATGGCGGGCCCTGGCGCACGCTGCCCGCGCTGCCCGCCTTCTGGGTCGGCATTCTCTACGACGACGATTGCCTCGCGGCCGCCTGGGACCTCGTCAAGGACTGGAGCGCCGCCGAGCGCCAGAAGCTGCGCGACGATGTCCCGCGGCTCGCCTTCGCGGCCGCCATCCGCGGCCGCACGGTGCGCGAGCTGGCGCAGGATTGCCTCGCCATCGCGGGCAAGGGGCTGGCGCGGCGCGCCCGTCTCGACGCCACGGGCCGCGACGAGACGCGGTTCCTCGAGCCGCTCGCCGACCGCGTCGCGCGCGGCGTCACGCCCGCCGAGGAGCTGCTCGCGGAGTATCGCGGACCCTGGGGCGGCGTCGTCGATCCGGTCTACACCGAATACGCCTACTGACCATGGCCAAGGGAACGCCCGCGACGGTCGCGCTGCAGAAGGCGGGGGTCGCCTTCGCGTTGCACGAATACGCCTACGACCCGGATGCCGCGCGCATCGGCCTGCAGGCCGCCGAGGCGCTCGGCATCGCGCCGGCGCGCCTGCTCAAGACCCTCATGGCCAAGGCCGGGGCGGCAACGATCTGCGTGCTCGTGCCCTCCGACTGCGAGGTGAGCCTGAAGAAGCTCGCCGGCGCGGCCGGCGCCAAGGAGGCCGCGCTGCTGCCGCCCGCCGAGGCCGAACGCGTCACCGGCTACCATGTCGGCGGCATCTCGCCGTTCGGCCAGCGCAAGCGGGCGCGCCTGTTTCTGGAGCGGGCGGCGCTCGCGCACGCGACCGTGCTGGTCAATGGCGGCCGGCGCGGCCTGCAGATCGAGCTCGCGCCCGCCGATCTGGTGCGCCTCACCCAGGCGACCGCGGCCGCCCTGGTCTGAATCGTTCCGTGGCCGCGCGCATGGCTGCCATCCGGCGCCGCGCGCTTGCCGGCGGCAGGCGGCTCGGGCACACCCCGGTCGAGATCGAGACACCACGGGCCCTTCGTGCTGCAGAAGACCGAGATCCGGCCGGCGCCGCCCGCCGCGCGCCAGCTGCGGGCGTCCGACGTCGCGCTGTTCATGGTCGTGGTGCTGATCTGGGGCTTCTCCTGGCCCGCGATGCGCTACCAGCTGGGCGCGGTGGCGCCCGAGGTGTCGGGCGTGTGGCGCTTCCTCATGGGCGCGCTGATCCTGCTCGCCGTCGCAGGGCTGCGCGGCGAGCGCTTCGGCCTTCCGGCCGCCGTTCACCTGCGCCTCGCGGTCATGGGCGCGACGCTGTTCTCGTTCAACTTCGCGCTGTTCTACTATGCGGCGATGTACGTCGGCACCGGCCTGCTCGCGGTGCTGTTCTCGCTCGCGGCGGTGATCAATGTCGCGCTCGAGGCCGCCGTCCTGCGCGCGCGCGTGAGCGGCCGCGTGGTGCTGGGCGGGGCCCTCGGCGCGCTCGGCGTCGCGCTCCTGTTCTATCCGGAGGTCGCCGGGACGCAGCTCTCGAGCGGCGCGCTCTGGGGCCTCGCGCTCGCCGGCATCGGCACGTTCCTGTTCTGCTTCGGCACCATGGCCTCGGTCGGCCTGCCGAAGCACCGGGCCCCGGTCTTCGCCGCGACCGGCTTCGGCATGCTCTACGGCTGTGCGTTCCTCGCCGCGCTGGCGCTCGTCAACGGCAGCGCTTTCACGATCGAGACCAGCGCGCGCTACCTGATCTCGATCGGCTATCTCGGCGTCGGCTCCTCGGCGCTCGGCTATGCCTGCTACTTCCCGCTGCTCGACCGCATCGGCCCGGCGCGTGCCGCCTATGTCACGGTGGTGATGCCGGTGATCGCGCTCGCGGTCGCGACCTTCACGGAAGGCTATCGCTGGAGCCTCGCGGCCGCGATCGGGCTCCTCGTGGTGATCCTCGGCAATGTGCTGGTGCTGAGCGCACCGCGGCCGGCGCGCTGAATCGCTCTCCTACTCCGCGGCCTGGGCGGTCTCCGACAGGTTCTCCAGCGCCGAGATGATGTGCTCGGCGAGCGCCTCGATGATCGCGGTGTGCTCGTGCGGGCTGCGCAGCAGCCCGATCTGGCACGGCGGCAGGTCCGGATAGCCGTCGGCCGGCGTGAGGATGCGCATGCCGGGCCGCAGGCCCGATTCGGGCAGCACCGAGACCGCGAGGCCCGCCAGCACGGCGGCCGTGACCGCGACCGCGCTCGAGCTCGAATAGGAGAGCCGGTAGGGCCGGCCCACGCCCTCGAGCCGCTCGATCGCGAGCCGCCGCCACGCGCAGGTCTGCCGCCCGAGCGCGAGCGGCACCGGCTCCTCGGCATGGGTCGCGTGGCGGCCCGAGGTCACCCACAGCAGGCGCTCGCGCCGGAACGTCTCGGCCGGCCGGATCTGCTCGCAATTGGTGACGATGGCGAGATCGAGTTCGTTCGCCTCGATGTGGCGCGCGAGCTCGATCGAGGGCTCGCAGGTGACGGTCAGCTCGACCCCCGGATAGGTGCGCGAGAAGCGCGCCATGATGTCCGGCAGGTAGCGGTCCGCGTAGTCGTCGGGCACGCCGACGCGCGCGCGGCCGGTGAGCTCCCGGTCCGAGAAGGCCGCGAGCGTCTCCATGTTCAGCTTCACGATGCGCCGGGCGTAGTCGAGCAGGCGCTCGCCGTCCTCGGTGAGCTTCGAGGCGCGGCCGTCACGGGCGAAGATCGGCCGGTCGAGCCGCTCCTCCAGCCGCTTCATCTGCATCGAAACGGCCGACTGGGTCTTGTGCACGATGTCGGCCGCCTTGGTGAAGCTGCCGGTCTCCGCGATGGCGAGGAAGGTGCGGAGCTGGTCGACGTCCAGGAGTGTCGTCATGGGGGCCTTCCCAAACATCACTGTCGATGATTGGTCAGATTAAAAACATTCGTTTCACTAATCAATGGTCCGGTGCGATACTGCTGACGTTCGGGCAGACCGGGTGGACACCTTTCAGCGACGCCGTCGGAGGACGGTCGCCGTAACGGCTGCCCCATGCCCGGTGAACCCTGGAGGATGTCATGACTGCGCATGCCGAGACCCGGAAGAATTCCGCCGCGCCCTTCGCGCGCGCGATCGTGGCGGTCGCCGCGTTCCTGGTCCGCCAGGCCGGCAAGGTCGCGCAGGGCATCCGCAACCGCCGCGAGGCGGCCCTTCTCGCGGGCCTCGATGACCGGATGCTGTCCGACATCGGGCTCACCCGGGGCGACCTTCGCGACGCGTTCTCCGAGCCGCCCTGGCGCGACCCCACCGCCGTTCTGGTAGCGCGCGCCGAGGAGCGCCGGCAGGCGCGCCCGAACGTCTGCCGGACCGTGAGCCCGCGGGTGGCGCCCTCGCTCGTCCCCTACGAGGTGTTCTGCCGGCCTCCGACCGGGCGCCCCTCGTATCAGACCATCTAGGATTCTCTCGTCCCCGGCCGATCCCTCCCTCGTCGGCCCGTGCTCCGGGTGTCCTGATCCCCTCGGGCGTCCGGACTTCGCGCCCGCCGGTCCGTCCCGGCGGGCGTTTTTCGTGTCTCGCCGGAACGGGCGTCAACGCGGATCGCGTTGCGCGTCCTTCGGTGCGGTCCGCGCATCGACCGCAGTATCGAGCCCGAGCGCCGCGAGGCGCGCGCGCAGTCCCGCGATACCGTCGAAGCGGTGACCCAGCAGGCCCGCCGCCTCGGCGCCCGTCACGTTCGCGGGCTTGTCATCGATCATCAGCGCCGCCTCCGCCGGGACGCCGAGGCGATCCGCCAGCCGCCGATAGACGGCCGGCTCGGGCTTGCGCGTGCGGAACTGCGCGGAGACGAACAGCCGGTCGCCGAACAGCCGTGCGGCCTCGGGAAACAATTCGTCGATCGTCTCGTAGGTGAGGAGGCCGTTGTTGGTGAGCAGCGCGACTGCGACCGAGCGCTGCAGCGTCCGCGCCAGCGCGAGCATGTCCGGGTCCGGCGTCATGGCGAGCCGTCGCGCCTCCACCCATTGCGCGCGGGTGAGCGGCACGCCGAGCCGCGCGCCGAAGCCCGCGAGGTAGGTCGCGGCGTCGATCGCGCCCGCGTCGGAGGCGGTTTCGAATCCCGAATCCCAGATCGCGCCGCGGATCTCCCCGGGACTGCGTCCCGAGACGTCCGACAGGCGCGCGAGCCGCGTCGCCAGGTCGTAGCGGCACAGCACGTCGTCCATGTCGAAGACGACGAGCGCCGGCCGAACGGATTCGCTCACGGGCCTCACCAAGGGTCTCGTCCGTCCTCTCCCCGCCGTGAACCGGGGCGAAAGCTCCGGGGGACCCCTTCCCAAAAAGATGGTATCGGAGCAAGTAGCGGCACGATCCAATCCTGGAGGCGCTCGGATGTTGGGGCGGCTGCCCGTGGTGTTCCTGAGCCTGACGGCCGCGCTGGCCGCGCCGAGCGGCCCCGCGCGTGGCCAGGCGGGCTACGACCGGCTGGGCAGCGACTATGCGAGCTTCCAGGTCCGCTCCGCCGACCCGGCGGTCTGCGCGGCGCGCTGCGACCGGGAGCCGCGCTGCCGGGCCTGGAGCTTCGTCTATCCGCGCCCCGACGCGCCCATCGCGATGTGCTGGCTGAAGAACCGGGTCCCCCCGCGCGTCGAGAGTTCGTGCTGCGCCTCGGGCATCAAGGGCGCCGGCGTGATCGAGCCGAAGGTCGGCGCCGTCGAGTTCTCGATCGACCGTTACGGCGGCGACTACCGCAATCTCGAGGTGACGCCCGATCCCGCGGGGCGGACCTGCGCGCAGGCCTGCGAGGCGGACTCGCGCTGCCGCGCCTGGACCTATGTGCGCCCCGGCTACATCGGCGCCGCGGCCCGCTGCTATCTCAAGGACCGGATCACGCGTCCACGCCGCAAGCCGTGCTGCGTGTCCGGCGTGGTGCGTTGAGCCGGCCCGCTCGGTGGCGGCGATTCGACGCATTCGCCGCGCCAAATGCGGCGCCCGCGGATTCGTGAATGGCGGCTTCGCGGAGCGTCCCTAGAATGCGCAGCGGTCCGGTCCGCACGAGAGGTTCCCATGACGCGCCGTCTCGCCTTCCTCGCCGCTCTCCTCGCCATGGCGGGTCCCGCCGTGGCGCATCACGGCTGGGGCAGCTACGACGCCGCCAGGCCGGTCACGGTCACGGGCCCGATCCTGACCTCGAAATACGAGAACCCGCACGTCACCATCACGGTGCGCGGCAGCGACAAGGTGTGGACCGTCACGCTCGCGCCGACCTCCCGCATGGTGACCCGCGGTGCCCTCGTCGAACTGGTGGCGGTCGGCAAGACCATTTCGGCCCACGGCTATCCCTCGACCCGTGAGCCCGACGAGATGCGCGCCGAGCGCATCACGGTGGGTGGCAAGACCATCGAGATGCGCTAGCGCTTGCCGCGATGAGCGCGATTCCGACGCCGCGTCCACCGGATCGTCCGTGATGGAGCACGCCGCGCCCGCGCTGTTCGTCGCCCTCGAGCAGTCCGCCTTCGCGGCCGCGATCCGCCAGTCGATCTGGATCTACCCCGTCGCCAATGTCGGGCACATCGTTGCGCTGGCGGTGTTCGCGGGCGCGGTCGCGATCATGGACGTGCGCCTCCTCGGCGGCTTCGCGGCGAGCTCGCCGCGGATCGTGATCGCCCGCGCGCGCCGCGCCGCGATCCTCGCCCTTTCGGGCCTCGCGCTCACCGGCTTCCTGCTGTTCGCGGCGGAAGCGAGCCACGTGATCGTCAATCCGGTGTTCCTGGTGAAGCTCGCGCTGATCGGCGCCGGCCTCGCCAATGTCGCGATCTACGAGCTCGGCGCGCGCCGCGCCGTCGAGTCGCTCGCGCCCGGCGCCGCGATGCCGGCGGCCGCGCGCCGCGCCGGTTACGCCTCGCTCGCGCTCTGGCTCCTGGTCGCCGCCTGCGGCCGCACCATCGCCTATCTCTGATGGAACGGGGCGTTCAGAAGCCCGTGAACAGCATGTCGAGGGCGGCGATGATCCGGTCGCGCTCGCTGGTGAGGGACGCGCGCGGCCGGCCGAGGGCCGACTGGCGCACCGTCACGAGCTCCTGTGCGACGAGGACGAACTCGCTGCTGTCGAGATTGATCCGCGGGTTGAGACGGTCCGCGAACGCACCGGCCGTCGCCGGCTCGAGCGGCGCCACCACCACGGTGTCCAAGTTGCGCGACAGAAGATCGCTCTGCAGCGCGACCAGATAGGGCTTGCGTTCGCGGCTGCCCGGGAACGGGTTGTCGACGACGTCGAACTGGCTGATCGCACTCACAGGAGGCCGGCGCTGTCGGAGAGGAGACCATGCTCGGCGACGCGCCGGTTGTAGGCCTCGAGCGCGACCCGGTTCTCCTCCAGCCAGCGTCGCTCGCGCTCCGCCTTCACAATCATGCGCAGGCGCCGTTCGAGCGTATCCGAGAGATTGATGCGCAGGCGGCGCGCTTCATCGAGCAGGTCGGTGTCGACGAAGAGATTCACGGCGCGCTTCTTCGGGATGCGGTCCTGGAGCATGGGCTCCCCCAAGGACGGTCTGCGCAAGGACGGTCTGCGCAAGGACGGTCTGCGCAAGGAGTATGCGCAGGATAGCCGAAATTGCGCCGCAAGGCGAGTCGAAAGCCCGCCCCGCTCACCGGTCGTGCGATCGCCGGTCGTCCTCCGCGGCGACGTCCGAAGACGGGGAGCCGCGGTGCCGTGTCGTCGCCGGCCGGTCGCTGCTCACCCGGTCCCGCCCACCGTGATCCGGTCCATGCGCAGGGTGGGCTGGCCGACGCCGACCGGCACGCCCTGGCCGTTCTTGCCGCAGGTGCCGATGCCGTGGTCGAGGGCGAGGTCGTTGCCGACCATGCTGATCCGGTTGAGGTCGGTCGGCCCGTTGCCGATCAGCATGGCGCCCTTCACGGGCGCGCCCACCTTGCCGTTCTCGATCCGGTAGGCCTCGGTGCACTGGAACACGTACTTGCCCGACGTGATGTCCACTTGCCCGCCGCCGAACGAGACCGCGTAGATGCCGTTCCGCACCGAGGCGATGATCTCGGCGGGGTCGTGCGCGCCCGCCAGCATGTAGGTGTTGGTCATGCGCGGCATCGGCACGTGGGCGTAGCTCTCGCGCCGCCCGTTGCCGGTCGGCCGCATCCCCATCAGGCGCGCGTTCTGCCGGTCCTGCATGTAGCCGACCAGGATGCCGTCCTCGATCAGCACCGTGCGGTTCGTCGGCGTGCCTTCGTCGTCCATGGTGAGCGAGCCGCGCCGCTGCGAGATCGTCCCGTCGTCCACCACGGTGACGCCCTTGGCGGCGACGCGCTCGCCCATCAGGCCCGCGAAGGCCGAGGACTTCTTGCGGTTGAAGTCGCCCTCGAGCCCGTGGCCCACGGCCTCGTGCAGCATCACGCCGGGCCAGCCGGCGCCGAGCACGACGTCCATCTCGCCGGCCGGCGCCGGTACCGCCTCGAGGTTCACCAGTGCCTGGCGCACCGCGTCGTCGGCCGCCGTCTTCCACGCCTCGGTCGTGAGCAGCCGCTCGTAGCCCTCGCGTCCGCCGTAGCCGTGGCTGCCCGATTCCTGCCGATCGCCCTTGCCGGCGACCACCGAGACGTTGATGCGGGTGAGCGGCCGCACGTCGCGATAGGTCGCGCCGTCGGCGCGCACGATCTCGACCACTTGCCAGGTGGCGCCGAAGCTGACCGAGACCTGGCGCACGCTCGGGTCCTTCGCCCGCACATAGGCGTCGATCTCCTCGAGCAGGCGCACCTTGGTCTCGAAGCCCGGCGCGGCCAGCGGGTTCTCCTCGCCGTAGAGCCGCACATTGGTGCGCGCCGGCGCCGCCGCATACGCGCCCGCGTAGCCGCCCTGCACGGCCCGCACCGATTCGGCGGCGCGCGTCAGCGCCGCCTCCGACACGTCCGAGGCATGCGCATAGCCGACCGCCTCGCCCTTGACGGCGCGCAGGCCGAAGCCCTGGGCCGTGTCGTAGGTCGCCTGCTTCAGGCGGCCGTTGTCGAACACCAGTGCCTCGGCCTGGCGGTATTCCAGGAACAATTCGCCGTCGTCGGCCCCTTCGAGGCCGTGCCCGACGAGCCGGCCGACCGCCAGGCGGTCGAGCCCGGCCCGGTCGATCAGGGAGGAAGGCGCGAGTTCGGTCATGACAGGGGTGTCCGGCGCTGGAGCGGGCTCATCCCGCCAAGACTCATCCCGCCAAGATAGGCATGGCGGGCCACCCGCGGAAGTGCGGGTTCCGGTCAGGGCAGGCGGTCGAACCCTTCGCCGAAGCCCTTGAGGCCCATGGGGATGCCGATTCCTTCCTCGGGCGTCTGGAAGATGATGAAGGTGGCCGACTGGCCGCCCCGCAGGGTGCCGAGCAGGTTGTCGTCCATCATCACCTCGGCGACGCAGCCGTTCGGCAGGCAGCGCACGAAGCCGGCGCGCCCGACATCGGTCTGGTCGATCTTGAGCCCGAGGCCCGACGGCAGCAGCACCCCGAGCGGGGCCAGCACCCGCATCAGCCGGCCCTTCTGGTCGGCCGTCTTGAGCACGATCACGGTGAGACCGACATTCTGGCGGTCCTCGGCCGTCACGCTCTGGATCAGGGCGCACTGTTCGGATTTCGCCCCCGGCGGCGTGTCGCAGCGGATCTGCCAGTCGCCATGGACCGACTTGACGACGCCCTGGGCCGATGCGCCGCCGGCGCCGCCGAGGGCGGCGGCCGCGAGCACCAGCGCCACGGCGGATCCGGCCGCGCGCGCATGCGCTCCGGGCAGAGAGCTTCGCATCATTCGGTCCTCGGCCGTTCTCGCGCCGCGCGAATCGCGGGGTCTGGGCTCCAGGGCTGTCCGTGGGGTACATGCCGGTGCGACCTTGTCAAGAACGCGGCGCCGCGTGCCCGCCTGGCGTAACGGCAGGCAGCGAAGAGCCGCGAAAGCCGCGGCCCGCGGGCGCTGCGCCCGCCGCGCCGGAACGCCGCTGGCCTCCGTCCACGAGCACGTTGCGACTGCTTCCGAATTGTGGTTTGAGAAGCGCGGGTTCCGAACGTCCCGCCACACCCTCGCGCCGGAGCCCTGACTGACGGCCCTGCCGTACCTGAGCGGGTGATCGGATCCTGCTGGTCGAGACAGCGTTGGGTCCGAAATCGGTCGGTAAAGGTCGGAACACGAAGGAGCGGACACGGCAATGCTGGTGCTGATGCGATTGGCGCGATCGATTGCGCTCGGGGTGACGGTGATGCTCGCGGGCAGCCACTTGGCGCTCGCCGGAGTCGGCCAGCCCTCTCCGTGGCAGCTGGGTTTCCAGGGATCGGTCTCCCCGGTGATGGACGACATCGCCTGGTTCCACGACTTCCTGCTCTACATCATCACCGCGATCACGCTGTTCGTGCTCGCGCTGCTCCTGATCGTGATCGTGAAGTTCAACGCGCGCGCCAACCCCACGCCGTCGCGGACCACGCACAACACGCTCCTGGAAGTGGCCTGGACCGTGGTGCCCGTGGTGATCCTGTTCGCGATCGCGATTCCCTCCTTCCGCATCCTGTTCTTCCAGCTCCACGTCCCGCCCGCCGACGTCACCGTCAAGGCGATCGGCAAGCAGTGGTTCTGGAGCTACGCCTATCCGGACCACGGCAATTTCGAGTTCGACTCGCTGATGCTGACCGACGCCGAGCGCAAGCCGGACCAGCCGCGCTTGCTCGCCGCCGCCCCCGAGATGGTGGTGCCGGTCAACAAGGTGGTGCGCGTGCAGGTCACCGGCGCCGACGTGATCCACGCCTTCGCGATGCCCTCCTTCGGCGTCAAGGTGGACGCCGTGCCGGGCCGGCTCAACGAGACCTGGTTCAAGGCGACCCGCGAGGGCATCTACTACGGCCAGTGCTCCGAGCTGTGCGGCAAGGACCATGCATTCATGCCGATCCAGATCCGCGTGGTCAGCGAGCAGGCCTTCGCGACCTGGGTCGAGGAGGCCAAGCAGAAATACGCCCGCGACGACCGCGCCCCGACCGCGGTCGCCGTGGCGACCCCCACCGGGCAGAACTGAAGAACAAGCGGGCGACCCGAAGACACTCCGAGGAATTCAAGTCATGGCTACGACGGCAACAGTCCACGGCGCGCACGAGGCGCACGATCATCCCACCGGGTGGCGCCGCTTCGTCTATTCGACCAACCACAAGGACATCGGCACGATGTACCTCGTGTTCGCCATGGTGGCCGGCGTGATCGGCGCCGCGCTCTCGGTGGCGATGCGCATGGAGCTGCAGCAGCCCGGGATGCAGATCTTCGGCGACGCGCATCTCTACAACGTGTTCACCACAGCGCACGGCCTGATCATGATCTTCTTCATGGTCATGCCGGCGCTGATCGGCGGCTTCGGCAACTGGATCGTGCCGCTGATGATCGGCGCGCCCGACATGGCGTTCCCGCGCATGAACAACATCTCGTTCTGGCTGCTGCCGGCCTCCTTCGCGCTGCTCCTGCTGTCGATGTTCGTGGAGGGCGAGCCGGGCGGCAACGGCGTCGGCGCGGGCTGGACCATCTACGCCCCGCTCTCCACCACCGGCCATCCCGGTCCGGCCGTGGATTTCGCCATCCTCTCGCTGCATCTCGCGGGCGCCTCCTCGATTCTCGGCGCCATCAACTTCATCACCACGATCTTCAACATGCGCGCGCCCGGCATGACGCTGCACAAGATGCCGCTGTTCGTGTGGTCGATCCTGGTGACCGTGTTCCTGCTGCTGCTCTCGCTGCCGGTGCTCGCCGGCGCCATCACGATGCTGCTCACCGACCGCAATTTCGGCACCACCTTCTTCACCCCGAGCGGCGGCGGCGATCCGATCCTGTTCCAGCACCTGTTCTGGTTCTTCGGCCACCCCGAGGTCTACATCCTGATCCTGCCGGGCTTCGGCATCGTCAGCCAGATCGTCTCCACCTTCTCGCGCAAGCCGGTGTTCGGCTATCTCGGCATGGCCTACGCGATGGTGGCGATCGGCGGCATCGGCTTCGTCGTGTGGGCGCACCACATGTACACGGTCGGCATGTCGAGCGCCGCGCAGGCCTATTTCGTCGCCGCCACCATGGTGATCGCGGTGCCGACCGGCGTGAAGATCTTCTCCTGGATCGCCACCATGTGGGGCGGCTCGATCGAGTTCCGCACGCCGATGCTGTGGGCGCTCGGCTTGATCTTCCTGTTCACCGTCGGCGGCGTCACCGGCGTGGTGCTCGCCAATGCGGGCGTCGACCGCGCGCTGCACGACACCTATTACGTGGTGGCGCACTTCCACTACGTGCTGTCGCTCGGTGCCGTGTTCGCGATCTTCGCGGGCTGGTACTACTGGTTCCCGAAGATCACCGGCTACACCTGCTCGGAGGCGATCGGGAAGCTGCACTTCTGGCTGACCTTCATCGGCGTCAACCTGGTCTTCTTCCCGCAGCACTTCCTCGGCCTCGCCGGCATGCCGCGCCGCTACGTCGACTATCCGGACGCCTATGCGGGCTGGAATCTGGTGTCCTCGATCGGTGCCTACATCTCGATCGCCGGCCTGGTCGTGTTCTTTGTCGGCCTGTTCCTGGCGCTCTCGCGCAAGGAGCGGGCGGCCGGCAACCCCTGGGGTGCCGGCGCGACCACGCTGGAATGGACGCTGCCGTCGCCGCCTCCGTTCCACCAGTACGAGGTGCTCCCGCGCATCAGGTAGTCGCCGCGCGGGCGGCCCCTCGACGGGCTGCCCGCGCACGATATGCGCAGAAGGACGTTCCGCTCGAAGCCGATGACCACGCGCGCGCAGCCCGCATCCCTGATCCGCGAAGGCGCCGACCTGGCGCCGACGGTGGGCCCCGGCATGCGCGCCGAGCCCAGCATGGCGACGGTCGGCGACTACCTGGCGCTGATGAAACCCCGGGTGATGTCGCTCGTCGTCTTCACGGCGCTGGTCGGGCTTCTGGTCGCCCCCGGGGCGGTGCATCCGCTGATCGGCTTCACGGCACTGCTCTGCATCGCGGTGGGAGCGGGCGCCTCCGGCGCCCTCAACATGTGGTACGACGCCGACATCGACGCCGTGATGACGCGCACCGCACGCCGCCCGATTCCGGCCGGCCGCGTCCTGCCGGGTGAGGCGCTCGCCTTCGGGCTGACCTTGAGCGTCGGCTCGGTGGTGGTGCTCGGACTGCTGGTCGATCCACTCGCGGGCGGGCTGCTCGCCTTCACGATCTTCTTCTATGTCGTCGTCTACACGATGTGGCTCAAGCGTGCGACGCCGCAGAACATCGTGATCGGCGGCGCGGCGGGCGCGTTACCGCCCATGATCGGCTGGGCGGCCGCGACCGGAGCCGTCGGGCTCGAGCCGATCCTGTTGTTTCTCATCATCTTCTTCTGGACGCCGCCGCATTTCTGGGCGCTGTCGCTCTACCGTGCCGGCGATTATGCGCGCGCCGGCGTACCGATGCTGCCGGTGGTCTCGGGCAGCGAGGAGACGCGCCGCCAAGTCTTCCTCTACACCCTGGTGCTGGTGCCGCTCGGCGTCGCGCCCTGGCCGCTGGGCTTCGCCGGGGCGCTCTACGGCGCGCTCGCGATCGTGACCGGCGCCATCATGCTGGCGCTCGCCTGGGCGGTGCGCCGCTCGGACGCCGAGAGCGCCGCCCGGCGGCTGTTCGCCTTCTCGATCCTCTATCTGTTCCTGCTCTACGCGGTGCTGCTGGTGGACCGGCTGGCGCCCGCCGGCTTCGGGCTCGGATCATGAGCGCGCCCCATGACCCGGACTGGGTGGAACTCACCGAGGAGCAGAGGAAGCGCCGGCGCGCGCGCTCGATTGCGATCGCGCTCTCGCTCGGCGCGCTGGTCGTGCTGTTCTACCTGGTCACCCTGGTCAAGGGACCGGGCGTGCTGAACCGGCCTTTGTGACGAGCGAGGCAGGATGTCCATGAGCCAGGCGCCGATACCGCGAGCCGCGCAGCCGACCACCCGCCGGGACCTGGTCGTGGCGGCGGCCTGCGGCGCGTTCGTGGCGCTGATGGTCGGCGCCTCTTTCGCGGCGGTACCCTTCTACGACTGGTTCTGCCGCACCACCGGCTTCGGCGGGCGCACCCAGGTCGCGACCGCGGCGCCGGGCGAGGTGCTGGCGCGCAGGCTCACGGTGCGCTTCGACGCCAATGTCGCGGGCGGTCTGCCGTGGCGCTTCGTCCCGGAGCGGACCTCGCTCGAGGTCCGGCTCGGCGAGGTCGTGACCGTCAACTACACGATCACCAACCTCGCGGCGCGCGAGACCGTGGGGCAGGCGAGCTACAACGTCGCGCCGTCCACCGCCGGCATCCATTTCCAGAAGATCAACTGCTTCTGCTTCACCGACCAGGCGCTGGCGCCCGGCGAGCGGCGCGAGATGGCGGTGGTCTTCTATGTCGACCCGGCGCTCGCGAAGGACCGCGAGCAGGACGGGCTCAACACCATCACGCTCTCCTACACCATGCATCCGGTGCGCAGGCCGGACCGCCCGGTCGCGGAGGGCAACGGCGCCTTGCCGCCGGGACGAAGCTGACTTACGCGTAGTGACGGCGCCGGGGCGCGCCGAAAGAGGACGGAGATGAGCACGATGGCCGAGGCCCATACCAAGAAACACGACTACCACCTCGTCGACCCGAGTCCCTGGCCGGCCGTCGGGGCGACCTCGGCCTTCGTCCTGGCCGTCGGGCTGATCGCCTGGATGCACAAGATGTTTCCCGGCGCCGTGCTGGTGCTGATCGCGGGCGGCCTCGGCGTCGCCTACACGATGATCGGCTGGTGGCGCGACGTGATCCGGGAGGCCGAGCACGAGGGCTACCACACGCGCGTCGTGCAGATCTCGCATCGCTACGGCATGATCCTGTTCATCGCCTCGGAGGTGATGTTCTTCGTCGCCTGGTTCTGGGCCTATTTCTCGACCGCCCTGTTCCCCGACGACATGCACCAGGTGATGCGCACCGAGCTCCTCGGCGGCGCCTGGCCGCCCAAGGGGATCGAGACCTTCGATCCCTGGCACCTGCCGCTGCTCAACACCCTGATCCTGCTGACCTCGGGCACCACCGTCACCTGGGCCCATCACGCGCTGCTGCACGACGACCGCGAGGGCGTGAAGTGGGGCCTGATCTGCACGATCGTGCTCGGCCTCCTGTTCACGGCCGTGCAGGCCTACGAGTACGGCCATGCCGCCTTCAACTACAGCGGCCACATCTACGGCGCGACCTTCTTCATGGCGACCGGCTTCCACGGCGCCCATGTCATCATCGGCACGATCTTCCTGATCGTCTGCCTGTTCCGGGCGCTCGCCGGCCATTTCAAGCCGGACCAGCATCTCGGCTTCGAGTTCGCGGCCTGGTACTGGCACTTCGTCGACGTGGTCTGGCTGTTCCTGTTCGCCTGCATCTACGTCTGGGGCGCGGGAACGACGGCCGCGCATTGAGGTCGTCCGGTCGGGATCCGAGGGGGCGGCCAGGGCCGCCCCTTTCGCTTCCGGCGATCCGCGCATAGATGAGCATCGGCCGGCTCGATCAGGCCGCCGGCCGGGCATCGCCATGACCGAAACCTCCTCGCCACCGCCCGTCTCGTCCGTGTCGGCCGGGCTCGCCGGGCGCTGTCCGCGCTGCGGCAAGGGCAGGCTGTTCTCGGGCTTCCTGGCCCTGCGGCCCGGCTGCGACTCCTGCGGCCTCGACTATTCCTTCGCGGATTCGGGCGACGGTCCCGCGATCTTCGTCATCCTGTTCGCCGGCTTCGTCGTCGTCATTCCGGCCCTGATCGTGGAGCTCGTCTACCAGCCGCCATTCTGGCTCCATGCGGTGCTGTGGGGGCCGCTGATCCTGCTGGTCACTCTGGTGCCGCTGCGCCTGCTCAAGGGCCTGCTCATCGCCCTGCAATATCGCCACGGCGCGGCCGAGGGGCGGCTCCGGGACCCGCGATGACGGCCCGCGACCGGGCGTCGGCCGGGCGCCGCCGCGTCCTCGTCCCGCTGCTCTCGGCCGGCCTCGCCTTCGCGGTGCTGGTCGGGCTCGGCACCTGGCAGCTCGAACGGCGCGCCTGGAAGGAGGGCCTGATCGAGACCCTCTCGGAGCGCCTCGCCGCGCCGCCGGCCGCGCTTCCGCCGCCCGGGGCCTGGGCGCGGCTCGACCCGGCCGCCCACGAGTTCCGCCGCGTCGCCGTCCGCCTCGCGTTCCCCCGGCCCGACCAGGCCCTGGTCTACACGGTCGGATCGGCGCTGCGGCCCGACGTGAAGGGCGCCGGCCACTGGGTCGTGGCGCTCGGCGAGGCCGCGGGAGGCCGGCTGCTGGTGAACCGCGGCTTCCTGCCCCGGTCGGCCGAGGGCGGGCCCCAGGCGCCGCCGCCGCCGCCGGCCGGCCCGGTCGACGTGGTCGGGGTGCTCCGATGGCCCGAGGCCCGCGGCTGGTTCACGCCCGCCGACGACCCGGGGCGCAATCTCTGGTTCACGCGTGACCCTGCTGCGATTGCAGCGGGCAAGGACTGGGGCCCGGTCGCCCCCTTCTATCTCGAGCTGGAGGCGCCGGACCCCCCGGGCGGGCGGCCGCAGGCCGGCCCCTTGCGGGCCAGCCTGCCGAACAATCATCTCCAATATGCTCTCACCTGGTATGGTATTGCCGCCATGTTAGTGATTGTTACTGCGACATTTCTTGTCACGGAGTGGCAGAATCGCCGCGCCTGGCCCGATTCAGCATGACGCATCCGCGTGCCGCCGATTTCCTTGTGAACCCCGCGGCGGCCGACTAGTGTCCGAGCTTCAGGCCAGGAAAAGCACCGTGCGCTACGTGTCCACCCGGGGCGAGGCCCCTCAACTCGGATTCGTCGATGCGACGCTCGCGGGTCTCGCCCGCGACGGCGGGCTCTACGTGCCCGAGAGCTGGCCGACGCTGAGCGAGGAGCAGATCGCCGCCTTCGCGGGGCGCCCCTATGCGGAAGTCGCCGTCGAGGTGCTCGCGCCGTTCGTCGGCGGCGCGATCACGGGCCACGATCTCTCCCGCATGGCGCGCGAGGCCTATGACGGCTTCCGCCACCCCGCGGTGGCGCCCTTGGTCCAGCTCGCACCCTCGACCTTCGTGCTCGAGCTCTTCCACGGCCCGACGCTCGCCTTCAAGGATCTGGCGATGCAGCTGCTCGCGCGGCTGATGGACCACGCGCTGGCGCTGCGCGGCGAGCGCGCCACCATCGTCGGCGCGACCTCCGGCGATACCGGCGGCGCCGCCGTCGAGGCGTTCCGCGGGCGCAGCCAGGTCGACGTGGTGGTGCTCTATCCGCACGGCCGCATCTCCGAGGTGCAGCGGCGGATGATGACCACCCCGGGCGACGCCAACGTGCATGCCGTCGCGGTCGAGGGGACCTTCGACGACTGCCAGGCGATCGTGAAGGGCCTGTTCAACAACCTCACGTTCCGCGACCGCGTCCGGCTCTCCGGCGTCAACTCGATCAACTGGGCGCGCATCGTCGCGCAGGTCGTCTACTACTTCACGGCGGCGGTCGCCCTCGGCGCGCCCCGCCGCAAGGTCGCCTTCACAGTCCCGACCGGGAATTTCGGCGACGTGTTCGCGGGTTATGTCGCGACCCGCATGGGCCTGCCGGTCGAGCGGCTCGGCATCGCGACCAATGTCAACGACATCCTGGCCCGCACGCTGGAGAGCGGCCACTACGAGCTGCGCGACGTCGTCGCCACCGACTCGCCCTCCATGGACATCCAGGTCTCGTCCAACTTCGAGCGGCTGCTGTTCGACGCCTGCCGGCGCGACGCCCGCGCGGTCCGCGCCATGATGGCCTCGCTTGCCCAGTCGCGGCGCTTCTCGATCCCCTCCGAGGCCCTGGCCGAGATCCGCGCCCGCTTCACCGCGGATCGCGCCGGGCGCGAGGAGACCGCCGCCACCATCCGCACGGTGCGCAAGGAAACCGGCTACCTGCTCGATCCGCACACCGCGGTCGGCCTCGCGGTGGCCGAGAAGGAGCCGCGCGACCGGGCGGTCCCGATGATCGTGCTCGCGACCGCGCATCCCGCCAAGTTCCCCGACGCGGTGCGTGCCGCCTGCGGCGTCACGCCGGAGCTTCCCGACTGGCTGTCGGACCTCGCCCGGCGCGAGGAGCGCGTCACCCGATTGCCGGCCGACCAGGGCGCGGTCGAGCGTTACATCATGGCGGCGAGCCGGGCCGCGCAAGAAGGAGCGGCCGCATGACTGTCGAGGTGACGCGCTTGAACTCGGGCCTGGCGATCGTGACCGACGCCATGCCGCATCTCGAGACCGCCTCGCTCGGCGTCTGGGCCGGTTGCGGCAGCCGCGACGAGCAGGCGGACGAGCACGGCATCGCCCATCTCCTCGAGCACATGGCCTTCAAGGGCACCTCGCGCCGCTCCGCGCGCCAGATCGCCGAGGAGATCGAGGCCGTGGGCGGCGACATCAACGCCGCGACCAGCGCCGAGACCACCGCCTATTACGCGCGCATGCTGCGCGAGGACGTGCCGCTCGCCCTCGACATCCTCTCCGACATCCTCGCGGACCCGACCTTCGATCCGCTCGAGCTCGCGCGCGAGAAGAACGTGATCGTGCAGGAGATCGGCGCCACCGAGGACGCGCCCGACGAGCTCGTCTACGACTACCTCCAGACCGTCGCCTTCCCGGGCCAGTCGGTGGGCCGCTCGATCCTGGGCACGCCCGAGACCGTGCGCTCCTTCGACTCGGCGCGGCTGCGCACCTATCTCGACCGCAACTACCGCGCCCCCGACATGGTGGTGGTCGCGGCGGGCGCCGTCGAGCATGTCCGCATCGTCGAGGAGGCCTCGCGCCGCTTCGCCTCCTTCAACGGCCCGGTCGCGCCGGTGCCGGAGCCCGCGCGCTTCTCGGGCGGCGCGCGCATCGAGGTGCGCGACCTCGAGCAGGCGCATATCGCCTGCGCGCTCGAGGGCGTGTCGCTCGGCGACGACCAGCTCTACAGCCTGCAGGTCTTCACCAACGTCCTGGGCGGCGGGATGTCCTCGCGCCTGTTCCAGGAGATCCGCGAGAAGCGCGGGCTCTGCTACGCGATCTACGCCTTCCATGCGCCCTATGCGGACACCGGCCTGTTCGGCATCTATGCCGGCACCGACGCCGCCGACGTGCCGGAGCTCATGAACGTGGTGGTGAGCGAGATCGGCGAGGCGGCCGACTCCGTGACCGAGGTCGAGATCGCCCGCGCCAAGGCGCAGATGAAGGCCGGCCTGTTGATGGCGCTCGAGAGCTCCGGCGCCCGCGCCGAGCAGATCGCGCGCCAGATGATCGCCTTCGGGCGGCCCATCCCGCTCGAGGAGGTGGTCGCCAAGGTCGACGCCGTCACGATCGAGAGCGCCCGGGCGGCGGGCCGGGCCCTGATCGCCCGCAGCCGGCCCGCGGTCGCGGTGCTCGGCCCCGGCCGCGGCCTTGAAAGGGCGGCCGTGATCGCGGAAAGTCTCGGCCGTCGCGCCGCCTGAAGTCCCAGAACCCTCCTGCGCCGGCGGCGTTGTTGCCGGCGAACGCCATGGCCTTCTTTCGCACCGTCAGCTTCTCGGAGCCGCTCCCCGTCGTCGAGGGCGATGGCGTCTATCTGCGCGCGCCGCAGATGAACGACTACGGCGACTGGGCGGAGCTGCGCGAGTCGAGCCGCGCGTTCCTCACCCCCTGGGAGCCGACCTGGCCGGCCGACGACCTCACCCGCGGCGCCTTCCGCCGGCGGCTGCGCCGCTACGCCGAGGACCTTCGAACGGACCAGTCCTATCCGTTCTTCCTGTTCCGCCGCGCCGACCACGTGCTGGTTGGCGGCGTGACCCTCGCCAACATCCGTCGCGGCGTCGCCCAGGCCGGCAGCGTCGGCTACTGGATGGGGGCGCGCCACGCCGGGCAGGGGCAGATGACCCGCGGCCTGCGCGCGCTCATTCCCTTCGCATTCGCGACGCTGCGGCTGCACCGCCTGGAGGCGGCCTGCATCCCGAGCAACGCCGCCTCGATCCGGCTCCTGGAGAAGACCGGATTCACGCGCGAGGGCTATGCGCGCGAGTATCTCTGCATCAACGGCCTCTGGCAGGACCACCTGCTGTTCGCGCAGCTGGCCGGCGATCTGCGCCGCTGAGGCGCGCGATTCCGGTGGCCCGACAAGGCGATGGGCCGCATCCATGCCTTGGGCCGGCCACGGTTCGCCTGCTATAAGCCGCATCGGGACGGCCTCATCGGGAACGGGGCGAGGGCGAATCATGTTCTGCGTAACGACCGACCAGACGCGGCTTCCGGCACGCGGAATCGCCGTCGCCGTGCTCGGCCTCGCGCTCGCGGGCTGCGGCGCGGGCGGCGGCCTCTCCGGCTCCTCCTCCGCCGGCAGCAGTTCCGGGAGCTTCACGGACCGCATGAGCGCGGCCTTGTTCGGGCCGCCCGCCGGGTCCGGCGACCCGGCCGCGGCCGGCACCCCGACGCCGGCCGAGCCGGATTGTCCCGGCGTCGACATCCGCGCCGGCGGCGCGACGCTTGCCGTCAACCAGCCGGGCGCCGAGGCGACGCCGATGACGCTGCGCTACCAGGCCTCCCTCGGGCGCACCGCCCGCGAATGCGCGAGCCTCGGTGCCACCATGACGATCAAGGTCGGCGTCGAGGGCCGGATCGTGGTCGGGCCCGCCGGGGCGCCGGGCCAGACGGAGCTGCCGCTGCGCTACAGCCTCGTCAAGGAAGGCGCGCAGCCGCGCACCATCCTGACCAAGTTCCACCGCGTGCCGGTGTCGATCGCGCCCGGGCAGGGCAATATCGGCTTCGTGCATGTCGAGGAGGACCTCACCTTCCCGGTGCCGCCCGGCGAGGAGCTGTTGAGCTATGTGGTCTATGTCGGCTTCGACCCCGAGGGCCTGAAGGAGCGCCCGGTCGCCAAGCGCCGCGCGCCGCGCAAGTAGCCCGCCCCGACCGCGCGCCCCCTCCCGCGCCTTGACCCCGGCGGCGCCCGGGTCCGATATTTCTGTCATGACAGAAACGCGCGGCCAGAGCCGGGAGCTTCCGCTCGCCATCGAGCGCTTCGTGCTGCACTGGGGCGACATGGGCGGGCGCTGGGGCGTCAACCGCTCGATCGGCCAGATCCATGCCGTGCTCTATCTCGCGGACGCGCCGATGACCGCCGAGGACATCGCCGACACGCTCGGCATGGCGCGTTCCAACGTGTCGAGCTCGCTCAAGGAGCTTCTCGCCTGGAATCTGATCCGCCGCGTGCCCATCAAGGGCGACCGGCGCGACCACTATGCGGCCGAGACCGACATCTGGGAAGTGTTCACGCGGATCACCGCGGGCCGCAAGGAGCGCGAGATCGATCCGGCCGTCGTCGTCCTGCGCGACTGTGTCGCCGAGGCGCAGCGCGACCCGACGGTCCCCACGGTCGCGACCGAGCGCTTGAAGGCCATGCTCGCCTTCATCGAGATGATGGAGCGCTGGTATGCGCAGATGCTGAAGGTCCCGCGTCCGCAGCTCGCCGCCCTGGTCCGGCTCGGCAGCAAGGTGCTCCACATGCTCCCGGCGCGGCGTCAGCGGCGCGCGAGATAGCGCTTCTCCAGCATCGCGTGCACGCCCTTGTTGCCGTTGACGACCTGGGTGACCCGCAGGTCCGCGGCGAGGCTGCACAGCGAGTAGGCGTCCTCGCGCGCAAGGCCGGTCCGCTCGCAGACGAGCCGGATCATGTCGCGCAGCGCGATGGTGACGCACTGGTCGAGATCCGGATCGAACCCCATGGTGATCATGTGGGTCGCGGTCTCGGCACGCGGCCAGTCGAGCCGCAGGTCGTCGCGAAGGTGCAGCTCGAAGGTGCCGACCAGGCCGGTCTCGATCGCCGTGATGCAGACCTCGCCGTCGCCTTGCGCGCCGTGGCCGTCGCCGGCCGAGAACAGCGCCCCGTCGACGTGGATCGGCAGGTAGAGCGTGGTGCCGGCGGTGAGCTCCTTGTTGTCGAGATTGCCGCCGTTCTGGCGGGGCGGCGCGGTCGAGACCGCGCCCCAGTCGCCGGGCGGCGCGACCGCCATCACGCCGAAGAACGGGCGCAGCGGGATCTCTCCGCCCCAGGCGAGCCGGCCGACCATGCGCGCGGCATCGAGGCCGATATGCGTCAGGTGGAAGGCGTCGAAATCGTCCGGCAGCGCGCCCGCGCCCGGGCGGATGAAGTTGTAGCCCCAGTCGTAGGCGAGCTCGATCTTGCGGATCCGCACCTCCAGCACCTGCCCGGCCCTGGCGCCGCGCACCGCGACCGGCCCGGTGCAGATGTGCGGGCCGAGCTTGCGTTCCACCCGCGCATGGATCGCCGGCAGCGCCGGCGGGATCGTGAAGCCGCGTGCCGTCGCAGGCAAATGCTCCGGCGCGCCCGAGACGCTCGAGATCGTGACCGTGTCGCCGCTGTCGACGGTCAGCACCGGCGCCAGCGTCGCGTCGAAGAAGCCCCAGTGCACGGTCTCGGGCGCGGCATCCAGGCGGTGGTGGGTCATGGAAAAAGCTCTCGCGTGGGAGCCCATTGATCACGACAGTCGCCGCGGCGCCAAGGCCACAGTGCTTCGCCGTGCATGATTTGTTCCCTGCGCGACGAAAGATGCCGGGCATCGTCGGCGAACGCGATTTCCCTGCGCGGAAAATCCCGATACCATACCGACGTCGTCGCGAGAGAATCGCGGGGACCTGTCAGACGAACCCTGCGGGAGAGACCGGTCCGTCCGGCGCCGAAGGCGCAACCGCCCCGGAAACGCTCAGGCAAAAGGACCGCAGGGGGATGACGCTCTGGAAAGCAGCCGCGCCCCGTCGGCGCGGCTCACCGACGGAGTAAGCTGCGCGGCCCGCCGCCCGGCGAAATCTCTCAGGTTCCGCGACAGAGGGGGCTCGGCCGGGCATCCGCCCGGGGGAGCCTGTCGTCAGCGGAGCCGTGATGAGCGAGACCAAGACCCTCAGCCTGCAGCTGCTGCATACGCCGCTCCACGCGCTCCATCTCGCGCGCGGCGCCCGCATGGTGCCCTTCGCGGGCTACGAGATGCCGGTGCAGTATGCCGACGGCATCATCGCCGAGCACAACCACACGCGCGCGGCCGTCGGCCTGTTCGACGTCTCCCACATGGGCCAGGCCTTCCTGGTCGGCGCCGACCACGCGACGGCGGCGCGCGCGCTCGAGGCGCTCGTTCCGGCCGACATCCTCGGCCTCGCGCCGGGCCGCCAGCGCTATACCCAGCTCCTCGACGAGGAGGGCGGCATTCTCGACGACCTCATGGTGACCCGCCCGTCCGATCCGGACGAGGACGGCGTGCTGATGCTGGTCGTGAATGCCGCGCGCAAGGAGGACGATTTCGCTCATCTCGCGGCACGCCTTCCCGGCAACCTGCGGCTCCTGCGCGCCGACCATCGCGCGCTGCTCGCCGTGCAGGGGCCGAAGGCCGTGCAGGTCGTCTCGCGGCACTGTCCCGAGGCGGCCGCCATGGGCTTCATGAGCGCGGTCACGACCCGCTTCGACGGCATCGACTGCCACATCAGCCGCTCCGGCTACACGGGCGAGGACGGCTACGAGATCTCCTGCAAGGCGACGCGGGTGCGGGCGATCGCCGAGCGGCTGCTGGGTGAGCCGGAGGTGAAGCCGATCGGCCTCGGCGCGCGCGATTCGCTGCGCCTCGAGGCCGGCCTCTGCCTGTACGGGCACGACATCGATGCCTCCACGTCGCCCGTGGAGGCGGCGCTCGCCTGGTCGATCCAGAAGCGGCGGCGCGAGGAGGGCGGCTTTCCGGGCGCCGCGCGCATCCGGCGCGAACTCGCCGAGGGGCCGGCGCGGCTGCGCGTCGGCATCAAGCCCGAGGGCCGGGCGCCGGCGCGCGAGGGGACCGAGATCCGCGCCGCCGACGGCACCGCGATCGGCCGCGTCACCTCGGGCGGCTTCGGCCCCACGGTCGAGGGGCCGGTCGCCATGGGCTACGTGGCGCGCGAGCATTCCGCGCCGGGCACGCCGGTCGTGCTCGTCGTGCGCGGCAAGGAGCTCGCGGCGCAAGTCGTGCCGCTTCCCTTCGTGCCCCACCGCTACGCCAGATGATCGAGGAGCCGCCATGGCCAAGCGCTACACCAAGGATCACGAGTGGATCGAGGTCGACGGCGACGTCGCCGTCGTCGGCATCAGCGACTATGCCCAGTCGCAGCTCGGCGACGTCGTCTATGTCGAGTTGCCCGAGGTCGGCAAGACCGTGAGCAAGGGCGCGGAGGCCGCGGTGGTCGAATCCGTCAAGGCCGCGAGCGAGGTCTACGCGCCGGCCGGCGGCGAGGTGGTCGGCGTCAACGAGGCGCTCGGCGGCGCGCCCGCCACCGTCAACGAGGATGCCGAGGGCAAGGGCTGGTTCCTGAAGCTGAAGCTCGCGAACGCCGCCGAGCTCGACGACCTGATGAGCCCCGACCAATACAAGGAATTCGTCGCCTCGCTCGCCTGAGGTCATCCGCATGGCCCACGACTATCGTGCCAGCGTGCGCTGGACCCGCGCCGGCGCCGTCTTCACCGACAACCGCTACAGCCGCGGCCACGTCTGGCGTTTCGACGGCGGCGTCGAGGTGCCGGCTTCCTCGGCGCCCGCGAGCGTGCGGCCGCCCTATTCGGTGGCCGAGGCGGTCGACCCCGAGGAGGCGCTGGTCGCGGCGGTGTCGAGCTGCCACATGCTGTTCTTCCTCGCATTCGCGGCGCAGGCCGGCCTGGTGGTCGACTCCTACGAGGACGAGGCGGTCGGCACCATGACGAAGAACCCGCAGGGCAAGCTCTACGTCTCCGACGTGGTGCTGAGGCCGGCGATCGTCTTCTCCGGCGCGAAGCGGCCGACGGCCGGCGAGGTCGAGGCGCTACATCATCGCAGCCACGAGGAATGCTACATCGCGAACTCGATCCGCGCAGCCGTGCGGGTCGAGGCGCCCGCCTTCGGCTTCGCATGAATCGGAGAGGCCCATGCGCTACCTTCCGCTGACGCCCGAGGACCGGAGCCTGATGCTCGGCCGCATCGGCGTCGGCCGCATCGACGACCTGTTCGCCGACGTGCCGGCCGCCAAGCTGCTGCCGCGTGCCCCCGACCTCCCGCCGGCCGCGAGCGAGCTCGCGGTCGAGCGCACGCTGGGCCGCATGGCGGGCCGCAACGTCGCGGCCGGCGCGGTGCCGTTCTTCGTCGGCTGCGGCGCCTACAAGCACCACGTGCCGGCGAGCGTCGACCACCTGATCCAGCGCTCCGAGTTCCTCACCTCCTACACGCCCTATCAGCCCGAGATCGCCCAGGGCACGCTGCACTACCTGTTCGAGTTCCAGACCCAGGTCGCCATGCTGACCGGCATGGAGGTCGCCAATGCCTCCATGTATGACGGCTCCACCGCCACGGCCGAGGCCGTGCTGATGGCGCACCGCGTCACCCGGCGCCGCAAGGCCGTGCTCGCCGGCAACCTGCACCCCCACTATCGCGCGACTGTCGAGACCGTCTCGGCCATGTCGGATCACGCGGTCGCCGCGCTGCCGCCCCAGCCCGACGGGCGCGAGGACCTGCTCGCCGCGATCGACGGCGAGACCAGCTGCGTGGTGGTGCAGACGCCAGACCTCTACGGTCATCTCCACGACCTCGCGCCGATCGCCGAGAAGGCGCATGCCGCCGGCGCGCTCCTGGTTGCGGTGGTCACCGAGATCGTCTCGCTCGGGCTCGTCACGCCGCCCGGCGACATGGGCGCCGACATCGTCGTCGCCGAGGGCCAGTCGCTCGGCAATGCGCTGTCCTTCGGCGGCCCCTATGTGGGCCTGTTCGCGACCCGCGCGAGATACGTCCGCCAGATGCCGGGCCGCCTGGTCGGCGAAACGCTCGACGCCGAGGGCCGGCGCGGCTTCGTGCTCACGCTGTCGACCCGCGAGCAGCACATCCGCCGCGAGAAGGCGACCTCGAACATCTGCACCAATTCGGGCCTGTGCACGCTCGCCTTCACGATCCATCTCACGCTGCTGGGCGAGGCCGGGCTGCGCCGTCTCGCGCGCGTCAACCACGCCAATGCGGTGCGCCTCGCCGACATGCTCTCCGCGGTGCCCGGCGTGAAGGTGCTCAACGACACCTTTTTCAACGAGTTCGCGGTCCGGCTTCCCGGCAACGCCGCCGGGATCGTCGAGCGCCTGGCGGCGCGCGGCGTCCTCGCCGGCGTCCCGGTCTCGCGCCTGGAGCCGGCCCGCCCCGAGCTCGCCGACCTCGCCATCGTCGCCGCGACCGAGGTGAACACGGATGCGGATCGCGCCGCCTATGTCGCGGCGCTGCAGGAGGTGCTGTGATGCTGAACCGCCAGGGCCGGCAGACCGACACGGGCGAGGCCGCGGCGGCGGCGCCCGGCACCTTCACGGGCAACCGGGCGCTGCGTATCGAGGAGGCCCTGATCTTCGAGATCGGTCGTCCCGAGGTGACCGGGGTCGATCTCGAGGAAGGCGACGGCGTGGTGCCGCGCCTCGGCGGCCTCGAGCGCGCCGCACGGATCGGCCTGCCCGGCCTCTCCGAGCCCGAGACGCTGCGCCACTATGTGCGCCTGTCGCGCATGAACTACGGCATCGACACCGGCGTGTTCCCGCTCGGCTCCTGCACCATGAAGCACAATCCGCGCCTCAACGAGAAGATGGCGCGGCTGCCGGGCTTCGGCGACGTGCATCCGCTGCAGCCGGCCTCCACCGTCCCGGGCGCGCTCGAGCTGATGGCCGAGCTCGGACGCTGGCTCTGCGTGCTCACCGGCATGCCGGCGGTGGCGCTCTCGCCCAAGGCGGGCGCGCACGGCGAGCTGTGCGGCATGATGGCGATCAAGGCGGCGCTCGCGGCGCGCGGCGAGAAACGCTCCCTGGTGCTGGTCCCCGAGTCGGCCCACGGCACCAACCCGGCGACCGCGGCGCTGCTCGGCTACCGGGTCGAGACCGTGCCTGCGCGCTCCGACGGCACGGTCGACCCCGCCGAGGTCGAGAAGCATCTTTCGCCCGACGTCGCCGCCGTCATGCTCACCAATCCCAACACCTGCGGGCTGTTCGAGCGCGACGTGGTGGCGATCGCCGATGCCGTGCACCGGGCCGGCGCCTACTTCTATGCCGACGGCGCCAACTTCAACGCCATCGTCGGCAAGGCGCTGCCGGGCGAGCTCGGCGTCGACGCCATGCACATCAACCTGCACAAGACCTTCTCGACGCCGCATGGCGGCGGCGGGCCGGGCGCCGGGCCCGTGACGCTCTCGGCCGCGCTCGCGCCCTTCGCGCCGGTGCCCTACGTCACCCTGGAGGGCGGCACGCCGCGGCTGGTCGAGCACGCGGGCGAGGGCGAAGCGGGCCGCGCGCCCTTCGGCCGGCTCAGCGCCTTCCACGGCCAGATGGGCATGTTCGTGCGCGCCATGAGCTACATGCTGGCGCACGGCTCCGACGGCATGCGGCAGGCCTCCGAGGACGCCGTGCTCGCCGCCAACTACCTGCGCGCCGGCCTCAAGGACCTGATGTCGCTGCCCTTCGGCGACCGGCCCTGCATGCACGAGGTCCTGTTCGACGACCATTGGCTCGACGGCACCGGCCTCACCACCCTCGATTTCGCCAAGGCGATGATCGACGAGGGCTATCACCCGATGACGGTCTATTTCCCGCTCGTCGTGCACGGCGCCATGCTGATCGAGCCGACCGAGTCCGAGAGCAAGGCGTCGCTCGACCTGTTCGTCGCGGCGCTGCGCGACCTCGCCATGGCGGCCCATCGCGGCGACAAGGCGCGCTTCACCGGCGCGCCGCACTACGCGCCGCGCCGGCGCCTCGACGAGACGCGCGCCGCGCGGACGCCGGTGCTGCGCTGGACGCCCCCGCAGCCGCAGGCCGCCGAGTAGCGCTCGCCGCCGCGCGTCTCCGAAAAAGCGAAGCGCGCCCCGGAGGGCGCGCTCGAACCGGTCGCAGTCCGCGAAGCCTCAGTTCAGCTTGCTCTTCACGTCGCGGATGCCCTCGGCGATCAGGTCGTCGGCCACCTTGCCCTTCACGGTGTCGGTGAGGATCCGCTCGGCGGCGCGCACCGCCGCCTCCGCAGCCGCGGCGCGCACGTCGGCGAGCGCCTGCTGCTCGGCCTGGGCGATCTTGGTCTCGGCGAGCTGCGTGCGGCGCGCGACGAACTCCTCCATCTTGCCCTTCGCCTCCTCGGCGATGCGCTCGGCCTCGTCCCGCGCGCTCTCGATGATCGCTTCCGCCTCGCGTTCGGCTTCCCGCTGCTTGCGCTGGTACTCGGCGAGGAGCTTCTGCGCCTCCTCCTTGAGCCGGCGCGCCTCGTCGAGCTCGGCCTTGATGCGCTGGCTGCGGTCGTCCAGCGACTTCAGGACCATCTGCGGCGCCCCGACATAGACCAGGATGCCGATGAAGATCAGGAAGGCGACCGCGACCCAGAAGGTCTCGTCGATCATGGGTTGTTCCTCAGCGCTTGAGCGCGTCTTCGACCGCGGACTCGACGCTGCCTGCCGCCGGCGTCGTGCCGAGCAGGCGCTCCACGATCGCGGCGGCCGCCTCGACCGCGATGCCGTGCACATTGGCCATCGCCGCCGCCTTGGTCGCCGCGATGGTGCGCTCGGCCTCCGCCAGCTTGCCGTTGAGCCGCTGCTCGAGCGCCCTGCGGCGCTCCTCGGCCTCGGCGCCCATCCGCTCGCGCGTCTCGTTGGCGATCGCCTGGGCGCGGCCGCGCGCGTCGGCGAGCGCCTTCTCGTAGTTCGCCAAGGCGCCTTCCGACTCGTCCTTGAAGCGTTGCGCCTCGGCGAGGTCGTCGGCGATGCGGTCGCGCCGCTCCTCGAAGATCGACGCGATCCGCGGAAGCGCGACCCGCGACATCAGCAGGTAGAGCCCGACGAAGGCGATCGCGAGCCACACCAGCTGGGACGCGAAGGTCTCGACCTGGAACGGCGGGAAGGCGGGCTTCCCGGGCGGCGCTCCGGTCTGCGCACTGGTCGTCACGGCCATCTGGCCACTCCAGGGATCGGGGCGAGCGGCGCGGCCGCTCGCACGGACACGGGAGCCGTCGCGCCGGTCAGAGCGCGAACAGCAGCAAGAGCGCGATCAGCAGCGAGAAGATGCCGAGCGCCTCGGTCACGGCGAAGCCGAAGATCAGGTTGCCGAACTGGCCCTGGGCCGCCGACGGATTGCGCAGCGCGGCCGACAGGTACTGGCCGAAGATCACGCCCACGCCGACGCCGGCGCCGCCCATGCCGATGCAAGCGATACCAGCGCCGATGAACTTCGCGGCGGTCGGATCCATGAGGAACTCCTTCTTCGATGGTTTGTGAGGCAGGGACGGGCGTCAATGGCCCGGGTGGATTGCATCGTTGAGATAGATGCAGGTGAGAATGGTGAACACGTAGGCCTGCAGGAACGCCACCAGCAGCTCCAGCGCGGTGAGCGCCACCACCAGGGCGAGCGGCAGGGCGGCGCCGATCCAGCCCGCGATGCCGAAGCCCGCCAGCATGGTCACGAAGCTCGCGAACACCTTGAGCGTGATGTGCCCGGCCAGCATGTTCGCGAACAGGCGGATCGAGTGCGACACCGGCCGCGAGAGGAACGACAGCACCTCGATGAACACGATCAGCGGCAGGATGTAGATCGGAATGCCGCTCGGCACGAACAGCTTCAGGAATTTCAGCCCGTTCTTCCAGAAGCCGTACACCAGCACCGTGACGAAGACGAGCAGCGCCAGCGAGACCGTGACGATGATGTGGCTCGTCACCGTGAAGGTGTAGGGGACCAGCCCGATCACGTTGGCGACCAGGATGAACATGAACAACGAGAACACGAGGGGGAAGAACTTCATCCCCTCGGTGCCGGCGGTACTTCGTATCGTGTTGGCGACGAACTCGTAGGACAGCTCCGCGACCGACTGCAGCCGCCCGGGCACCAGGCCGCGGCCGCTGGTCGAGCCGATCACCAGCGCGCTGATGAGGCCGACGGAGATCACCATGAACAGCGCCGAGTTCGTGAATGCGATCTCGTGGCCGCCGATATTGCCGATGGTGAAGAGCTTCTTGATTTCGAACTGGTGGATCGGGTCGGCCATGACCGGTGCGGTCCCGTCTCGTCTGCCCATGCGCGCCGGAGGATCCGGCGCCGTTCAGTCTTTGCGCCGCTCGGCCGTGCTGTCCGGAACACCGCCGGACATCAGCCCCGCCGAGCGCATCACGTTGAGGACGCCCGCGGCGAAGCCGAGCAACAGGAACAGCATCAGCCCCCACGGCAAGGTCCCGAGCCAGCGGTCGATCAGCCAGCCGAGACCCGCTCCGACCAGCACGCCGGCGACGAGTTCGCTGGAGAGCCGGAAGCCGCGTGCCCAACCCGATGCGGACGCCGATGCGTCGGCGGAAGACCGGACGGGGCCCGGTTCCGGGGAGCGGCTCGGACCGACCTGGTCCAGCCGACGACCGAGACGCGCGAGCCTCGCGGAGAGAGCAGCCTCGTCTGCCGGTGGGGATTCCGGATCGTGCTTGTCGCGCGTGCCGTCGGACATGCTCTCGACACCCGCAAGAAACCAAGGAAATCCGGGTGTTTTTCCCGCCCAGCCCCCGAAGCCGCGCGGACCATACTGACCGCCTCCCCCCCTGTCAAGAATTGGGCAGCCTTGTGCAACGTCTTTTAAGTCATTGAAATGTTGGATGGAACGGCCGACCGCGATCGTGTCGCAGGGACACCGGCCGGGGCCGGTCGTGTGCACTGCGGGAGCCGCGGGCGCGCGCGGCGCGCCCTGTCCTGCCTTGGCGACGCCGCAAATCCCACCCATCTGAGCCGGAAGGAACGGGAGGTCGTCATGCGTGTCGTCGCACTGTTTCTCCTCGCGGCCGTCGGCCTCGCCGCCGTGCCGGCCCGGGCCCAGGCGCCGGACACGGAGAACGGCCGCTACAGCTTTCACCAGGTCGGCGAGGGCATGCTGCGGCTCGACAGCCGCAGCGGCCAGGTCTCGCTCTGCGCCAAGCAACCGAGCGGCTGGAGCTGCACTGCCGTGCCGGACGACCGCGTCGCGCTGGAAAGCGAGATCGCCCGCCTGCAACGCGAGAACGGCGCGCTCAAGAAGGAGATGCTCGCCCGCGGCGTGCCGCTGCCGGGCGGCGTGACGGCGGATCAGCCGGGCCCCGCGCGCGAGCTCCAGCTGCGCATGCCGCTGCCGAGCGACGCCGAGATCGACCGCGTGATGAGCGTGTTCGAGAAGATGTGGCGGCGCCTCGTCGACATGGTGCAGAAGTCCGAGAAGCTCTGAGCCGCCGCCAGGAAGTCCTCGATCCGCCGCGAGTGCCGCAGCGCGCATCGCGCTCGGAAAGTTCACCAGCCCGTGCGGGCCTCCCGGGTAGACGTGCAGCTCCGTCTCGTTGCCGGCGGCCAGCCGGCGCGGCGCCATGAACAACGTGTCGTCGAGCGGCGGGTCGCGCGTGCCGACCGTGAAGATCGCCGGCGGCAGGCCGCCGAGGTGCGCATGGAGCGGCGAGACGTCCGGGTCGCGCAGCTCGCCGCCGCGCGTCAGGCGCACGAGCCAGAGCGCCGATCGCCTCGCAGGCGCGGAGCCGGTTCGGAAAAAGAATCGGCGCGCGAGGTCCGGGATGACCGGGCTCCCGCGCGCCGCCAGCCCCCCAGCTGGCTGCGACCTCGGCGGCACTCATGCGTGGTGGGGTGTGCCGTCGGGGCGCCTCGTCACGCAGGCTGGCGAGGGCCGCCCGGCGCGACAACACCCAAACGGGTGTTGACCGTGGATCCGCCTGCAGCGCCGGGCGCGTGGCCGCGAACCGAGACGAGGCGTGCGCCGGCGCCCCCGGGTGTGCGAGGATCGGACATGGCGGACGGACCTTTTCGGATTCGCAGCTTCACGCCGCAGGCGGTCGCGACCGGGACGCTCGTCGTCGACACGCCCGGCGAGGGACTGACCGAGATCACCCGCGAGGTCGCGCGCTTCCTCGACCAGGCCGCGGCGCAGGACGGCGCGCTGCTGGCGTTCCTGCGCCACACCTCGGCATCGCTGGTGATTCAGGAGAACGCCGACCCGGACGTCCGGACCGACCTGCGGATCGCCTTGCGTCGGCTCGCGCCCGCCGACGCCGGCTGGATCCACGATGTCGAGGGGCCGGACGACATGCCGGCCCATGTGAAGACCATGCTGACGGGGGTGTCCCTGCACGTTCCGGTCGTCGGTGGCGCGCTCGCGCTCGGCACCTGGCAGGGCATCTATCTGGCGGAGCACCGCGCGCGTCCGCACCGCCGCGAGGTGATCCTGCAGTTCATCGGCCGTTGCCGGCCGTGAGCCGCGCGCGGCGACCCGGTGCGCTGCGCCGGCCTCGCGCTCAGCGGCGCCGCTTCGCTTCCACGACGCTCAGGCGCGCCTCGCGCGTGACCCTGGCGAGCCAGAACAGCGTGATCGCGAACACGATCACGGCCGCCTGGATCGGCATGTAGAGGCTCAGCGGCAGCTCCAGCCCGGGCACCACGATCCTCTCGAGCGCCTTGGCGAAACTGTTGACCACGAAGAAGAATGCGAGCCAGAGCCCGAACATGACCAGCATCAGGTTCTTGAACCTGGTCCAGTGGGCCCAACCGGTGAGGTTCCGCATCGTCTTGCCCTCGTCGCGACGGGGTGCAATCGAGCCGGAATGGCTCGATCCCCCTTGAAGGTTCGAACCAGCCGCGGAAGCGTCGCCCGCTTGGTGCCGGTCGATGACCGGTGGCCACGGGCTGCCCGCGACCACAGGGCGCGATCCGCCCCGCTGCGACCGAGTGTGCGATTCAATCGTTAACGAGCGCTAACCCGCGGAACCCGGTCGACTACGTAGGGCGGCCAATGCGGCCGGCACCAAGCAGAACGTGTCGAGCGGCGCGGAGTTCCCGCCGCGATGCCGCGCTCACACGAAGGAGAAGAGCCCGGCCAGGATCCACATGACGATCGAGATCGCCGAGGTCCACATCGCGAAGGTCAGGTAGGTGTCGCGCAGGATCGTCGCGGTCGCCCACTGCGCATAGGCTTCGGGCGGGCGGAAGTCCTTGGGCAGATAGAGCCACATCTCGGTCTTGCGATGATCCTTGGTCAGCGCCTCGCGCGACTTCAGGATCAGGATGAGCGCCATCAGCGTCGTCAGCATTCCGCCGGCCTGGAACGAGGCGCGGGCGTTGAACGACAAGCCGACCATCACGCAGAAGATCGCGAGCGAGCCGAAGCCGCAGGCGCGCAAGACGGTTTCGAACGCGACACGGCGCATGTGCTCCATGCTGGCCCTCCCCCCGAACGCGGCGACGCGCAGGCGCCGATCTTAGCGAAGCGTCAGCGCATCGACATAGTCACAGCCGCGTGTGAGACGGGAGGCGCCAGCGCTTGCGTGGTGGACACCGGCTCGTTGAGGGCAAGCGAGGAGGCCGACAGGACGACCGCCATGCCGGCCGCCCCCTTGGCGAAGCGCAGCAGCAGCTCCCGGAAGGTGTCCCGGGCCCAGCCCGGGTCCGGGGGCGGGGGCGGATCCTCCAGGTGATTCAGGAGCTTCCAGGGCTCGACCCGGGTCACCCGGTCGGCGGTGAGCAGCACCGCGCGCAGGATCAGCACGAGTGCGTAGGCGAGGGCGATGTTGGCCGCGATGCCGAAGGCGATCGCCGGCTGGAAGCTGAAGCCGACCATCAGGGTGGCGGCCGCCAGGGTGACGAAGCCGGCGTCGCGCGCCAGTGCGAACACGGCGAATCGGCGAAACGGGTCCATGGCGCCATCTCCGCTGCGACACCAGGGCATCCTTTCCCAAACCCGCGAGGCGGTCCGCGGTTCCGCCTGCCGGGGAGGCGAATCATAGACCCTGTGCTGTGGCGGCTTTGCGGCCGGCCGGCGCAGCGGCGGGGGCGCGGCCGTCCGGGGTGAGCCGCAGCCGCAGGCGGCGGCGCTACAGGCCGATCTCGAGGAAATTGCCGATGGCCGGTATCGCCAGGATGGCGGTGCCGGCGAGCCAGATCCACAGCGAGGCCTCGGTCGAGTCCCCCTGGACGCCGGCGAAGCGCTCGTAGATGGCGGCCGGGATCCCGCCGACGATCACGGTGGCAGTCCCGAGCATGAGAGAGGAGAAGTAGAGGATGAGGGACTCGCTGCCGAACAGCGGGACCACCATGAACATCTTTGCGAAGATGTAGGCGAACACGCGCAACGGGCTGAACATGCCGTTGATCATGCCGAAGAAGGCGATGCCGATGTAGTAGAATTGGTGGTTCATCGCGCGCCCCTCAGCTCGTGGGCGCCAGCGTGCCGGCGAGCAGCACCACCAGCAGCACGCGCAGCCAGAACAGCCACACGAAACCGAACAGCCACAGCACGACCGGCGCCGCCGCCTTGGGTGTCACCAGGGCGACGACCGCGACCACGGGGTCCGTGAGCCGGCAGAAGAAGCGCCAGATGTAGTTCGGCGACTCCGGCGGCACGATCAGGCCGAGCAGCACGCGGCCGAGCAGCGTGTACATGACGATCGCCAGCAGATAGTCGGGAATCTGGTACCAGAACGGCATGGGCGAGCGGCGCCGGCTGAAGGGCTCGTGACGGATCGCGCGCACAATGGCGTCCGTGCGCCCTGCCGGCAAGGCAAAAAAAGCGGGGTCCCGAGGGACCCCGCTCCGGCCGACCGGCACCGCCGATCAGGTCTTCTCTTCCAGGATCGTGCGGCCCCGCGGCTTGCGGATCTCGTCGATGAGAGCCTGCATCTCCCGCGACGGCTCCTTGCCCAGGAGGCTGACGACGATCATCACGAGGAAGCCGAGCGGCATCCCCAGGAGACCGCAGTTGATGTTGTTGAGGTCGAACCAGCCCACCTTGGAGGCGAGCGGGTTTGCGGCGCTCGCCGGCACGTCGGCGAGCCACTTGGCATCGGCCATGACCTGCGCCACGTTGACGAGCGGTGCGCCGGTCGTCGGGTTGGTCAGGGCGGTCATGCCGAAGTAGCTCACCCCGGCCTGCGGGTAGTACCGCGTGGTGACCAGGTAGAACACGCACAGGCCGAAGCCCGCGATGATGCCTGCCACCGCGCCGGCCGTGGTCGTGCGCTTCCACCAGATGCCCATGACCAGGGCCGGGAAGTTGCCCGCCATGGCGAGGGAGAACGCCCAGCCCACCATGGCCAGGATGTCTCCGGGCTTGGTCGAGGCCAGGTAGGCGGCGAACACGGCCACGACGATGAGCAACACGCGCGCCACGACCAGCCGGCGGGCCGTCGGAGCGTTCGGGTCGATCATCTTGTAGTAGATGTCGTGGCTGAGCGCGTTGGCGATGGCGAGCAGCAGGCCGTCGGCGGTCGAGAGCGCCGCGGCGAGACCACCGGCCGCAACCAGGCCGGAGATCACGTAGGGAAGGCCCGCGATCTCCGGGGTGGAGAGCACGATCACGTCCGTGTTGATCACGAAGTCCTGCAGCCGGACGACGCCCGGATGGCCGGCGATCGCCTTGCACGCCGCCGCGATGGTCGCGGGATCGATGGCGTCCTTGCCGCAGATCTTGATCAGGCCGAGCTGGCCCCACTGGAACAGCCAGGGCCGGATCGCGTCGAGATCGCGGCCGATGACGTTGGTGTACACCTCCAGCTTCGAGAACGCCGCATAGGCCGGCGCCGAGAAGTAGAGCAGGAAGATGAACAGCAGCGACCAGGCCACCGACTGCCGCGCCTCACGCACGCTCGGCGTGGTGAAGTAGCGCATCAGGATGTGCGGCAGCGACGCCGTGCCCACCATCATGCAGAAGATGATGCCGAAGAAGTTCAGCGGGCTGTAGGTGAAGAACGGGGCGGTATGCGGCTTGAGGGCCGCGGTGCTCGCCAGGTTCTGCGCCAGCATCGCACCTTCGCGCGCCGTGATGTCCTGGATCGCCGCCCCGTAGGTGAGCTGCGGGATCGGGATCCCGTACTTCTGGGTCGAGAGGATCACGATCGGCACCAGGTAGGCGATGATCAGCACGATGTACTGGGCGACCTGGGTCCAGGTCACCGCGCGCATGCCGCCCAGCATCGAGCAGAGCAGGATGCCGGCCAGTCCGACGAACACGGCCACCTCGAACGGCATTCCCAGGAAGCGGGAGGCGATGATGCCCGTGCCGTAGATCTGCGCCGTCACATAGGTGAACGAGCAGCACACCAGCACGATGACGGCCAGGAAGCGCGCGAAGTTGCCGCCGAAGCGGAAGGCCATGAAGTCCGGAACCGTGTAGGCGCCGAACTTGCGCAGGTAGGGGCCGACCAGGATCGACACCAGCACGTAGCCGCCGGTCCAGCCGAGCACCCAGGCGAGGCCGTCATAGCCGAGCAGGAACAGGGTGCCCGCCATGCCGACGAAGGAGGCCGCCGACATCCAGTCGGCGCCGGTCGCCATGCCGTTGTAGAAGGCCGGCACGCTGCGTCCCGCGACGTAGTATTCGGAGATCTGCATCGTTCGCGACATCACGCCGATGATGGCGTAGACCGCCAGCGTGAAGAACACGAACAGATAGCCGATGACCCGGTTCGGGACGCCGACCTGCTCGAGGATCGCGAGCAGGATCACGAAGCCGAGGAAGCCGCCCGTGTAGACGGCGTAGATGCGTCCGAGGTTGCTGATGAAATCCTGGGAGCCTGAGGTCTGAGTTGCCATGGTGATCTCTCCCTCAGTCCTCGGCGACGCCGTGCTCGCGGTCGATCCGGTCCTGCTGCTTCGCAAAGACGAACAGCATGATCACGAACGCGGCCAGCGAGCCCTGGGCAGCCATGTAGAAGCCGAGCGGGAAGCCCAAGATCGGAATCGTGATCTTGTTGAGCGGAACCACGAACATGTGGATGACGTATCCGAAGAAGAACCAGATCCCGAGATGCGTCAGCATCAGGTTCGTGGTTCGCTTCCAGTGTGCAGCATCGTTGGCGCTGGTGTCCTGCACGGCCCGTACCCTCCTTGCCGGTGCGGCCGCGCGCAGAGCGACGGTCGCACGTGTTGTCGATCGAGGGGCGCCCGCCCGACGGGACGCCTGGCCTTGAGCCCCCATTTCCACGCCGCCGTTTCCCATTCTGCAGGCGGGCTGCGGCGGCGATTACAAAAAAGTAACACTAGGTGGCGCGGGCGCCTTATAAGACTTTCGGCCAAGGCAAGCGGATAGGCCGTCGCGTCCCTGGGTTTTTTTGCGGCGCAGCACCGGTCGTCCACAGCTTCGTCGGGCCGCGACGAGGACGGCTTCGTGCGCGTCGCATGCCGCGCGATTCGCCCCCGGCGCGGCTTGCGTCGTGGCCGCGGGGTTCGAAGATGACTCGGACGAGCCGTTTGACCGGTCGCACGGGTCGCCGATTGTGAGCACGGGGTCGAACGCTTGAACGAGACCGCCTACCGCCTGATCATCGCGGACGACCATCCTCTGTTCCGCGGCGCCCTGCGCGAAGCCGTGTCCGGGCTCCTGGCGGGGGCCGAGATCGCCGAGGCCGGCACCTTCGAGGAGGCGGCGGCCCTGCTCGATCGCGGCGGGGAGATCGACCTCGTACTGCTCGATCTCGCCATGCCGGGGGTGCGCGGCTTCTCGGGGCTGATGTATTTGCGGGCCCAATATCCGAGCGTGCCGGTGGTGGTGGTCTCGGCGAGCGACGATCCGGCGGTGATCCGGCGCTGCATGGATTTCGGAGCGTCGGGTTTCATCCCCAAGACCCTCGACGTCGAATCGATGCGCGCGGCGATCTCCCGCGTGCTCGAGGGCGGCGTCTGGACCCCGCCCGACGTCGATCTGGAGAGCCGGGCGGACGCCGAATCGGCCGATCTCATGGCGCGGCTCGCGACCCTGACGCCCCAGCAGGTGCGCGTCCTGATGATGCTGTCGGAGGGGCTGCTCAACAAGCAGATCGCCTATTCGCTCAACGTCTCCGAGGCGACCGTGAAGGCGCACGTGTCCGCCATCCTGCAGAAGCTCGGCGTGGAGAGCCGCACCCAGGCCGTGATCGCGGCCGCCAAGATCGAGCTCGGCCAGTGGTCGCAGCCCGCCGCGAGCGGATCCTGACCGGCTATTCGGCCGCCGCGACCCGGTGCACCCGCCACTGGGCGAGCAGGGCGCGCAGCGCGGCCGGCTTGACCGGCTTGTGAAGCACCTGGATGTCGCGCTTGCGCGCGTCCTCGCGGACATGCGGACTGCGGTCCGCGGTGATCAGGATCGCCGGCAGGTCCGCGCCGAGGCGCCAGCGCAACTCGCCGATCGCCTCGATGCCGTTGCCTTCGTCGAGGTGGTAGTCGACCAGGAGTCCGCTCAGCACCGGCTTCGTCGCGGCCAGCTCCGCCAGCGCCGACTCGAGGTCCGCCGCCTTGTGCACCCGGCAGCCCCAGCCGCCGAGCAGCGCCTCCATGCCGTCGAGGATCTTGGGCTCGTTGTCGATGCACAGCACCGTCGTGCCGGCGAGGCGGCCGGCCTCGACCCGCTGCGGCTCGCTCGCCTGCTGGGCCTGGCTCGGCAGCGCGGTCGCGATCGGCACCGTGATCGAGAACTGCGAGCCGCGCCCCGGCACCGACTGCAGGTCGAGCTTGTGGTCGAGCACGCGCGCGATGCGCTCGACGATCGAGAGGCCGAGGCCGAGGCCGCGCGCCACCTTGGCGCCCTGGTCGAGCCGGTGGAACTCCTTGAAGACCGCGCGCCGTTTCGACTGCGGGATGCCGAGGCCGGTGTCGTAGACGTCGATGCGCAGGCGCCCCTTGTGGCGCCGGCAGCCGACCAGGACCTTGCCCTTCGGCGTGTACTTGATCGCGTTCGACACCAGGTTCTGCAGCACGCGCCGCAGCAGCCGGCGATCCGAGCGCACCAGGGCCGAGCAGGCAACGAAGACGAGATCGAGCCCCTTCTCGCGTGCGAGCGGCGCGAACTCCACCTCGAGCTGGCGCAGCAGGTCGTTGATCCGCACCGAGCCGAATTCCGGCTTCATCGCGCCGGTGTCGAGCCGCGAGATGTCGAGGATCGCTCCGAGGATCTCCTCGATCGCCTCGAGCGAGGCGTCGACGTTGCCGACCAGGCGGGCGTCCTCGCCGCTGCCCTGCCGCTCGACCAGGCTCGTCACGTAGAGGCGCGCCGCGTTGAGCGGCTGCAGGATGTCGTGGCTGGCGGCGGCGAGGAACCGCGTCTTCGAGACGTTCGCCTCGTCGGCGTCCGCCTTGGCGCGCGCCAGCGCCGCGTTGAGGCGCATCAGTTCCTCGGTGCGCTCCTTGACGCGCCGTTCCAGCGTCTCGTTCGCCCGCTCCAGTGCGTCGGCGGCCTCCACGCTCGCCGTGATGTCGGTGAGCGTGGTGACGATGCCGCCGTCCGGCATCGGATGCACGCGCGCCTCGATCACCAGCCCCCGGTCCGCATAGCGCTCGAGAATCGGTCCGGAGCCGGCCAGGTAGCGTTCGATGCGGTTCTGCACGACGTCGTCCATCGGCCCGGGGCCGGGCGCCCCGTGCTCCGCATTGTGGCGCAGGATCTCGTCCAGCCCGATGCCGACCCGCACCATGGCGGGCGGCAGCTCGAGGATCTCGCCGTAGTGGCGGTTCCAGCACACGAGCCGCAGTTCCTTGTCGAACACCGCGATGCCCTGGCGCACGTGGTCGAGCGCGGTCTGCAGGATCTCGCGGTTGTACTGGATCGCCGCATTGGCGTCGTCGAGCAGCTTCAGCGCCGCCTTGGTGGACACGTTGCGCTTGCGCAGCAGCAGCGAGAGCACCAGGCGCGAGGACGCGGTGCCGATGGCCGAGGCGAGCAGGTGCTCGGCGTAGCGCAGCAGGTGGAAGTCGGCCTCCTGCTTGGGATCGAGCCCGATGCCGCGCGCGGCCGCGAAGCTCTCGAAGGACGAGCGGGTGCGCTCCTCGCCGAGATAGCGCGCGACCGTCGTGGTCAGCTCCTCGACCGTCACCGAGGAGCGCCACAGGCGGAAGCTCGGCGTCATCGGGTCGAGGCCCGAGGGCACGAACAGGTTCGCCTGCAGCCGCTCGATCGAGGTGGGCTCCCGTACGCGCGAGAACGCCACATAGGCGAGCACGTTGAGGGTGAGGCTCCAGAGCACGCCGTGCACGAGCGGCGGGAGGTCGAGGCCGAGCAGGCCCTGGGGCCGCAGCCAGGCGATGCCCCACGGGCCCTGCGAGAGCACCGAGGAGCCGATCAGGCCGGCATCGGCGAAGCTCGGCAGCAGCAGCGTGTAGGCCCAGGTGAGGATGCCGACCGTCATCCCCGCCATGGCGCCGGCGGCGGTGCCGCGCCGCCAGATCAGCCCGCCGAAGAAGGCGGGCGCGAACTGGGCGACCGCCGCGAACGAGAGCAGGCCGATCGAGGCGAGCTGCGCATCCCCGGCCGAGCGGTAGTACATGTAGGCGAGCAGCAGGATCACGAGGATCGCGATCCGCCGCACCTTGAGCAGCAGCGCGCCGACGTCGCCGCGCCCCGACAGCAGCGCCTCGCGCCGCTGCAGCACCAGCGGCACGATGAGGTCGTTCGACGCCATGATCGCGAGCGCGACGGTCTCGACGATCACCATGGCGGTCGCCGCCGACAGCCCGCCCACGAAGGCCGCGATCGTGAGCATGTCGGAGCCCGCGTGCAGCGGCAGTGCCAGCACGAACATGTCGCTGTCGACGCTGCCGCGCGGGAAGATCAGGAGGCCCGCGATCGCGATCGGCACCACGAACAGGTTGATCAGCACGAGATAGATCGGGAACAGCCAGGCCGCGCGGCGGATCTCGGCCTCGCTGTTGTTCTCGACCACCGTCACGTGGAACTGCCGCGGCAGCAGCACGATCGCGACCGTCGACAGGAGGATCATCGCGAACCAGGTGCCCAGCTGCGGCTCGCGGGTGAGGATCGCCGCCGTCTCGGCGCGCTCCATCGCCCGCGAGAACAGGTCCCGCGGACCCTCGAACATCCAGAAGGTCACGAAGGTGCCGACCGCGACGAAGGCGACGAGCTTGACGAGCGACTCGGCTGCGATCGCGAGCATCAGCCCGTCCTGGTGCTCGGTGGCGTCGATGTGGCGCGTGCCGAACAGCACCGCGAAGGCCGCCATCGACAACGCGACGAACAGCGCCATGTCGCCGAACACCGGCTGCATGCCGCCCGGGCTCGCGTCGAGATGCGCGAGCACGGTACCGAGCGACGCGGAGACCGCCTTGAGCTGCAGCGCGATGTACGGAATCGTGCCGACGATCGCGATCAGCGCCACCGTCGCCGCGACCGTCTGGTGCTTGCCGTAGCGCGCCGCGATGAAGTCGGCGATCGACGTGATGTTCTGCGCCTTGGCGAGCCGCACGATGCGCATGATCAGCGGCGCCGCGATGCCGATCATCAGGATCGGGCCGATATAGATGGTCAGGAAGTCGTAGCCGGTGCGCGAGGCGAGTCCGACCGAGCCGAAGAAGGTCCACGACGTGCAGTAGATCGCGAGCGAGAGCGGGTAGATCAGCAGCCGCGTGCGCCGGCCGCTCTCACGCAGGCGCAGACGGTCGCCCCAGCTCGCCACCACGAACAGGAGGCAGATATAGCCGAGCGCGACCGCGATGACGACCCAGCCTTGCAGCATGGCGGCTCCTGGGCCACTGTGGCGGCGAGACGCCGAGACGGCCCCGTCCCGTCAAGGTCAACACAGAAGGCGACGCCTTGTCCATCGGATCGGCGCCGCGCGTCCCGTCCGCGGTCAACGCCGCGGGCCACCCGGAGGGCCCATGGGGCTGTTGGATCTGTTCCGCCGTGCGCCGGCGATCCGCGCCCCGGAGGCGCTCGCCGACTTCATCGACGAGCGCTCGGCCTTCCTGGTGCAGAAGGGGATCTACGAATACACCCGCGCCCGCGCCGGCCCGTTCTCCCGCATCCTGCTGGTGGAGCCCGCCTTCATCGAGGAGATCGACCGCGCGCGCTGGCAGGCCTATCCGCTCGGGCTCGCCATGGTCGGCGAGCTGGTCGAGGGGATGCTTCGCCCGGACGCCGGCGAGCGGCAGGCCGACGTGCGGGACGGGCTGAACGGGCTCGTCCTCTCGGTCTTCGACCGCTATCCGCCTCCGCCGCAGCTCGATGCGGCGACCTGGAGCGCCTTGCGCGAGGAGCTGCAGCGCCGACTCGATCGCATCGGCTCGCATCCGGTCAAGCCCGTCAAGGACATCGCCGAGCCGTTCTGGGACCGCTATTTCAAGCTCATGCCGGTGCACGAGAAGCTGCGCTCCCGCGACGAGGGGACCACGCGTGCCTACCTGCAGCTCACCCTGATCAACATCCACGACGACCTGACCAAGCGGCTGGACGCCGCCGTGCTGGTCGAGGCGTTGTGCGCCGAGGTCCGCTGAGCCAGAGTTGCGGATCTCGCAGGGGGGGGGGACGGCCATGACCGCGGTGAGCAATGCGACGCCGCTCATCGCGCTCGATGCCGTCGTGATCGACAGCGAGACCACCGGCCTCGATCCCGCGAAGGCGCGTCTCGTCGAGCTCGCGGCCGTCCGCATCGCGGCCGGCCGGCTCGACCTCGAGCGGCCCTTCCGGCGCCTGGTGCGGCCGGGCGAGCCGATCCCGGCGAGCGCCAGCGCCATCCATGGCATCGACGACGCGGCGGTCGCCGAGGCGCCGGCCTTCGCCGCGGTCTGGCCGGAGCTCCAGGACTACATCGGCGGCGTCGTGGTGATCGGCCACACCCTCGGCTTCGACCTCGCGGTGCTGCGCCACGAATGCGCCCGCGCCGGCCTCCCCTGGAGCCGTCCGCGCAGCCTCGATACCCGGCTCCTCGCCCAGGTCGTCGAGCCGGACCTCGCGGGCTTCACCCTGGAGCAGCTCGCCGCCTGGCTCGGCATCGCGGTGGAGGGCCGCCATTCCGCCCAGGGCGACGCCGTCACCACGGCCCGGATCTTCCTCGCCATGCTGCCGAAGCTGCGGGAGGGCCAGATCCGCACGCTGGCCGAGGCCGAGCAGGCCTGCCGCGCGCTCACCGACGTGCTCGACGAGCAGCATCGCGCCGGCTGGGTCGAGCCGGTCGCCGCGCCGGCACGCGCCGACGCCGAACGGCTCTTTCGGCGCATCGACAGCTATCCCTATCGCCACCGGATCCGCGACCTGATGAGCGCGCCGCCGAAATTCATCGACGCCGGCGCGACCCTCGCGACTGCGCTCGCGACCCTGATGCGCGAGCGCTGCTCCTCGCTCTACGTGCGGACGTCCGGCGGCGATGCGGTCTCGCGGCCGGACGACACCGGCATCGTCACCGAGCGCGACATCCTGCGCGCCGTCGCCGAGCACGGTGCGGCCGCGCTCGACCTGCCGGCGTCGCGCTTCATGAGCCGGCCGCTCGCGACCGTGCCGGCCGACGCCTACGTCTATCGTGCGATCGGGCGCATGAGCCGCATGCGGATCCGCCATCTCGGCGTCACCGACGAGGCCGGGCACGTGATCGGGGCGCTCTCGCAGCGCGACCTCCTGCGCCTGCGCGCCCAGGAGGCGGTCTCGCTCGGCGACGAGATCGACCAGGCGCCCGACGTGCCCGAGCTCGGCCGCGCCTGGGCGAAGCTGCCGCAGGTCGCGGCGGGGCTGATCTCCGAAGACGTCGCGGGCCGCGACATCGCGGGCGTGATCTCGCGCGAGCTCGGCGCGCTCACGCGCCGTGCCGCGATCCTGGCCGAGCGGCGCATGCGCGACGCCGGCCGCGGCACGCCCCCGTGCGGCTATGCGCTCGCGGTTCTCGGCTCCGCCGGCCGCGGCGAGAGCCTGCTCGCCCTCGACCAGGACAATGCCCTGGTCTTCGCCGAGGGCGCGCCCGACGGGCCCGAGGATCGCTGGTTCGCCGCGCTCGCCGAGCATATCGCGGACATCCTGCACGAGGTGGGCGTGCCCTATTGCAAGGGCGGCGTGATGGCCAAGAATCCTCAATGGCGCGGATCGCTCGCGACCTGGCGCGAGCGCATCGCGGGCTGGATCCGCCGCACCCGCCCGGAGGACCTGCTGTCCGTCGACATCTTCTTCGACCTGCGCGGCGTGCACGGCGACGCCGGGCTCGCCGCGAGCCTGTGGCACGAGGGCTATGCGGCCGCGCGCGGGCAGGCCGCCTTCGCCAAGCTGCTCGCCGACTCGGCGGGGGCGTTGCGACCGGGACTGGGCCTGTTCGGCAACTTCAAGACCGAGCAGGGCCGCATCGACCTGAAGATGACCGGCCTGTTCGGCGTGGTCACGGCGGCGCGCGTGCTGGCGGTCTGCCATCACGTGCTCGAGCGCAGCACCCCGGCGCGGCTCGCCGGGATCCGGGCGCTCGGCCTCGGCGCGGCCAGCGATCTCGAGGCGCTGGACCAGGCGCAGGCGACCTTCCTCGACCTCATGGTCGGGCAGCAGATCGCCGATATCGATTCGGGCCGTCCCGCGACCAACACGGTCGCGGTCAAGGGGCTGCCGGGCCGCGAGCGCGACCGCCTGCGCGCCGCGCTCGAGGCCGTCAGGCATCTGGACGCCCTGACACGGGACCTCCTGTTCAAGGGCTGACGGCCCCGTACCCCACATGAGCGAAGCGAGTTGCGGGCAAGCGGTCCCGGGCATGCCTGGCTCGCCCGGGGCCACGGAAGCCGTTCCGCCTCCGGCGTCTGTTCACCGCCCCTGATCGTTCCGATCTGATCTTTTGATGCCAGCGGGCCGGCAGGTTCGCTATATGCCTGTCGGGGCCCGAGCCGCAGGAGCATGCATGTCGGAACCGGCCGTGACGCGTGAGACGCCCGATCTCGCCGCGCACCTGCGGCGCGAGGCGCGCGAAGCGCCCGAGAGCGGCATCGTCGAGGTTTTCAACTACGGCCGCACGCGCCCCGGGCTGATCCCGCTCTGGGCCGGCGAGGGCGATCTGGCGACCCCGTCCTTCATCGCCGAGGCGGCGACGCGGGCGCTCGCCGCGGGCGAGACCTTCTACACCTATCAGCGCGGGATCCCCCCGCTCCGGGAGGCGCTCGCCGCCTATCACGGGCGGCTTTACGGCCGGCCCTTCTCGCCCGAGGAGTTCTTCGTCACGGGCTCCGGGATGCAGGCGATCCAGATCGTGCTCGCCATGACGGCCGGTGCCGGCGACGAGGTCGTGATCCCGACGCCGACCTGGCCGAACGCGTCGGCCGCGGCCGGCATCCTCGGCGCCAGGCCCGTCGAGGTGCCGATGGGCTTCGGCACCAACGGCTGGTCGCTCGACCTCGATCGGCTCGCGGCGGCGGTGACGCCGCGCACCCGGGCCCTGTTCGTCGTCTCGCCCTCGAATCCGACCGGGTGGACCGCGACCCGCGAGGACCTTCGCGCCCTCCTGGCCCTGGCGCGCCGCCACGGCCTCTGGATCATCGCCGACGAGACCTATGCGCGCTACTGGTACGGCGAGGGGCCGCGCGCCCCGTCCTTCTACGACGTCATGGATCCCGAGGATCGCATCCTGTTCGTGAACACCTTCTCGAAGAACTGGGCCATGACGGGCTGGCGCGTCGGATGGATCGCGGCGCATCCCTCCCTCGGCCAAGTGGTCGAGAACCTGATCCAGTATTCGACCTCGGGAGTCGCCCAGTTCATGCAGCGTGCCGCCGTCGTCGCCCTCGAGCGCGGCGAGAGCTTCGTCGATCATCTCGTGGCGCGCGCGCGCCGCGGCCGCGAGGTGGTGTGCGAGGCGCTCGCCGCCACCGGGCGCTGCCGGTTCGCTCCGCCGGACGGCGCCTTCTATCTGTTCTTCGAGGTCGCGGGCGAGGCCGACACGCGGCGGCTGGCGCTGCGCCTGGTGGACGAGGCGAATGTCGGCGTCGCGCCCGGAACCGCCTTCGGCGCCGGCGGCGAGCCCTTCCTGCGGGTCTGCTTCGCCCGCAATGCCGAGCAGCTCGCCACCGCCGCCGGCCGGCTCGCGGCCGCCCTGGGGCGGGGTTGATCCGGTTTCAGGTTACCGCCCCGGGTCACATCAGGGATTGCATTCGGCGTCCATGCGAAGCACCTTGCGCGGATTCCGTGTAGAAGGCGAATCGTCATAACCCCCGATATGCCGGACGGAAATGTCTCGGAAGCCCGCTTGTCGAGCGTGCTCGACACGGCGGTCGACGGCATTATCGTGATCGACGAGCAGGCGCGCATCCTGGTGTTCAACAAGGCATGCGAGCGCCTCTTCGGCTATGCCGCGCCGGAGGTCATCGGCCAGAGCATGAACATGCTCCTCCCCGGGGAGTTTGCCCGCGCCCATGACGGCCAGCTCGCCGACTACATCACCACCGGCGTCAAGCGCATCATCGGGATCACGCGCGAGGCCAAGGCCCGCCACCGCGACGGCGCCGTGTTTCCGATCGAGGTCTCGGTCGGGGAGGCCGTGACGCCCGCCGGCCGGCAGTTCATCGGCATCCTGCGCGACCTGCGTCCGCGCCGGGCCATGGAGCAGCGCCTCTCCCAGCTGCAGAGCGATCTCGTGCAGCTCGCCCGCGTTTCCGCCCTGGACGAGATGGGGGCCGCGGTCGCCCACGAGCTCAACCAGCCGCTGACGGCGCTGATGCTCTATCTCCAGGCGGTCGCGCGCGTGAGCGAGAAGCTGTCCGGCGGCGTGCAGCCGCAGGTCTCCGCGATTCTCGAAAAGGCCGTGCACGAGGCCGAGCGGGCCGGCAACATCGTCCAGCGCATGCGCCAGTTCGTCGAGCGGCGCGACCCGGTGCGTCAGCTCGTCGACATTCGCCCGCTGCTCGACGACGCGATCGAGCTCACTCAGATCGGGATCTGGCCGCGGCCGCACATCCATCGCGACTATGCGGAGGAATTGCCGCCCGTGCTGGTCGATCCGGTGCAGATCCAGCAGATCGTCGTGAACCTCCTGCGCAATGCCCTGCAGGCCGTGCGCGATCGCCAGGAGCCCGAGGTGCGGGTCGCGGCGCGCGCGCTGCCCGGCGAGGTCGAGATCGCCGTGAGCGACAATGGAAGCGGGATCCCGACCGATCGCCTGCCCACCCTGTTCAAGGCCTTCGCGTCGACCAAGGGCATCGGCCTCGGTCTCGCCATCTCGCGCACGATCGCGCAAACTCACGGGGGCGACCTCACCGTCGATCCGGGGGGCGACGGCTCTGGTGCCCGCCTGACACTGCATCTGCCGCTGCCGACCCCCGAGAAGGCGGCGGCGCCCCGGGCTTCGCCCGATCCGGGCGTGGCATGGAGCTACGACGAGGCAAGTCCCTAGCGCATTTTCCGCCGAAGTGGATACCGGTTCGGCGCAGAAAATGCGAACAAGCAACAAACTGGAGTGCAATTCGATTCAACCGAAGCGGAATGCGCTCTGGCGGCTCGGGCGAACGGCATCGCGAGGCGAGACGAATGACTGATGTGACGACCAACGAAGTCTTCATCGTGGACGACGACCCCGCCGTGCGGGATGCCCTGGCCGTGGTCCTGTCCCTGGAGGGATATCAGGTCACCGGCTTCGCCGAGGGCGCGTCCTTTCTCGCCAACGCCAAGGCGCGCACGCCCGCCTGCATCATCCTCGACGTCCACATGCCGGGACGCTCGGGCCTGGACATTCTCAAGGAGCTCAATGCCCAGCACTATCCGGCCCCCATCTTCATCATCTCGGGCCAGGGCGACATCCCCATGGCCGTGGAGGCGATCAAGCACGGCGCGCTCGATTTCATCGAGAAGCCCTTCGACGCCGATACGGTCGTGACCCGCGTGCGCGAGGCCGTCGAGGCCTGGGCGCGCCGCGCCTCGGACGGCAAGACCTCGGACCTCCTCTCCAAGCAGTTCCCCGGCCACGACCAGCTCACGCCGCGCGAGCGCGAGGTGCTCGGCCAGATCGCCTCCGGCGCCTCGAACAAGGAGGCCGGGCGGCATCTCGGCATCAGTCCCCGCACCATCGAGGTGCACCGCGCGCGCATCATGGAGAAGCTCGGCGCCAAGAACGCGGCCGACCTGGTGCGCATCGTGCTGAGCGAGGGCGGCCGCGCGCAGTGACGACGGCCTGTGTCCTCCCGTGCGGTGCGCCCCGGCGCCGCGACGCTGGGTTGCGCCGGCGTGCGCCGCGGCGCGGGATTCTACGTATCTGGCGGCGCCGACGAAGCAGTACTACGCATTGCGGACCGGGTCCCGTAAGCCAAAATCCCGTCTCGAGAATTCCGCGTAGCGTGAAGGAATTTCCGTCGTGACGATCCATGTCCTCGAGGACGATGCGGCAGTGAACGACTCGCTCGTCGTGTGGCTGAAGAACATGGGCCACGACGCGGTCGCCTACCGGTCCCCGGAGCAGTTCTTCCAACGGGGCCCGCCGCCGGGCACCGACACCGTCATCGTCGATCTCCTGCTGCCGCGGATCTCGGGCGTGGCCGTCATCAAGTGGCTGCAGCGCCTGGCGCCGCCACCGCGCATCATCGCGATCACGGGGCAGCCCCAGTCGGCGCTCGAGGCGACCCTGCGCGACGTGGCGATACCGAAGCTGTTGCGCAAGCCGCTCACCGGCGAGGCGATCTCGGCGTGCCTTGCGGAGGAGCTGCGCTGACGCATCCTGCGTCGCGACGGGACGGCGGAAAATCCTCTCAGACGGCGCGCGAGTGGCGCGCCTGGCCGTTCTTGAGATAGGTGTCGAAGGCGGCGGCCGCGAGCCGTACATAGGGCTTGCCGGCCTCCGTCATGGCGATGCGATGGCCCTCGATTGCGACGAACCCCTCCTCCCGCAGCGGTGCGAGCGCGGCGAGCTCCTCGGCGAAGGCGTCGCCGTTGCGACCGCGCCTGCCCGTGACGGCGTCGAGGTCGACCGCGAAATCGCACATCAGCCGCTCGATGATGCGCGCCCGCAGGGTGTCGTCGGACGAGAAGGCCAGCCCCTTCACGGTGGCGAAGCGGCCCTCCGCGATCGACCGCGCATAGCCGCCGACGTCGGCGGCGTTCTGCACGAAGCCCTGCCGCAGCCGTCCGATCGCGGAGGCGCCGAGGCCGATCAGGGCGTCCGCCGCATCGGTCGTGTAGCCCTGGAAGTTGCGGTGCAGGCGCCCGTCCTGGGCCGCCCGGGTGAGTGCGTCCTCCGGGCGGGCGAAGTGGTCGAGGCCGATCGGCCGGTAGCCGAGCTCCGCGAACAGCTCGCGCGCCGCCTCCGCCTGGTCGAGCCGCGCGCCGGCGTCCGGCAGGTCGCTCTCCGCGATCAGCCGCTGGTTCGCCTTGAACCACGGCACGTGGGCGTAGCCGAACAGGGCGAAGCGCTGCGGCCGCAGCGCATCGGCGAGCGCGATCGTGCGCCGCAGGTCGGCGAGGCTCTGCTTCGGCAGCCCGTACATCAGGTCGATGTTGATCTCCGCGATGCCGGCCTCGCGCAGCAGGCCCACGGCTTCCGCGACCACTCCGAACGGCTGGATCCGTCCGATCGCCCGCTGCACGTGCGGCGAGAAGTCCTGCACCCCGAGGCTCGCGCGGGTGACCCCCATGGCGGCCAGCGCCGCGACCAGCGGCCGGTCGATGCGCCGCGGATCGAGCTCGATCGCGTGCTCCATGTCGTCGGCGAAGCGGAAGGCGCCGCGCAGGCGCTGCGTCAGGTCGACGAGCCGGTCCGGCCCGAGCGTGGACGGCGTGCCGCCGCCCCAATGCAGATGGATCGCCCTGCGGCCGCCGGCGCGGCGCGCCACCAGCGCGATCTCGGCCGCGAGCACATCCGCATAGGCCGCCACCGGCTCCGGCCGCCGCACCGCCTTGGTGTGGCAGCCGCAATAGTGGCAGAGCTCGATGCAGAACGGCACGTGCAGATAGAGCGAAAGCGTCGCCTCGCCCGGGAGCGCGGCGAGCCAGTCCGCATAGGTGTCCGCCGTGACCGCCCCGGTGAAGTGCGGGGCCGTCGGATAGGACGTGTAGCGCGGGACCGTCTGCTCCGCGAAACTGCATGACCTCGATGACATGAGTGTATTTGACGGGGCCGGCGCCGCGCTGCATTGATCGTGATCAAGTCCGATGACCCCTCCGCCGCCCCGCCAGCGCCTGTCCCGACTCCTGGAGACGCTGCTCCTCGCCGGTTCCGGCGGAGCCGCCTTCGGGCTCGCCGGCATGCCGGCCGGCTGGCTCTCGGGCGCCGTGCTCGCGGTCTCGGTCGCGGCGCTGGCGGGCCGGCCCGTATACGTTCCGGTGCCGCTCGCGCGCGTCGTCTTCGTGGTCCTCGGCATCTCGCTCGGCTCCGCGGTGACGCCGGGGCGGCTCGCCACGGTCGCGGCCTGGCCCGTGAGCCTCGCCGCGCTCCTCCTCGCCATGACGGCCGTCACGGTCGCCACCGCGGGCTATCTGCGGCGCGTCCACGGCTGGGACCCGCTCTCGGCCCTGCTCGCCTCCCTGCCGGGCGCGCTCTCCCAGGCGCTGGCGCTCGCCGCCGACACCGGCGCCGATGTTCGCGCCATCGCGACCGTGCATTCGGTGCGGCTCCTGGTGCTGGCGGTGGTGCTGCCGGCGCTCCTCGCGGCGATCGGGGTGGTCGGCGCGCCGCCGCCGCCGCGGCCGGCGCCGGCGCTGATCGCGGCGATCGACGATCTTGCGCTGCTCGTCGGCGTCGCCACGCTCGCCGCGCTGGTCGCCTACCGGTTCCGCCTGCCGGGCGGCCTGATCATCGGCGCCATGGTCGCCTCCGGCGCGCTCCACGGTTTCGGCCTGGTGGCCGACGTGTTGCCGCCCGAGATCGCCACCATCGGCTTCGTCCTGCTCGGCGCGCTGATCGGAACCCGGCTCGGCGGCACCGACATGGCGACCCTCGGGCGGCTCGCCGCCGCCGGGCTCGGCGCGCTCGGCGTCGGCGCGACGGTCGCCTGCGGATCGGCCGTGCTGGTCGCGCTCGCCCTCGACCTGCCGCTCGGCGACGTCATCGTCGCCTATGCGCCGGGCGGCCTCGAGACCATGGCGATCCTCGCCTTCGCGCTCCATCTCGATCCCGCCTTCGTCGGCGTGCACCACCTCGCGCGATTCATTTTCGTGTCGCTGATCATGCCGCTCGCCGCCGCACGCCTGCGCGCTTCCGACCATTCCCCGAAGGGGCCGGTCGCCTAGCGGCTCATTTCGTCCCGGACTTGACATTTCTCAATGCTGCACTGCCGTGCCGCAGGGAGGGTATCGCTCTGAAATGACGCGCGCCCGCGAAAGGCGAATCTATGGCATACGCACACGCACAACGCTCCCTGACCATCGGCGAAGGGGGGCTCGCAGCCTTCTTCGTCGTCACGGCGTTTCTCACTCTGGTCGCGGCGGCCAAGGCCGAGGACGCTGCCTTCGCGTTCCATGCCTATCTCGGCGCCGCCGCGAGCGTTGCGGCGGTCTTCGCCGTCTTCAACCGCTATTTCCGCACGCCGGAGCTGCCGCCGCAGGAGATCGACGGGCGTCCGAACTACCAGCTCGGCCCGGTCAAGTTCGCGACCGCGGCCGCCGTGCTCTGGGGCATCGCGGGCTTCACGGTCGGCCTCATCATCGCGCTGCAGCTCGCCTATCCGGCGCTCAATTTCGACCTGCCGTGGACCAATTTCGGGCGCCTGCGCCCGCTGCACACGTCGGCCGTGATCTTCGCCTTCGGCGGCAACGTGCTGATCGCGACCTCGCTCTACGTGGTGCAGCGCACGAGCCGCACCCGCATCGCCGGCGACCTCGCCCCCTGGTTCGTCGTGCTCGGCTACAACTTCTTCATCCTGATCGCGGGCACCGGCTACCTGCTGGGCGTCACCCAGTCGAAGGAATATGCCGAGCCCGAATGGTACGCCGATCTGTGGCTGACGATCGTCTGGGTGGTCTACCTGCTGGTCTTCATGGGCACCCTGATGAAGCGGAAAGAGCCGCACATCTTCGTCGCCAACTGGTTCTATCTCGCCTTCATCATCACCATCGCGGTGCTGCATCTCGGCAACAATGCGACGCTGCCGGTGTCGGCGTTCGGCTCCAAGTCCTACATCGCCTGGGGGGGCGTGCAGGACGCCATGTTCCAGTGGTGGTACGGCCACAACGCCGTCGGCTTCTTCCTCACCGCCGGCTTCCTCGGCATCATGTACTACTTCATCCCCAAGCGCGCCGAGCGCCCGATCTACTCCTACCGCCTGTCGATCATCCACTTCTGGGCGCTGATCTTCCTCTACATCTGGGCCGGCCCGCATCACCTCCACTACACGGCGCTGCCCGACTGGGCGCAGACGCTCGGCATGACCTTCTCGATCATGCTGTGGATGCCCTCCTGGGGCGGCATGATCAACGGCCTGATGACGCTCTCGGGCGCCTGGGACAAGCTGCGCACCGATCCGGTGCTGCGCATGATGGTGGTGTCGGTCGCCTTCTACGGCATGTCGACCTTCGAGGGTCCGCTGATGTCCGTGAAGGCCGTCAACTCGCTCTCGCACTACACCGACTGGACCATCGGCCACGTCCACTCCGGCGCCCTCGGCTGGGTCGCCTTCGTCTCCTTCGGCGCCGTCTACAGCCTGGTGCCCTGGCTCTGGAACCGCAAGCAGCTCTACAGCCTCAAGCTCGTCAACTGGCACTTCTGGATCGCGACCATCGGCATCGTCCTCTACATCTCGGCGATGTGGGTGTCCGGCATCCTGCAGGGCCTGATGTGGCGCGCCTACACGAGCCTCGGGTTCCTCGAATACTCCTTCATCGAGACCGTGGAGGCGATGCATCCCTTCTACCTGATCCGGGCCGCGGGCGGCGCGCTGTTCGTCGCGGGCGCGCTGATCATGGCCTGGAACCTCTGGATGACGGTGCGCAGCGGCGAGGCCGAATCGGCCGCCCCGCGCGCGGCGCTCCAGCCTGCCGAGTGAGGAGCCAACATGTCGTTCTGGACACGCCATCAGATCCTCGAGAAGAACTCGATCCTTCTCGTGATCGGCATCCTGCTGGTCGTCGCGGTCGGCGGACTGGTCGAGATCGCTCCGCTCTTCTACCTGAAGAGCACGATCGAGAAGGTCGACGGCATGCGGCCCTACACGCCGCTCGAGCTCGCCGGCCGCGCGATCTACATCCGCGAGGGCTGCTACAGCTGCCACTCGCAGATGGTGCGCACCCTGCGCGACGAGGTGGAGCGCTACGGCCACTACTCGCTGGCCGCCGAGAGCATGTACGACCATCCCTTCCAGTGGGGATCGAAGCGCACCGGGCCCGACCTCGCCCGCGTCGGCGGCAAGTATTCGGACGAGTGGCATGTCGCGCACATGGTCAATCCGCGCGCCGTGGTGCCGCAGTCGATCATGCCGGGCTACCCCTTCCTGGCCGCGACCGACCTCGACTTCCGCGGCATCGCGGCCCACCTGAAGGCCAACCGCGCGGTCGGCGTGCCCTACACGGACGCGCAGGTCGAGAATGCGGCCGCCGACCTGAAGGCGCAGGCGACCCCGGACGACGCCGGGATCGGCGACCTGCAGGCCCGCTACCCCAAGTCGATCGCCCGCGACTTCGACGGCAATCCGGCCCGCATCACCGAGATGGACGCGCTCGTCGCCTATCTCCAGATGCTCGGCACGCTCGTCGACTTCAAGAGCTACGACGCCAAGGTCAACCTGCGGTGACGGGGACGCGAAGATGAAAGCCATCGTCACGGTGCAGAGCTTCGTCTCCGACCTCGTCGTCAGCGTCTGGACGCCGCTCTTCGTCATCCTGTTCGTCGCAATCGTCGCCTACGCGCTCTGGCCGCGCAACAAGAAGAAGTTCGACGCCGCCGCGCGCATGCCGCTGAGAGAGGACTGAGGAACCATGGCCGATCACAAGGAAGTCGATGCCCTCTCCGGCACCGCCACCACGGGCCACGCGTGGGACGGCATCAAGGAGCTCAACACGCCGCTGCCGCGCTGGTGGGTGCTGGTCTTCTACGCCACCATCGTCTGGTCGGTGGGCTACTGGGTGGTCTATCCGGCCTGGCCGCTGGTCTCGAACTACACCGCGGGCGTGTTCGGCTATTCCTCCCGCGGCGACGTCGCCGCCGAGCTGGCCGAGCTGCAGAAGGTCCGCGGCGCCAAGTCCACGGCGCTCGCCGATGCGACGCTCGCCGACGTCGAGAAGGACCAGGGCCTGCTCGCCTTCGCGCGCGCCCAGGGCAAGGCCGCCTTCGGCGACAACTGCGCCCCCTGCCACGGCAGCGGCGCCACCGGCTCGCGCGGCTATCCCAACCTCAACGACGACGACTGGCTGTGGGGCGGAACCGTCGATGAGATCCACCAGACCATCACGGTGGGCATCCGCTCGGGCCACGCCAAGGCGCGCGAGAACCAGATGCCGGCCTTCGGCCGCGACGGCATGCTCAAGCGCCCCGAGATCGTCGAGGTCGCGAACTACGTCCGCTCGCTCTCCGGCCTGCCGGTCCGTCCCGGCAGCAATCTCGAGGCCGGCAAGAAGATCTTCGCCGAGAACTGCGTCGCCTGCCACGGCGACGACGGCAAGGGCAATGCCGAGCTCGGCGGGCCGAACCTGACCGACCGCATCTGGCTCTACGGCTCCGACGAGGCCACCATCGCCGATGTCGTCACGAACTCCCGCAACGGCGTGATGCCGGCCTGGGAGGGACGCCTCGACCCCGTGACCATCAAGGCGCTCGCGGTCTACGTCCACACCCTCGGCGGCGGCAAGTGACGGCCGCGCGCGGGCGCGGCTCTGCCACGGCATGCGCGGGGTCGTCCCGCGCATCCGTGTCCTCGCGGTCGATCCGCCGAGCCTGATCGGCCGGGCGGACGTCGGGCATGACGTAACGGCCGCCGCCCCCGTTTGAGATCGATCAAGGCGGGCGGGCGCCGCGGCGCCTAGATGGAGGCTTCCGGTTCCAATTCGGTCCCCCCGCCGATGAACAAGATGACAGACCCCGCCGATCTCGACTTCGGGCCCCTCTACGAGGCGCACAAGAAGGTCTATCCCCAGAGCGTCTCCGGCACCTTCCGCAACATCAAGTGGGCGCTGCTGGCGATCTGCCTCGGCATCTACTACCTGCTGCCCTTCGTGCGCTGGGACCGCGGCCCGCTCGCGCCGAGCCAGGCCGTGCTGATCGATTTCCCGAACCGCCGCTTCTACTTCTTCTTCATCGAGATCTGGCCGCAGGAGGTCTACTACTTCACGGGCCTGCTGATCATCGCGGCCATGGCGCTGTTCCTGATGAACGCCGTCGGCGGGCGCATCTGGTGCGGCTATCTCTGCCCGCAGACCGTCTGGACCGACCTGTTCTACGCGGTCGAGCGCTGGATCGAGGGCGACCGCCGCGAGCGCATGAAGAAGGACAAGACCGGCTTCACGGCGCGGCGTGCCCTCGAGCTCACGGCCAAGCATGCGATCTGGCTGATGATCGCCTGGTGGACCGGCGGCGCCTGGGTGCTCTATTTCTCGGATGCCCCGACGCTGGTGAAGGACCTCGCCACCTTCCAGGCTCCGTTCATCGCCTATGCCTGGATCGGCATCCTCACCTTCACGACCTACACGCTCGCCGGGTTCATGCGCGAGCAGGTCTGCGTCTACATGTGCCCCTGGCCGCGCATCCAGGCGGCGCTGACCGACGAGTGGGCGCTCAACGTCACCTACCGCCACGACCGCGGCGAGCCGCGCATGTCGGTCAAGAAGGCCGAGGAGCATCGCGCCCAGGGCGCGCCGGCCGGCGACTGCATCGACTGCCGCCAGTGCGTCGCGGTGTGCCCCACCGGCATCGACATCCGCGACGGCGCGCAGCTCGAATGCATCATGTGCGGCCTGTGCATCGACGCCTGCGACAACGTCATGGAGAAGATCGGCCGGCCGACGCGGCTGATCGCCTACGACAACGAGATCAACATCAAGCGCCGCATGGAAGGCGAGCCGGAGATCTACCGGCCCGTGCGCCCGCGCACCATCGCCTACACGCTCATCATCGCGGCGGTCGGCGGCCTGATGCTCTACACCCTGCTCACCCGCGCGCTGCTGGTGCTGGAGACGCACGGGGACGCCCCCGCCGACTGGCTCCTCGCCGGCGAGGCCCTGGAGCGGGTGCTGCTGCGGGCCACCTCCGAGGGCCTCTACGCCTCCTTCTTCAACCAGCCCGTCGAGATCCCGGAGATGCGGACGCGCCTGCGGGCGGCGCTCGGCGAGCTCGGCCACCCGCNNGCCCGCGCCTTCGCGCTCGACGTCGAGGGCCTGCCCTATCCGCTGGTGACCGTGGTCGGCACCGACTCGATCGTGGTCGGCGAGCCGCTGGTCGCGGTCGGCCCCGACCAGACCCGCGAGGTGCGGGTGCTGGTCACGGTCCCGGCCGGGCGGCCGCTCGACAAGTCCACCCCCGTCACCTTCAAGGCGATCGACATGGAGAGCCGCGAGATCGCCACGGCGCGCGACCACTTCATCGCGCCCTGAACCTCACTGGAGACATCGATGGCCCCCGCATCGTCACGTCCTCTCACCGGCCGCCGCGTCCTCGTCTACCTGCTCGCGTTCTTCGGCATCGTGTTCGCGGCCAATGGCGTGCTGATCAAGGTCGCGCTCGACACCATGCCGGGCCTCGAGGTGGAGAGCGCCTACCGGGCCTCGCTCGCCTTCAATCGCGAAGCCCGCGCCGCGGAGGCGCAGGCCGCGCGCGGCTGGCGCGTCGAGGCCCATGTGGAGCGCGACCCGGCC
>PQAH01000023.1 GCA_003105195.1 Bradyrhizobiaceae bacterium
CTTTTCCACCCCGGTTCCATGCCGGATGGCGGTGATCAGCAGCCCGTAGAGCAGGATCGCGTTGAGCGCGTGCCAGGCATAGTGGGTGCCGATCGGCAGGGCGGCGCAGACCGCCTGGTCGATGGTCCGGAACGCGAGGGAGACCAGGAAGAGGAGGCTCGCGGCGAGGAGCGGGCGTCCGGCGGATGCGCCCCGCAGGCCCAACAGGGCGCCGAGGCCGGCGAGCGCGAAGAAGGCCGGCAGGTAGGCGATCGACCCGTTCAGCGCGTCCGGGGAAAAGGCCGCGCCGAAGGCCCAGGAGGCCGCAAGGAACAGGAGCGTCAGGGCGATCGAAGCGATCCGGCCGAGCCCGAGGAAGCGGCGCATCGCGACGGCGAAATAGAGGTAGATGAAGGCCGTGATCGGCGCGACATCGGCGATCAGCGACCAACGGTTGGCGAAGGTGTGGAAGGCGGCGGAGCCGGCCGCCACGAGATAGACGACCGCGACCAGGGCCCAGAGGACGCCGTCGCGGCGCGCTGCGGGCGCGCGCAGCGTCGCGCGGGTGGCGGCGAGCGCCGCGACCAGGAAGGCGAGGTTGGAAGCCGCGTTGAGCGGCTCGTTCCAGAGGCCGGGCGCCGTGCGCTCGCAATAGATGTCGACGGCGGCGAACCAGTCCATGGATCCCTGTGGGCCCGGTGCGGCCCGGGGCCGCCGGAAAACCTACTTCACGGCGCGCGCCTTGGGCTTGGCCGCGGAACCGGGCTTCGCGACCGACTTGGCTGCGGACTTGTGAGCGGACTTGTGAGCGGACTTGGCGGCGGATTTCGCTGCCGCCTTGGTCGCGGGTTTCGCGGTCGCCTTGCCGGTCGCTTTGCGCGCCGAAGCGGCGCGGGTCGCCTTGCCGTCGGCCTCGACGCCCTTGCGGGCGCCGGGCCGCCGGCGCGCGGGCGCGCCGGTCTTCTCGGCGCGGGCGTCGATCAGGCCGATCGCCTCGTCGAGGGTGACGGTCTCGGGCGTCTTGCCCTGAGGCAAGGTGGCGTTGATGCCGTCGAGGCTGACATAGGGTCCGTAGCGGCCGTTCTTCACCGTGATGGTGCCGCCGCGGGTCGGGTGCTCGCCGAGCGGACGGCCCGGATCGGCGCCGAAGCGGCGGCCGCGCGGCCCCTTGGCGAGCTTCTCGGCGATCAGGGTCACGGCCCGGTTGAGGCCGATCGCGAGCACGTCGTCGCCCGGCTCGAGGCTCGCATAGGTCTTCTCGTGCTGCACATAGGGGCCGAAGCGGCCGATGCCGGCGCGGATCGGCTCGCCGGTCTCGGGATGCCGCCCGACCTCGCGCGGCAGCGACAGCAGCGCCAGCGCGCGCGCGAGGTCGATGTCCTCGAGCGCCCAGCCCTTGGGGATGCCGGCGCGCTTCGGCTTCTCGCCGTCCACGGCCTCGCCGAGCTGCACATAGGGACCGAAGCGGCCGGTGCGCAGCGTCACCTCGAGCCCGGTATCGGGGTCGAGGCCGAGCACCTTGGTGCCGGCGTCCTGCGCGTCGCCGTTGGCCGCCGAGAGCGGCCGCGTGTGGCGGCACTCCGGATAGTTCGAGCAGCCGATGAAGGCGCCGAACTTGCCGAGCTTGAGGGAGAGCCGGCCGCTGCCGCAGGTCGGGCACAGGCGCGAATCGCTGCCGTCCGGGCGCGGCGGGAACACGTGCGGCGCCAGCATCTCGTCGAGGGCGTCGAGCACCTGGCCGATGCGCAGGTCCTTGATCTCGTCCACGGCGCCGATGAAGTCGCGCCAGAAGTCGCGCAGCACCTCGCGCCAGGCGACCTCGCTGTTGGCGATGCGGTCGAGCTCCTCCTCGAGGCCGGCCGTGAAGTCGTACTCGACATAGCGCGCGAAGAAGCTCTCCAGGAAGGCGACGACGATGCGCCCCTTGTCCTCCGGGTAGAGCCGGCGCTTGTCGACCCGCATGTAGCCGCGGTCCTTCAGCACCTGCAGGATCGAGGCGTAGGTCGAGGGCCGGCCGATGCCGAGCTCCTCCATGCGCTTGACCAGCGAGGCCTCGGAATAGCGCGGCGGCGGCTCGGTGAAGTGCTGGGTCGCCGCGATCGCCCGGCGGGCGAGCGCCTCGCCGGCGCTCATGGCGGGCAGGCGGCGCGACTCCTCGTCATCGGCCTCGTCGTCCTGGCCCTCCTGGTAGAGGGTGAGGAAGCCGTCGAACTTCACGACCGTGCCGGTGGCGCGCAGGTCGAGGGTGCGGGGGCCGACCCGGGCCGTGATCTCGGCGGTGGTGCGCTCGAGCTCGGCCGACTCCATCTGGCTCGCGACCGCGCGCAGCCAGATCAGCTCGTAGAGCTTGGCCTGCTCGGGCTCGAGGTGGCGGGCGACGTCGCGCGGCCGGCGGGCGAGGTCGGTCGGGCGGATCGCCTCGTGCGCCTCCTGGGCGGTCTTCACCTTGGTCTGGTAGCGGCGCGGCGTGTCCGGCACGTAGGACTTGCCGTAATCGGCCGCGATCAGGCTGCGGGTGGCGGCGATCGCCTCCTCGGCCATCTGCACGCCGTCGGTGCGCATATATGTAATGAGTCCGACCGTCTCGCCGCCGATCTCGGCGCCCTCGTAGAGGCGCTGGGCGACCCGCATGGTGTGGGCCGGCGCCATGCCGAGCTTGCGGCTCGCCTCCTGCTGCAGGGTCGAGGTCGTGAACGGCGGCGGCGGGTTGCGCCGGGCGGGCTTGGACTCGACCGAGGCCACCGCGAAGGCGGCGCTCTCGAGGTCGCGCTTGAAGGCCTCGGCCTGCGCGCCCGAGCCGATGTCGAGGCGCTGGATCTTCTGCCCGTCGGCCCCGACGAGGCGGGCCTCGAAGGTCTCGCCGCGCGGGGTCGCCAGCGTCGCGACCAGGGACCAGTACTCCCGCGCGACGAACTTCTCGATCTCGAGCTCGCGGTCGCAGACGAGGCGCAGTGCCACCGACTGGACGCGGCCGGCCGAGCGCGCGCCCGGCAGCTTGCGCCAGAGCACCGGCGAGAGGGTGAAGCCGACGAGGTAGTCGAGGGCGCGGCGGGCGAGATAGGCGTCGACCAGCGCGGCGTCGATGGCGCGCGGGTTCTTCATGGCCTCGGTGACGGCCTGCTTGGTGATGGCGTTGAACACCACCCGCTCGACCCGCTGGTCCTTGAGCGCGCGCTTCTCCTTGAGCACCTCCAGCACGTGCCAGGAGATCGCCTCGCCCTCGCGGTCGGGGTCGGTGGCGAGGATCAGCTTGTCGGCGCCCTTGACGGCCTTGGCGATGTCGGCGAGGCGCTTCTGGGCCTTGGCGTCGACCTCCCAGATCATGCGGAAGTCGGCCGCGGGATCCACCGAGCCGTCCTTGGGCGGCAGGTCGCGGACATGGCCGAAGGAGGCCAGGACCGAATAGCCGGGCCCGAGATACTTGTTGATCGTCTTCGCCTTGGCGGGCGATTCGACAACGACGACGTTCATGAAAAACCGAGCTTTTCTGAGCTGAAGCGCGCCGAGCCAGGGCCCTGGCCGGCGCGCGAGTCGCCCGGAACATGGGTAAAGAGACCCCCCGTGTCAAATGACCGGCCGGCAAGCGGC
>PQAH01000024.1 GCA_003105195.1 Bradyrhizobiaceae bacterium
CCCGCGAGGCTCTTGCGATAGGGCCCGGCGGGCTCCGTGTTCACCATCAGCACCGGCGCATGGCCGGTGCGCATCACGCGCTCGGCGGTGGTGCCGGTGAAGATGTCGCGCAGCAGCGCCCGGCGATGGGCGCCGAGCACCACCAGGTCGGCCGCGCTCTCCTGCACGCTGCGCACGATGGCGTCGAACGGCTCGCCGAGCGCCACCAGGGCGCGCCCCTCGATCCCGCGCAACTCCGGCCAATCGCGCAAGGTCTCGTCCAGGATCGCCTGCGCGGCCTCGCGCTCGGCCGCCACCAGCCGCTCCGGCTGGTCGTCGTCGACCACGTGCACGAGGTCGAGCCGCGCCCCGCCGGCGGCCGCCAGCATGGCGGCGCGCCGCACGGCGCGGTCCGAGCGCTTGGAGAAGTCGGTTGCTGCCAGGATGATGTTCAAGGGGCCTCCGCTGCGCGCGCCGGTCGCGTGAATCGTGCGGCCTTGGATGCCCGGAGTGTAGGAGGAAGGGAGCCGTCGGGACAATGATGCGCACGCCGGAGGACTGGCGCGCGCGGGCGCCGCGGGCATTCTCGAACGATGCGAGATCCACGGCGCGGCGAATCGCGGCGACCCGGAACCGCGATCCTCGACGATCCGGAGCTGCGGCAGGGCGCCTCGGGCTCGAACGCTGACCGCACCGGATATGTGCGGCGGATCCACGACGTGGTGGAGGACGCGATTTCGCTTCCCGCCGGGACCGGGATCCCGGTGACCGAAAGAATCCATGTCGGCTTTCCGCGCGAGGCGTGGCGCGAGATTCGGCCCTGCCTCGACCTGCTGCTCGATCTCGACACGCCGCCCGACACCTGCGTCGGCCGGATCGCGGCGCGCAACCGAGCAGCCGGCCGGAGCGTGGAAACGATCCGGCACAAGCTGCGCAATGAACTGCGCTTCATGCAGACCTCACTGGAGGTCCTGTGCGAGGCGGATGCCGTGGTCGTGGGTGGCTGACCCTACCGGCGCCGGCTGGCGGTGGATTCGAAAGCGGACATCATGCTGGCTATTGTGCGATATATTTGCACATAATATATTGTTTCAGCGTAATTATCCTCGATATCGGCCCGGACATGAAAGAGGACATTCCAGCGCTCGCGGATCGCGGCGAATCGACAGGTCTGATGGAGCCGATGCTGGTGTCGGAGGAGTCGCGGCACCGCGCCGGCCTGACCGATCTTGCCGTCGAGCTCGCGGGAAAGGCCGCCGGCCTGCGCGGCAGCCTGGCGCCCGGCCTGCGCGTCGCGCTCGCCGAACTCGTCCGATCGATGAACTGCTACTACAGCAACCTCATCGAAGGGCACGACACGCACCCGGTCGATATCGAGCGCGCGCTGAGGAACGACTACAGCGCCGATCCGCGCAAGCGCGACCTCCAGCTGGAAGCGACGGCGCATATCGCGGTCCAGCAGTGGATCGATGCCGGCCATCTCCGCGGCCGCGCCGTCACGGCGGAGGGCGTGCGCGAGGTCCACCGCCGCTTCTGCGACCTGCTTCCCGAGGACATGCTGTGGGTCGAGGAACCGGGCACCCACGAACGGATACGCGTCGAGCCGGGTGCGCTGCGCGGGCGCGATGTGAAGGTGGGGCGCCACGTCGCGGTCAGTCCCGGCGCGATTCCGCGGTTCATGGCGCGGTTCGAAGCCGTCTACGGGCGGGTCGGCAGGACCGACGCGATTCTCGCAGCGGCGGCCGCGCATCACCGCCTGCTGTGGATTCATCCTTTCCTCGACGGCAATGGCCGTGTGGCGCGGCTGATGTCGCACGCGGTGCTGCTCGATGCCCTCGATACCGGCGGCGTCTGGTCGGTCGCGCGCGGGCTCGCGCGCAACGTCGACGTCTACAAGCGCCATCTCGCCGAATGCGACCTGCCGCGCCGGAACGATCTCGACGGACGCGGTCATCTCAGCGAGGAGGCGCTCGCAGCCTTCACCCGCTTCTTCCTGACGACGGCGCTCGACCAGGTCGCGTTCATGGAGCAACTCGTGCAGCCCGAGCGGCTGCGGGCCCGCATCCGGCTCTGGGCCGAGGAGGAAGCGCGGCTCGGCGCGCTGCCGGCCAAGGCGGGCGCGATCCTGGACGCCGTCCTTTATCGCGGCGCGCTGCCGCGCGGCGAGGTCGGCGGCCTGCTGGGCCTCACGCCGCGGCACGGGCGGCGGATCGTCTCGGCGCTGCTCGAGCGCGGCGTGCTGACCTCCGCGGGCCCACGCGATCCGGTCCATCTCGCGTTTCCGGCTTCGCTCGCGTCGCGCTGGTTGCCGGGGCTGTTTCCGGAAAAGACCCGATAAGGCCGCGTCGGGTCGCGTCGGGCGTTCGGCCGCCGGATCCCGGATCAGGCGGGCAGCATCAGCTTGCCGAGAACGCTGCGGACATCGTCCGGAATCGGCGCCGGCCGGCCGGTCGCGCGCTCGGTGTAGACGTGGACGAAATGGCCCTGGGCGGCGGCGGCCTCGTCGTCGTTCGCGAACAGGCCGATGTCGTAGCGCACGCTCGATGTGCCGAGCCTGGCGACGCGGATGCCGGCATGGACCACGTCCGGATAGGCGATCGGCTTGAAGTACTGGCATTGCGTCTCGACCACGAGGCCGATCACGGGGCTCTTCTGGATGTCGAGGCAGCCGGACTGGATCAGATGGGCGTTCACGGCCGTGTCGAAGAACGCGTAATAAACGACATTGTTGATGTGGCCGTAGGCGTCGTTGTCGTTCCAGCGCGTGTCCATGCGCCGGAAATGCCGGTAGGCCGCTCGAATCTCTGGAGTCCGCATGTTCGGGGCGCCTCGGATGGGCTCTTCAATCAGCTTTCGCGAGCGTGATCCCTTCTCCTGCAACGCTCGCAACCATTCCATCCATAGCGTGCTCGGGATGATTCGTCCTCGGCGACGAAACGACGGGATGTCAGCGTTCGCACTTGATCGTGCCGGAGCCGTTCGTCGTCCACGGCAAGTCGCGGCCAGTCCGAAAGCGCCATCGCGTGACCGCCATCACAATGCCGAGGGTGGGGCTCCAGCAGGATCTTCGCATCGATGGCGGAATGGTCCGCCCGATCCGAATGCGGAGACGACCATGCAGAATCGTGAGCAGACGAGCCTGGAAATTCGCGCGTTGACGGATGACGAGCTCGACGAGATCAGCGGTGCGAAGATCGGCGAGTTCCTGCGCAAGGTGGCGAACGCCATCAAGAAGGTCTTCGATGGGCCCGGCGACCTGCGTCGCCCGACCGACCGCCCGGACTGACATCACGGTCCAGACCGGCCGGTCCGCACAGTATGAGCCTCTGCGGACCGTCCGGCTGCCTCGGAGATCGCGTCGCAATCCCCGGCACCAAGTGCGCGGTTGTGCTTGCTGGTGCCCCTGGCCGGACTCGAACCAGCACGACCTTGCGGCCACCTGATTTTGAGTCAGGCGCGTCTACCATTCCGCCACAGGGGCACGGGGGCGGGACTATAGCGGGCGCGGTCGCGGGGTCAACGAAGCGGAGGCGCGCGGGGGCGAGGCGGCGTCGCCCGGATGAGGGGAGCGACATCGGGGGCGGTCCCGGCAATGCCGCTGCGATCATGCGGGCCACGGGCAGGAATCCCACGGAATCCCGCAAATATTCGCAGAGTGAAGGCGTGAAATCCGCGCGTCGCGGCCGATTCACATCTTTCTAAGAAAATTGTCGTTACCTGCGGCGCCATGGACGGGGTGTTTCATCGCGAGGTGTTCGGCGGTCTGATCGAGGGATCGACCTCGCCGGTCGCCCGGCATCTGTTCGCCAAGTGGTCGGACATCCGGCGCGTGCGCGCGCCGACCTATGGCGACTTCCTGCCCGAATCCAGCCCGCGCGTGACCGAGAACATGATGGTGCTGGCGGAGACCGAGGCCGGCGACTTCGTCTATCTCTCGATGGGATCGTCGAGCATGCGCCTGGTCGGCCGCGACCTCACGGGGCGGCTCGTCTCCGCAGTGGACGGCGTCGTGATCCGCTATGTCGAGACCATCTACCGCAAGGCCTGCGCCGACTTCACGCCGGCGCACTGCATCTTCTCGGCCAATTTCCGCGAGGTGGTCGACCTCTGGGAGCGCATCGTGCTGCCCGTGCAGGCCTCGCCCGCGGCCGGACCGAAATTCCTGATCCTGCACTCGGAGCCCGTGAATTTCCGCGCCGACATGCTGGAGCGCGCGCTCGAGACCATCGACAATGCCATCATCTGCACGCGTCCGACCGTGGAGACCGGCGGTCGCATCGCGGATGCCTGGATCGCCTTCGCCAACCGCGCGGCGCGCAAGCTGTTCGGCATCGCGGACCGGCCCGACCAGCTCACGCGCAGCCTGCCGTTCCTGTTCTGCGAGAACGAGATCTGGTCGAGCCTCACCGAGCCGCGCCCGGACGAGCCGCGCACCATCTTCCACCGCCACCCGAAGACCCAGGCCGAGTACATGATCTCGAGCCGGCTCGCCGGCGACCACCTGATCTTCTCGGTCGTCTCCATGGGCGCGAGCGACAGCGATCTCGTCTGGGTCTGAATCGACCGGGTCCGGGTCTGAACCGACCGGGTCTGGGTCTAACCGACCTGAAATGGGTCTGAACCGACCGGGTCCGGGTCTGAACCGACCTCGCCGGGGCCTGCCGACGGCCGCATTGCGGCCGTCGCGCCGGTTCACGCCTCTCTGAATCGACAGCGCCGCCGCCGGCCGCTATGCCGGTGGCGAGAGGTGTGCATGCTGGTCCGCCCCGCCGAATCCCGGAACAGGCTCACGGCCGACCCCGCGCTGGCGGGCGCGCTCGTGGTCGCGCTCGCCGGGACCGCCACCATCGCGGGAGCCTGGTTCTTCGAGCTGGTGATCGGGCTCGCGCCCTGCCCGCTGTGCCTCGAGCAGCGCTGGCCCTATTACATCGGCATCCCGGTCGCGGCGGCGACCGCGCTCGCGGCCCGGCGCGGCGCGCCGCGCGGGCTCGTGACCGCGGGACTGGCCGCGGTCGGGCTGATCTTCCTCTACGGTGCCGGGCTCGCGACCTACCACGCGGGCGTCGAGTGGAAATGGTGGCTCGGCCCGCAGGCCTGCGCGGGGGCGCCGCCGGCGGCCGCGGGCGGCAACCTGCTGCAGCAGCTGCAGACCGTCACGCTGGTGCGCTGCGACGAGATCCCCTGGCAGTTCCTCGGCCTCTCGCTCGCCGGCTGGAACGCGCTGATCTCGGCCGGCCTCGCGGCGGTGGCGCTGATCGCGGCGGCGGCGAGCGTCAGGACTCCCGCGCGCTGACGGCGCCGGCGATGACCTGGCTCGTGCAGGCGCGGCTGATCAACGAGCCCTTCGGCGATCCGGGCCTGTTCGTCGATTTCCTGTTCGGACGGCGCGCGCTCATGTTCGACCTCGGCGATCTCGCGCCGCTGTCCCCGCGCGAGCTCGGGCGCGTGAGCCACGTGTTCGTGTCGCACGCGCACATGGACCACTTCGCCGGTTTCGACCGGCTGCTGCGGCTCTGCCTGCACCGGCCCGGCCCCCTGCATCTCGCGGGACCCGTGGGTTTCGCCGACCGCGTCGCCGCGAAGCTCGCGGCCTATACCTGGAACCTCATGGACGCGGGCTCGACCGATTTCGTGCTCGTGGTGGACGAGTTCGACGGGCGGATCGTACGACGCTGCCGCTTCGCGGCGCGCGAGGCCTTCGCGCGGCGCGAGGCCGCGCGGCCGGACCTGCCGGCCGGCTGCCTGCTCGCGGAGGACCAGTTCGTCATCGAAGGCACGGTGCTCGACCACGGCACGCCGTGCCTCGGCTTCGCGCTGCAGGAGCGGCGGCAGGTGAACGTGCGCAAGGACGCGCTCGGCGCGCTGGCGCTCCCGGTGGGGCCGTGGCTCAACGCCGCGAAGGCCGCGATGCGGCGCGGCGATCCGGACGCGACCATGTTCGAGGTCGAGCCCGGGCGCGCGGTCAGCCTCGCGATGCTGGCCGAGACGGCGCTGCGCGTCGCGCCGGGACAGCGCATCGCCTATCTGGTCGATCTCGCGGATACGGCCGAGAACGTCGCGCGCGCCGTGCGCCTCGCCGAAGGCGCGCACCGGCTGTTCATCGAAGCCGCTTTCGCGGAGGCCGATGCCGCGATCGCGGCGGCGCGGCGGCATCTCACGGCAGGGCGTGCCGGCGAGATCGCGCGCCGTGCCGGCGCGCGGCGGGTCGTGCCGTTCCACTTCTCGCCGCGCTATCTCGACCGGCCCGAGCTCCTGGTCGCGGAGGTGGAGGCGGCCTTCGGGAAGGGCGGGGCCGACGCGGTCAGCGCAGCAGGCTCGCCAGGTTGTAGAGGCAGAGGGCGGTGAGCACGACGGCGACCAGGATCATGGCGAGCCGCATCGGCAGGATGCGCAGCGCATAGCCGGCGAGCGGGGCCGCGAGCGCGCCGCCGATGATCAGGCCGAGCACGATGCGCCCGTAGTCGGCGAGATCGAGGTGGAAGAAGAAGGCGGCCGAGATCGCCACCGTGACGAAGAACTCGGCGAGGTTGACCGAGCCCACCGAGGGGCGCGGCTCGTCGCCGCGCGCGAGCAGCGTCGAGACCACCAGCGGCCCCCAGCCGCCGCCGCCGACCGCGTCGCAGAAGCCGCCGCCGAGGCCGAGCAGCGGCGTCGGCGGATGCCAGCGCAACAGCGTCCGCCCCGCCAGGCGCGCGATGATCAGCACAGCCATGGCGGCGAGATAGATCGTGACGGCCGGCTTGACGATCTCGACCGGCAGGCCGGTGAGCACATAGGCGCCCGTGATGCCGCCCAATACGCCCGCAACGGTGAGCCGCAGGAACAGCGCGCGGTCGACATTGCGGTGCCAGACATGGGAGGCGCCCGAGATGCCGGTGGTCACGATCTCGGCCGCGTGCACGGCGGCGCTCGCGATCGCGGGCGGCGCGCCGGTCGCGATCAGGCTCGAGCTGACGATCACGCCGAAGGCCATGCCGAGCGCGCCATCGACCATCTGCGCGGCGAAGCCGATCAGGATGAACAGAACGAGCTGCAGATCCACGCGCGTCTCCGCCGCCCGGACGGGCGATCCACGGCAACGGGATCGTACCGCCCCGGTTCGGGCGCGTCGACAAAGTCCCGGTCGTGAGATCAGCGGGCGCGGTCGACGGCCCGCACCGTGACCACCGCGAGCGCGGTCTTGAGCACGGTCGCGAGCCAGAACGGCGCGAGGCCGACCGCCACGGCCCGGCTCCAGCCGAGGGAAGCCGCGAGCCAGGCGACACCGCAGGCGAAGATCGCGGCATGTCCGAGCAGCAGCGTCAGGGACGCGCGCAGCGCGCCGCGCGTGCCGCCGCGCTCCGCCAGGAGGCCGACCAGCACGGCAGCGGCCAGGAAGCCGATCAGGTAGCCGCCCGTGGGCCCGAGGAAATAGCCGGGGCCGGCGCCGAAATTGGCGAACACCGGCAGGCCGACGAGACCCTCGGCCAGATAGGCCGCGACGGTCGCGCCCGCGAGGCGCCACCCGCACAAGGCGCCGATCACCAGCACGACATAGGTCTGCATGGTCATCGGCACCGGGATCATCGGGATCCTGATCCAGGCCGAGAGTGCGAGCGCGAGCGTGCCGAGCGCGACAAGCCCGAGCTTCATGGCCGGGCTCGCATCGGCGAGGAGGAGGGGCGAGGCTGCGCGAGAGGAGATGCGGTTCATCGAGAGGTTCCTGGCTACGGGAACTCACTCCTACAGCCATTCCGGCTCGAATTGAAACCGCTCTGGCCGGCGTCTCTGCCCGGAACGGCTGTAGAGTCCCGCTCGGCGCATGTTCTGATCGGCCTGCCGGTCACCACTTCGCCCCAACCTGCGCCGGTCCAAGGCCGCGGCCGGGTGCAATCCGCGCCCAAGTCACGCGACCGTGCCATGCAATCGCCGCGTCGGCGCGGGAGAATGCGGGCGCGGTCGACGCGCCGTCCCGCGCAGGAAGATCGCGACCGCATGGTCCACGCTGCGCGCGATCGCGCCGCGTACCTCGCGCGCCGGGCGAGCGCCGAGCAGCAGACGGATCTGTGCATGACCCAGCACCATGCCGAAGAACTGCTCGGCCGCGAGATGCGGATCCTCGATCCGCAGGCTCTTCTGGCGCATCAGGAACTCGGCGAGACCGCCGACCACCTGGGTCGGGCCGCTGCGGTAGATCTCCCGGCCGAGGCGCTTGAAACGCGCGGACTCTGCCACCACCAGCCGGTGCAGGGCGAGCGAGGAGGTGGCGAGGGCGAGCTCGAGATAGCGCCGGCCGACATCGCGCAACGCGACCTCCGGCGGCGCGTCGCCGAGCGCGAAACGGTCGATGCGGCCGACGAGGCGGCGCGCCATCTCGTCGACGATGGCGCCGAACAGGCCTTCCTTGCTCTCGAAATGGGAATAGACCGTGACCTTCGACACGCCCGCCGCGCGTGCGACCAGCTCCATGCTGGTGGCGCGGAAGCCGTGCGCGAGAAACGCGCGCCGTGCCGCGCGCAGGATGCGCTCGTGCTTGGCGGCGTCGAGCGGGCGCCCGGGCCGCGGCGCCCGCGGCACGGCGGCGGGCACGAAATCGTGAACGGCTGGTGCGGCCATTTGGTCCCCGGGCCGGCGTGGCGCCGGCAATAACTGTACGGTAGAGTATGGGAATTGTCACACGGGAACCGTCGATGCGAAGAGGCGCGATGCGCTGGTCGGCCGGGATCGTGCTGGTCGCCCTGCTGGCGGTCGGCGGCGCCTGGCATCCGCGGCACCGGCGGGTCGGCCAGCAAGGCGGCGCCGGCGAGCGGCGCCGCGCCCGTGACGGTCGCGGCCGGGCCGGTCTCGCGCGGCGCGGTGCGGCGCGAGATCGAGGCGGTCGGCACGCTGCGCTCGAACGAGTCCGTGATCCTGCGCCCGGAGATCGCGGGCCGCATCACCGAGATCCTGTTCCAGGAAGGCCGGCCCGTGAGCAAGGGCGCGCCGCTGATCCGGCTCGACGCCACGATTCCGCAGGCGCAGCTCGAGCAGGCGCGCACCAATCTCGAGCTCAGCCGGGCCAACCACGAGCGGGCCCGCGACCTCTTCCGGCGCGGCGCCGGAACCGAGCGCGCGCGCGACGAGGCGGTCGCCAAGCTGCAGACCGACGAGGCGGCACTCGCGCTCGCCCAGGCGACCTTCGCCAAGTCGACGATCCTCGCGCCGTTCGACGGCATCATCGGCCTGCGCCGCATCAGCGTCGGCGACTACGTGAATCCCGGCCAGGATCTCGTCAACCTCGAGAACATCGAATCGCTGAAGGTCGATTTCCGGATTCCCGAGATCTACGCGACCAAGCTGCGCGTGGGACAGGCACTGCAGGTGCGGCTCGAGGCGATCCCGGGCCGGCCCTACGAGGGCGAGGTCTACGCCATCGACCCGGCCTTCGATCCCAACGGCCGCGCCGTGGTGCTGCGCGGGCGCCTGCCGAACCGCGACGGGCTCCTGCGCTCCGGCATGTTCGCGCGCGTCACGCTGCTGGTGGACGCGACCGAGAACGCGATCGTCGTGCCCGAGACCGCGCTCGTCCCGGTCGGCCAGGATCACTTCGTCTACCGGGTCGTAAACGACAAGGCCGTGCTCACGAAGGTGAAGGTCGGGCAGCGGCGGCGGGGCCGGGTCGAGATCGTCGACGGGCTCGCGCAGGACGCGATCATCGTGATCGAGGGCGCCGTGAAGCTGCGCGACGGCGCCCAGGTGCGCGTCGTCGCTGCGCCGGGGGCCTGAGCCATGTGGCTCTCCGACCTCTGCATCCGCCGGCCGGTCTTCGCGACCGTGATGAGCCTGATCATCGTGCTGGTCGGGCTCGTCTCCTTCAACCGGCTGACCGTGCGCGAGTATCCCAACGTCGACCGGCCGGTTGTGCTGGTGGAGACGATCTGGCGCGGCACCAGCGCGCAGGTGCTGGAGAGCCAGGTCACGCGCGTGCTGGAGGAATCGATCGCCGGCATCGAGGGCATCGACTTCATCCGCTCGATCACCCGGCAGGAGCGCAGCCTGGTGGTGGTCCAGTTCGAGCTCTCGCGCAACCAGGACACGGCGGCCGCGGACGTGCGCGACCGCGTCGGCCGCGTGCGCGGGCGGCTGCCGAGCGAGATCGAGGAGCCGGTGATCTCGAAGTCGGAGGCGGACGCGCAGCCGATCATGTATCTCGCCTTCTCGTCCGACCGCCATTCGCCGCTCGAGATCACCGATTTCGCCGACCGGGTCGTGAAGGACCGGCTGCAGTCGATCACGGGCGTCGCCGAGGCGCGGATCTTCGGCGAGCGGCGCTACGCCATGCGGATCTGGCTCGACGCCGCGCGGCTCGCCGCCTACAACCTCACGCCCCAGGACGTCGAGACGGCGCTGCGCAACCAGAACGTCGAGGTGCCGGCCGGGCGCATCGAGAGCCAGGACGTCGAGTTCACGGTGCTCTCGGAAACCGACCTGCGCGCGCCCGAGCAGTTCGGCGCGATCATCATCAAGGACGCCTCGGGCTATCCGGTGCGCCTGCGCGACGTGGCGCGCATCGCTCTCGGTCCGGTCGACGAGCGGGTCTCGGTGCGCTTCAACGGCAAGAGCGCGGTCTCGCTCGGCATCGTCAAGCAGGCGGTCGCCAATCCGCTCGACATCTCCAGGGGCGTGCGCGAGGAGCTGCCGGCGATCCGCGACCTCCTGCCCGACGGGATGCGGGTCGACGTCGCCTACGACAGCTCGATCTTCATCCAGGCCTCGATCGACTCGGTCTACTGGACGATCGGCGAGGCGGTGCTCCTGGTCGTGCTGGTGGTGTTCCTGTTCCTGCGCAGCGTGCGCGCCACCCTGATCCCGCTCGTCACCATCCCGGCCTCGCTGATGGGCGCCTTCGCGATCATGTACGCGCTCGGCTTCTCGGTGAACACGCTGACCCTGCTCGCCATGGTGCTGGCGATCGGGCTCGTGGTCGACGACGCCATCGTCGTGCTGGAGAACATCTACCGGCACATCGAGGAGGGCATGAAGCCGGTGGCGGCGGCGTTCAAGGGCATCCGCGAGATCGCCACGGCCGTCATCGGCATGACGCTCACGCTCGCAGCCGTCTACGCGCCGATCGGCTTCATGTCGGGCACCACCGGCCGGCTGTTCACCGAGTTCGCCTGGGCGCTCGCCGGTTCGGTGCTGATCTCGGGCTTCGTGGCGCTGACGCTGAGCCCGATGATGTGTTCGCGGCTGTTGCGCCACCAGGAGAAGCACGGGTTCTTCTACAATCTCGTCGAGCGCGCGCTGGTGCGCCTGACCGCGGGCTACGGGCGCGTGCTGCGGTCCGTGCTGCGCTTCCGGCCCGTGGTGATCGTGATCGGGCTCGCGGTGGCGGGGAGCAGCTACTTCCTGTTCACGACCATCAAGCCCGAGCTCTCGCCCACCGAGGACCGCGGCACCATCATCGGCTTCTTCATCGGCCCGGAAGGCTCGACCATCAACTACATGGAGCGCTACGCCAAGGAGATCGAGGGAACGCTCTCGAACATCCCCGAGGCGACCCACTATTTCGTCGTCTCGGGACGGCCGACGCTCTCGCAGGGCATCTCCTTCACGCGGCTCAAGCCCTGGGGCGAGCGCGAGCGCAAGCAGCAGCAGATCGTGGAATCGCTCGGCCCCGAGCTCGGCAAGCTGCCGGGCGTGCGGGCCTTCGCGACCAACCCGCCCTCGCTCGGGCAGAACGCGAGTTCGAAGCCGGTGTGGATCGCGCTGCAGGCCTCGGTGCCGCCGGACGAGATGAACCGCATGGTCGAGGCCGTGATGGCGGAAGCCGAGAAGCATCCGGCGCTCGCCAACCTCGACACGCGGCTCAAGCTCAACGTGCCGGAGATCCGGGTCGCGGTGAACCGCGACAAGGCCGCCGACGTCGGCGCGCAGGTCGAGACCATCGGCCGCACCCTCGAGACCATGCTGGGCGGACGCCAGGTCACGCGCTTCAAGCAGAACGGCAAGCAGTACGACGTGATCGTCCAGGTGGCCGATATCGAGCGCACCAACCCGGACGATCTCTCGAAGATCTACGTGCGCGGCGCCAACGGGCAGATGATCCAGCTCTCCAACCTGGTCGAGGTGCACGAATCGGTCGCGCCGCGCGAGCTCACCCGCATGGGCCAGATCGGCGCCGCCGACATCAACGCCAACGTCGCGGCCGGCCACTCCCAGGGCGAGGCGCTGGCGGCGCTGGAGGCGGCGGCCCGCAAGGTGCTGCCGGCCACGGTGCAGATCGACTACCTGGGCGAGTCGCGCGAGTTCAAGCGGGCCTCGGCCGACATCTACCTCACCTTCGTGCTCGCGCTTCTGTTCATCTACCTGGTGCTCGCCGCGGTGTTCGAGAGCTTCGTCGACCCGCTGATCATCATGCTGACGGTGCCGCTGTCGATGACCGGCGCGCTCATGGCCCTCAAGCTCGGCGGCGGGACCATGAACATCTACAGCCAGGTGGGGCTCGTCACCCTGGTCGGCCTCATCACCAAGCACGGCATCCTGATCGTGGAATTCTCGAACCAGCTGCAGGACCAGGGGAAGTCGCGGATCGAGGCCGTGATCGAGGCCTCGGCGCTGCGGCTGCGGCCGATCCTGATGACCACCGGCGCCATGGTGCTGGGCGCGCTCCCGCTCGCCATGGCGGTCGGCGCCGGCGCGGAGAGCCGCAACCAGATCGGCTTCGTGATCGTCGGCGGCCTGCTGCTCGGCACGCTGCTCACCCTGTTCGTGGTGCCGACCGCCTACACGTTGCTGTCGCGCCGGCGTCCGGGCGCCGCGCAGGCCGAGGGCGAGGCCGGCTACGCCCCGGTGCCGCAAGCCGGCCCGGCGGAGTAGCGGTTCCGGCCGCGTCGCGGTTCCGGCCTTCCGCCGGAACCGGGCGCGGAGCGAAACGCGCGCGGCGACCCGGCGGCCCCCGGTGCTGCCATTGGCCACTCCCCGCGATGAACCCGAGCGCCGTCTCGGCCGTTGACCCGCATCCATTCGAACCAGAGGGAGCGTGCCATGCGCCGCGATCTTGCCTTGCCGTTGGCCTTCGCAATGACCGCCGCAGCGGGCACCGCCCAGGGACAGCAGGAGCGGACCATGCCGAGCGAGACCACGCAGGTGCGCACCGAGACGCTGGCGCGGGGGCTCGAGCACCCGTGGGCGATGGATTTCCTTCCCGATGGGCGCATGCTGGTGACGGAACGGCCCGGACGGCTGCGCGTCGTCGGCAAGGACGGAGAGCTGTCGGAACCGCTCGCGGGCGTGCCGAAGGTGTTCGCGGAAGGGCAGGGCGGACTGCTCGACGTGGCGGTCGCTCCCGATTTCGCGCAGAGCCGGCAGGTCTATCTCAGCTACGCGGAGCCGGGCGGGAACCGCACGGCCGGAACCGCGGTGGCGCGGGCGCGCATGACCGCGGATGCGACCGGTCTCGAGAACGTGGAGGTGATCTTCCGCCAGACGCCCAAGGTGGACGATTCGAAGCATTTCGGGTCGCGCCTCGCCTTCACGCGCGACGGCAGGCTGTTCGTCACCTTGGGCGAGCGCTTCAAGTTCGATCCCGCCCAGGACCTCGCCGACCATCTCGGAACGGTGGTGCGCCTGAACCTCGACGGCTCGGTTCCCGAGGACAATCCCTTCGCGCAGCGCGACGGCGCCCGGCCGGAGATCTGGTCCTACGGCCACCGCAACATCGAGGCCGCGGCGATCCACCCACGGACCGGCGCGCTCTGGATCGCCGAAATGGGCCCCAAGGGGGGCGACGAGCTGAACCGGCCGGAGGCGGGCAAGAACTATGGCTGGCCGCTGGTGAGCCATGGCGAGCACTATGACGGCCGGAACATCCCGGATCCCTCGACCCGGCCCGACCTCGCGGGCGTGGTCCATCAGTGGACGCCGGTGATCTCACCGTCGGGCATGGTGTTCTACACGGGCGACCTGTTCGACGGGTGGCGCGGCTCCACGCTGATCGGCGGGCTGAGCGCGAAGGCGATCGTGCGCGTCGCGCTGGAGGGCGATCGGTTCGCGGGCGAGGAGCGCATTCCCCTGAACGCGCGCGTGCGCGACGTGCTTCAGGGGCCCGATGGCGCCGTCTACGCGGCGACGGACGAAGCGAACGGCCGCATCCTCCGGCTCACGCCGGCGGCGCGAGGCGCCGCGCGCGAAGGGGCGCCGGGCCGGACCGAAGGGGCGGCGGCGGACTGACGGCTCACGGCGCTCGAATCATCCGAGCGCGATCTCGCGCAGCTGCGGGAACGCGTCGCCGCCGAGATCCGCCGCCGTGAAGTGGCCGAGGGTCTCGAAGCGGTGCCGCACGAGGCCGGGGAGCGCCGCCGCGATCGCGTCGGCCGAGCGCAGCACCGACGGGTGATCGTCGGACGAGACCATGAGATGGACGGCGCGCACGCGCTGTCCCAATGCCGGGTCGATCGCAAAATCGAAGAAGTCGCGCGTGCGCTCCCGTTCCGGATCGATCCACGGCGCGACCAGGATCAGCTTCGCGGCCCGCACCCGCGTCTCGCCGAGCCAGCGCAACAGGAAGCCCGCGCCGCAGCTGTGGCCGATCAGCAGCGTCCCGTCGTCGACATCGAAGCGATCCAGCTCGCGCTTCCACAAGGGGTAGACGGGCTCGTAGGCCTGCGGCATCTCGGGCGTCTGGGCGTGCACGCCGGCCGAGAGCAGCTCCTTCCGGATCCAGGGCAGCCAGTGGCTATTGGAGAGCGAGGGATACTGCGGACCGAAATATTCGGCCCGGTCGCAGGTGCCGTGCACGATGACGGCGTTGCGCGGCGGTGCCGTCACCAGCGCGCCTCGCGCAACCCATCGAACAGCGCCCGGACGGTCGGCCGCACCCGGGCGGGCCCCCAATCGAGCATCAGCGCGTGCCAGCCGTCGGCGCCGCGCACCAGCGCGTCGCTCAGGCGGCTCTCGGGCAGGTCGCGGGCGAAGCTGCGCAAGTCGGCGGAGCCGAAGACCGCCATCAGCAGGAAGGCGACCGCGATCACGACGCCGCTCGTGCGGACGCTGCCCGGCGTTTCCGCGGAGGCCTCGGCGCGCGCCGGCGCGCGTTCGCGCGGTGCGGCGCGAGCCCTCACGGGGCTGACGCGGGCGATCTCGGGAGGCGAGGCGATCGCGGTCCTGTCGTGCATTCCCGGCTCCGTCTGTCGCGCTAGAATTGGAAGTAAACGAAGGGCGCCACCCCTTCGGGACCGATGAACTTGATCGTCAGCAGCGCCGTGGCGAACATCAGTCCGAGCATGAGCGCCGGCGCATGGCGCAGCGCGGCCGCGGCCCGCTCCAGCGTATTGCCGGGGAGGAACTGGACGCCCACCGACGCGACGATCAGGGTCAGCAGGAAGGGAGTGAAGACCTCCGTGCCGCCGGATCCCGCGAACATCTGCCTGAAAAAGGTGAGCGCGACGTCGAGGTCGGGCGCGCGGAAGAACACGGCCGCCAGCGTGAAGACGTGGAAGGTGAACAGCCAGCCCATGAGGGAGAACATCGCGGCGCGGGCCGGGTCGACCGCCACGCCGCCCGCCGCCGCGTTCCGGGTCCCGGCCGCATCCTCCCGAAGGCGCCAGCGGGCCTTGACGATGCGCTCGAGCACCAGCGCGCCGCCGAGGATCGCGCCCCAGATGATGAAGGTCCAGTTGGCGCCGTGCCACAGCCCGCCGAGCAGCATGGTGAGGAACAGGTTGCGGTGCATGCGCCAGCCGGTCTCGCGCCGGTCGCCGCGCAGGGTGCGGTAGAGATAGTCGCGCAGCCAGGTCGAGAGCGAGATGTGCCACCGCTGCCAGAGCTGCTGGAGCGAGGTCGCGGAGAAGGGCCGGTCGAAGTTCCGCTTGAAGCGGAACCCGAGCAGGGCGGCGGTGCCGATCGCGATGTCGCTGTAGCCCGAGAAGTCGCAATAGACCTGGATCGCGTAGGCGTAGTGCGCCGCGATCAGGTCGGCGCTCGTGGCCGATTCCGGGGAGGCGAAGACCGGGTCGACCAGATCGACCGCGAGGTAGTGCGCCACGACCGTCTTCTTGAGCATCCCGGCCAGGATCAGGATGAAGCCGAAGATCGCGGCGACGCGCGGGAGCTCGGCGGGCCGTGCAAGCTGCGGGATGAAGTCCGAGCCGCGCACGATCGGACCGGCCACGAGCTGCGGAAAGAACGAGATGTAGAGGAAGAGATCGACCGGCGCGGCGACCGGCTTCACATGGCCGCGGTGGACGTCGACCACGTAGGAGATCCCCTGGAAGGTGAAGAACGAGATGCCGATCGGCAGGATGATCTCGAGGAACGGGAGGTCGCGCTGCAGGCCCAGCGCCAGCAAGAGGTCGGTCAGGCTGTCGAGGAAGAAGCCGTAGTACTTGAAGAAGCCGAGCGTCGCGAGGTTGGCGCCGACGACGGCGAGGACGATCCACTTCCGCGCGCGCGGGCGTTCGGTGCGCCCCAGCGCCACGCCGCCGAGATAGTTGACGGCGGAGCTGCCGGCGAGCAGGGCGACGAAGCGCCAATCCCAGAAGCCGTAGAAGAAGTAGCTCGCCCCGAGCAGCAGGAGCTTGCGCGAGGGATTGTGCGCGCGCAACGCCCAGCCGAGCGCGAAGACGAGGGTGAAGAACAGGGCGAAGGCGAGTGTGGGAAACAGCATGGTCGCTCAGCCCTCCCGAGCGGAATCGCTCGCGACCGTCGCCGGCCGCAGGCTGCGGAACCGGAAGGTCAGCGCGCCACCCTGGTTCCGCCCAGCTCGCGAGCGAGCTCGCGCGCAACGACCTCGCCGAGCCGCAGCTTCCCGGCCGGCGCGAAATGCAATCCGTCCTCCTTGCGCAGCTGCCGCGTCGCGCCGTCGGGCGCGCGCCCGAAGGAGGTGTAGGCGCCGTCCTGATCGATGAAGTCGTCCCAGATCTCCACATAGGCGAAGCCGTGGCGCCGGGCCTGCGCACGGAAGATGCCGTTGAACGTCCGGTAGTCGCGGCTCATCCGCTCGGAGCGGACCGCCGGCAAGCCGACCCAGTAGACGCGGGCGCCGGTCGAGGCGAGCACGTCCATGAAGCGCGCGACGCGTCGTTCGTACTCGCGCAGCCAAGCCTTGGAGCCGCGCGAGACGCGCCGGCTGCCGATCCAGATCGACTGGCGATCGTTCCCGCCGATGAGCACGACGATGGCGTCGAACCTGCTTTCGCGCACGACGTCGCGAACCGCGTCTTGCCAATCGTAGACGTCGTCGCGAATGAGCCCGGTCGCGGCCTTGGCGTACTTGGCGACCTTCACGTTCTTGCGCGCGCCCAGCACCTTGTCGAGGCCGTACCAGAGGTCCTCGGCCAGCGAATCGCCGATCACGCCGATCCGGATCTCGCGGGACGTGGCCGCGGGCGCCGCGCCCGACGTGCCGGCCTCGGCGAACTGGCGCGCCACACCCGGATCCGACATCGCCCCCAAGGTCAGGCACGTCAAGCCTGCCAGCAGCATGCGGCCGATGCGGCCGATCGGGAGCGGGCGGCGATACCGGAATCCGAAGCGCATGCCGTGAAGCCTCCTTCTGGCTGATGGGGCGGTGACGGTCGATCCTTCTCTGGACGCGCCGACAGGGTGGGGCGCCACGCTCGCGCTTCGCGGTCTCGCCCGTGACGGGCTCGAGCGTCTGATGTCGGTGGGGCGCGCGGGGCGGAATCGAATTTCTCACAATGTCGCCGGACGCGCAACGCAACGATCGGCGTGCAAGAACAAAGGCGGGACATTGTGTGGCAAGTCCGTGCGCGGTGCGGCAATCCGCGCGGGTTTGCATTTCTTCAACGATTTCGTAGACAATCGCCCGGGGTACGTTCCGCGCTCTCTGTATCGCCGTATCGCCGTATCGCCACGCGGCCGCTCATCGGAGCAGCACTCCATGGCTCACGTCGTTCGCGCGCGCCTGCCGTCGATCTCCATCGTCGTCCTCTCTCTCCTGGCCGCGTCCGCGGTCAGTGCGGTTGCTGCGTCGTCCGGCGCAAGCGTTCCGACGCCGCGGCCGCGGCCGAGCCTGATCGCCGACGGCGCGGTGCCGGCGCGCGAGTTTCCCTCGCTGTCGGCCGCGGAATTCGCCCGCCTGAGAGAGGCGATCCGTTTCACGCGCGACGGCGCGCTGGAGCCCGCGAGGGACCACGCGAGCCGGATCGAGGACCGTGCCGCGCGGACGCTGCTGGAGTGGCTCATGCTGCGCTCGGATGCGAGCGCGCTCAGTTTCTCGCGCTATGCGGCGTTCCTGCGGGCCCATCCGGCCTGGCCGGGCCGGCGTATCCTCCAGCGGCGCGCGGAAGCGAGCCTCTGGTCCGGGCCGCACGATCCCGGCACGGTGCTCGCCTTCTTCGCGGATCGCGAGCCGATCGGCGCGCCCGGCAAGCTCGCGCTGGCGCGCGCGCTGGCGGCGGGGGGCGAGCACGACGAAGCCGGGCGCCTCGCGCGGTCGGTCTGGCGCGACGAAGCTCTCTCGGCGTCCCTGGAAGCGCAGGTCGCCAAGAGCTTCGGCGCGCAGCTCACGGCGGGCGACCACCGCGCGCGCCTGGAGGCGCGCCTCTATGCGAAGGACACCGGCGCCGCGATGCGCGCCGCCAAGCGGCTCGGTCCGGCCCACGTCGCCCTCGTGAAGGCGCGTACCGCCGTCGAGCGTGGAGCGAAGAATGCCGGCGCGCTGCTCGCGGCCGTGCCGAAGGAGGCGCGCGCGAGCCCGGTGCATCTCTTGAGCCGCATCCAGTGGCTGCGGCGCAAGAACAAGGTCGCGGACGCCGCGCAGGCCATGCTCGCGGCGCCGCACGACGCCGATTCGATCCGCGATGCCGACGTGTGGTGGATCGAGCGCCGCATTCTCGTGCGCGAGCTGCTCGACGACGGCAAGGCGGCGCTCGCCTACCGGATCGCACGCGACGCGGCGCTGCCATCGAAGGAGAGCCTGCGCGTGGACCAGCCGTTCACGGCCGGATGGGTGGCGCTGCGGTTCCTGCGCGACCCGGACACGGCCGAGCGGCACTTCACCCGCATCCGTGCCCTCACGACGCATCCGACCTCGATCGCCCGTGCCGACTACTGGCTCGGTCGGACCGCGGAGGCGGCCGGCCGGGAACGGGAGGCGCGTCGCCACTATCGGGCGAGCGCGCGGCACGCGGCGGCCTATTACGGGCAGCTCGCCCGGGCGCGTCTCGGCGAGCGCAAGGCGCCGATGCGCCGGCCGCCGGCGCTGAGCACGGCGGAGCGCGAGACGCTCGGCAAGGCCGGTCAGGCGCGGGCGCTGCAGCTGCTCTACGCGACCGACAACCGCGACCTCGCGATGTCCTTCGTCGCCGACCTGGACGGGCTCGAGGACGCGAAGCTGCTCAGGCTGCTGGGCGACATCGCGGCCGGGCAGAAGGACCCCCGCGCGATGTACACCCTCGGCCGCGCGGCCCTGGCGCGCGGCCTCCCCTTCGACCGCTACGCCTTCCCGACCATCGGGCTGCCCGCTTTCGCGCCGCTCGGCCCGAAGGCCGAGCGGAGCCTCGTCTACGCGATCGCGCGCGCGGAAAGCGCGTTCCGGACGAGCGCGGTGTCGACCGCCAAGGCCATGGGGCTGATGCAGGTGACCGCGCCCGCCGGCCGAACCATCGCGCGCCGGCTCGGCATTCCATTCGACGCCAAGCGGCTGCTCGGCGATCCGGTCTACAACGTGCAGATGGGCGCAGCCGAGATCGTCGACCTGGTCGAGAGCTACGACGGCAATCACGTGCTCGCCTTCGTGGGCTACAATGCGGGTCGCGGCCGCGTGAAGGAGTGGGTCGCGCGCTTCGGCGACCCGCGCGATCCGGCCGTGGACGTGGTCGACTGGGTCGAGCGCATCCCGTTCACGGAGACGCGCATCTACGTGCAGCGCGTGATGGAGAACCTGCAGGTCTATCGCTCGCGCTTCCGCGAGCCCGCGACGCTCACGATCGAGGCCGACATGCGGGGGGCGCGGGGATGACGCCGCGGGGCCTGCCGCGGCATCGACTTCGCCGGAAGTTGCGTCAGTCGTATTTGAAGCGCTCGGAAACGATGCGCTCGCGGGCGACGTCGCGCGCGCGCAGGGCCTGCTCGACGCTGGTCATCATCGGCGGCGGGCCGCACACGAAGTAGGTCCAGTCACCGATGCCGAACGGCGCGAGGCAACGGCCGAGGACCTGCGGGGTCAGTTCGCCGACCACGCCGGCCCAGCCGGACGGAGGCTCGGAGAGCACGTAGCTGACCTCGAAGTCGAGCGTGCTCCGCAGCGCCTCGATCTCGTCGCGATAGAGGATCTGCGTCTCGACCCGATTGCCGTAGACGAGGCGCAGGGGATGCGGGTAGCGCTCGGCCGCGAGCTGGCGCAGCATGCCCATGATGGGCGCAAGGCCGACGCCGCCGGCGATGAAGACGATGCGGCTCAGTCGTCGCCCCGCCGTGGTGAAATTGCCGTGCGGCCCGTCGAGATAGGCGCGCGTCCCGGGCGCGACCTCGCCGATGCGGCGCGTGAAGTCGCCGCTCTCCTTGATCGTGAAGGCGAGGCGCGGCCGGTCGGCCGGAGCGGAGCTCAGGGAGAACGGGTGCTCGGTGAGGCTGAAGGGCGAATGCCCGAGGTTGAGCCAGACGAACTGGCCGGGCGCGAAGCGCATCGCCGCGCCGCGCTCGGGCTCGACCGCGATCTCCCACATGCGGTCGGCGACCTTGCGGTTGGCGACCACCCGGTAGGGCGCGCCGAGCTGCAGCAGCGGCTTGACGACATAGACGTGCAGCAGCGCCAGGACCGCAAGCGCGGTCGCCGCGATCCAGAACGCCGCGAGCCAGCGGTCCGCGGCATAGGTGCCGACCCGCAGCGTGTGATGCGTGCCGAGCAGCGCGATCGCGAGCGCCATCAGCCCGTGGCTCAGGCGCCAGAGCTCGTAACGAACCGGCAGGCGGTCGCGGAAGACCGCGAGCGCGACCAGCAGGATCATCAGCCACCAGGCGATCACCCCGCTGCGCAGGCTCGGCGCGGCGAACATCCGCTGCAGGGCGGCGACCGCGTCGCCCGGGTCGGGGACGAGGCGCGGCGCCGCGTAGAGCAGGGGATGGAGAACGATCAGCACGAGGATCAGCCGGGCCGCGACCTGGTGGAAACGCATGGTGCGGTCGATGCCGGTGCGGCCGGACAGCCATTCGAAACGGCCCGAGAGCAGGAACTGGAGCAGCGTCATCACGTAGCCGACCATCACGAGGCCGGACGACAGCTCGCGAAAGGCATTGCGCCAGGGCTCGCCCTGCGCGGCGGCGAGCAGCAGCGGCAGCAGGCACAGTGCGGCGCAGCCGGCGAACAGGAGGCCCGGCGAAAGCCCCCCGGGCGATCGCGGATCGCCGGGGCGCGTCGGTTCGGTATCGCCTCGCAGATCTGCGCGCATTCGTGGCTCTCTTCACACCGGACGCCGGAACGGCGTCGCGACCGATGGTCGCGGTGATCGCTCACGCGATCGAGACGAATTGCACGCTCCGAATATTGCACGCGACGAGACAAATCAACCTGCGTCGATCCGTCGTCGTCACGGCGTGGCGGAAATCGAGATCCGCCGATCGGTCTGCCACGCTGATCCATTGAGCGAGATCAATGTCCGGTCTCGTTTCATGAGCAGATTATCATAAATGAAGCGCGGTCCGTGGCTGGTCATCGCTGCCGTTTCCGGGATGCTCTCGATCGCCAGCGCCGCGCGCGCTCAGGCCCTGCATGACGCGCACGAGAAGGCGGGCGTCGGATGCGCGGCATGCCACCAGGAGAGACCGGCAAGCCGGGCTCCGGCGGACGCAATCTGCGTCGCGTGCCACGGAACGATGCTCGACAGGAAGGATGCGCCGCGGCCGAACCCGCATGCCTCTCCCCATCTTGGACAGGACGAGGTGCCGGCATGCAGCGAGTGTCACAAGGTCCACCGGCCCTCGCAGGACACGTGTGTGACGTGTCATCGGGGTTTCCGGTTCGAAATGAAATAGTCGACATCCGAAACCGAGGAGGATCATCATGTCCGATACAGGCCTGAGCCGCAGGAGCATGCTCGGAAGCATCGGAGCGGGCGCCGGCCTCATGGGCGCGATCGGCCCGTCGACCGCGCAGGCGGCGCTGCTCCCGGAGCCGAAGGCAAGCGCCGCCTTCGATGTGGTCGTCATCGGCACCGGCATGGCGGGCTGCGCCGCGGCCCTCGAGGCGGTCGGGCGCGGCGCCAAGGTGGCCGTGCTCGAAAAGGCCGAGGAGAACAGGGCCGGCGGGAACTCCGCATACGCGGCTGGAATCTTCGGCATGCCGCGGGACGACTCGCAGGAAAGCCGCAAGATGTTCCTCGAGGACTTCGTCGCCAAGGCGCAAGGCCGGGGCAATGCGAAACTCTACGCCGTGCTCGCCGCGAACGCCAGGGCGGACCTCGCTTGGCTGCGGCAGAACGGGGTGCAGTTCATGCCGACCGAGGGCACGATGCCGCCCTATCGGATCGCCACCGTCACGACCGCACCGGGCACCTTCATGGGAATGCCGCGGCAATTGAAGGCGATGCGCGATCGCATCGTCGAGAAGGGCGGCGTGATCGTGTTCGGCACCAAGGCGAGGCAGCTGCTGATGGACGATCGCGGCGCCGTGGCCGGTGTCCGCGCGCTCGGCGCCGACGGCGTCGTCGACTACAAGAGCCGCTCGGTCGTGATCGCGGCCGGCGGCTATGCCGGCAACAAGCAGATTCTCGAAGCCTATTCGGATCCCAATGCGGGCGCGTTGATGGTGCGCGGTATCGACTGGGCGACCGGGGACGGACTGCTCATGGCGCAGGATGCGGGGGCAGGCCTGCGAGGCTTGGGCGGCGTCATGGCCTTGCACATCTCCGCGGTCGATCCGGTCGAGACCTCGGCCGGCAATCCCTTCGCGGCGCAGCCCTTCTGCCTGAGCATCAACCGCGAGGGCCGGCGCTTCATGGACGAATCGAAAGGCTATGTCGCGCACGGCAAGGCGGTGCTCAATCAGCCCGGCCAGAGCGTGGCGCTCGTGTTCGACGAGACCATCAAGTCATTGCCTGGCCCCTCCACGAACTACGCCACCTTCCAGCGTCTCGGTCTCAAGGTGGCCGAGGCCGAAACGTTGGAGCAGCTCGCGAAGCTGATCGGCGTGCCGGTCGAGCCGTTCCTGGAGACCGTGCGGAGCTTCAACGCCGCCGTGAAGAACGACAGCGCGATGGACGCCAAGCCGCCGAAGCAGCAGCTGGCCTACAGGATCGAAAAGCCGAAATTCTATGCCTTCCACCCGCTCGTTCCGGGCGTCACGCTCACGTTCGGAGGAATCATGATCAACGAAAGCGCGCAGGTGCTGGAGGCCGACGGCAGGATCATACGCGGGCTCTATGCCGCCGGAGAGGGCGCCGGGCATGCATTCTTCGATGATTATATCGGCGGCAGCGCCCTGACGAACTGCCTTGTCATGGGACGAATCGCGGGCCGCAACGCAACGAGCTAGCGCATCAACCGGCGAATGCGAGACCGGTTCGTCGAAGAGAGAGCGTTCGCCAAGGTAGGACTCCACGGCCATTTCCGGTCGAGGCGTCGGCGAAAGCCGATTCAACTGGAGCGGATATGGCCGTAGTGTCGCGCCGGAGCTAGCGCGGCCCGGCCGTGATCGTCGACTCGATGTAATCGATGATGACAGCGTGTTCCGCCCCGGGCGGCGGATAGTGGCGACGGAGGAACTGGTCGAACCACGCTTGGCGCGCAGCAGCGTCGGCCCGCTGCCGCCCCCAGGATCGGATGTCGCGCGCTCCATGACAACTGCCGCAACGGGCCTTGAACGCGGCCTCACCCTCGTTCGCGGCGGCCTCGGAGGGCGCCAGCAGGTGGAACACGATGATTGCGCCGACCGGGAGGACGGTTGCGGTTATCCGAAAAATCTTCATTCTCGTCTCCGGCCTGTCGTCACGGCCATGTTCGACCCTTTGAGCTCTCTTGAAGCGGCGGCATATTCGGCCGACGTCGAGATCATGGGCTCGGGGCGCGGCGGGGCGCGGGCAGGCACCGCGTCCATTCGCCGCGCACGCGGCGGTACGGCGACAATGTGCAGCATCCGCCTCCCTCGTGCGAGCGGCTCTCATGGTCGCAGCTCCGCGCGGAACGTCGATTGCGCCCATGATCTGGATCAAAGGATCGCAATTCATCCTGGACCAAGTCTAGATCTAGCGTCATCGCATACGGGAAATGGCATGCAGCACATTGTCGCCGTCGGCCGACTGATGCTCGCCAACGCGCGCGACGTCGTCCCCGTGGTGGCGGTCGTCGTGTTCTTCCAGGTCGCGGTCGTGGGACGGCCCGTGCCGCAGCTCCCCGAAGCGCTGGCCGGTCTCCTCTTCGTGATCGTCGGGCTCTCGCTGTTCATCCGCGGGCTCGACATGAGCCTGTTCGTGCTCGGCCAGGACCTGGCCGGTGCCATCGCGCGCCGCGGCAACCTGGCCATCCTTCTGGGCTTCGCCTTCGCGCTGGGGTTCGGCTCGACCGTCGCGGAGCCGGCGCTGTTCTCGGTGGTCGCCAAGGCCACCGATGCCGCGGTCGCGGCCGGGCTGGTGGACGGAAAGGAGGGCGCCGCAAGATTCGCGCTGCTCCTGCAATACGCCACCTCCGCCGCGGTGGGCGGCGCCCTCGCACTCGGCTGCCTGCGCATCGTGATGGGGTGGCCGTCGATGGGGCTGCTGATCGGCGGCTACGGAGCGGCCGCCCTGCTGATGCTCGCCGGCAACTCGCCCCTGGCCGGCGTGGCGCTCGACGCCGGCGCCGCTGCGACCTCGGCGATCAACATTCCCCTGATCACCGCCCTCGGGGTCGGGCTCGCGACCGTTGTCCGCGGCAGGAGCCCGTTGAGCGACGGGTTCGGGATGGTGGCGCTGGCGAGCCTCATGCCGGTCCTGCTGGTGCTGCTCGCCGGCCTGGCGATCGGGTGAAGGCCGGCCGATGCTCGATCTCCTCCTCGCGGCGACGGCCCACACCCTGCGCGACGTGCTACCGGTGGCGGCGGTGATCGCCGGATTCCAGGCGCTGGTGCTGCGCCGGCGCCCGGAGCGACTGCGACGCGTCCTGGTGGGGACGTCGTTTCTCGTGATCGGACTGATCCTGTTCCGGTTCGGCATCACCGAATCGCTGCTGCCGATCGGCTCGTCGATGGCGGCGCAGCTCGCTGCTCCGGATTTCGTCGGCGGGGAGGCCGTATGGTCCTCCTACGGCTGGCTCTACGCTTTCGCCTTCGCGCTCGGGCTCTCGGCCACGCTGATCGAGCCCACGCTGATCGCCGTCGCGGAGCGGGCGCGCGAGCTGAGTGGCGGCGCGCTTCGGCCCGCGATGTTCCGGCTCGCCGTCGCGGTGGGCGTCGCGCTCGGCATGCTGGTCGGAACGCTGCGGATCGTCGTCGGCCTGCCGTTGGCGTATGCTTTCGCGGTCCTGGTGGCGATGGTCGCGGTCGTCTCCTGGCGGGCACCGAGGCAGCTGCGGCCGCTCGCCTTCGACAGCGGCGGAGTGGCGACGTCGGTGGTGATCGTGCCGCTGATCGCCGCCTTCTCGCTGAACGTGGCCGGCGCGATTCCGGGAAGGGATCCGCTGGTGGACGGCTTCGGCCTGGTCATGCTGGTGTTCCTGATGCCGATCGTCAGCGTGATGGCCGTGGCCGCGATCGCGGCGAAGCCGGCGCGGGAGCCGGATTGAGGAGGATGCGACGATGGAGTTCAAGCTGCTCCTGGCGATGACGGAAGACAGCCGCGTGGACGCCGTCTTGCAGGCCGCGCGCGAGGCGGGTGCCACCGGCGCCACCGTCATCACGAGCGCGCGCGGGGAAGGGCTGATGCCGAAGAAGACCTTCCTGGGCCTGGACCTGACGGGCCAGAGGGACGTGATCCTGCTGGTCGTCGAGGCGCATCTGAGCCGCGATATCCTGGCGGCAGTCGCGCGCGCCGGCGAGTTCGAGACGCGTCCCGGTTGCGGGATCGCGTTCCAGCTCGCGATCGAGGACGCGGCCGGCCTGGGATCGCAGATCCGCGCCTTGAGCGGCCGCCGGCCGCAGCCGTAGGAAGCGCGGGCACCGGCGGGGCGACGATTTTTCGATTCAGAGGCATCCGATGACTGCGGCAGATCAGCGTGCGAATCCACCGAGCCGACAGCCGGCCGCGCCGGAGCGACCGGCCTGCTGGCACGCGGAGCCGGCCGCGGCGGTGCTGCAGCGGCTCGGCGTCGGGCCGGACGGGCTGAGCGACGCGGACGTCGCAAGGCGCCGGGAGGTTCACGGCCTCAACCGCCTGCCGGCCGCGCAGCCGCGCAGCGCGCTGGTGCGGTTGCTGGGCCAGTTCCACAACCTCCTGATCTACGTGCTCATGGGCGCGGCGCTGGTGGCGGCGCTGCTCGGTCACGGCGTCGATACTGCCGTGATCCTCGCCGTCGTCCTGGCGAACGCCGCGATCGGCTTCGTCCAGGAAGGCCGCGCCGAACGGGCGCTCGACGCCATCAAGGGCATGATCACGCCCCACGCGTCGGTGCTGCGCGACGGACGCCGCACGACGCTCGACGCCGAACAGGTCGTTCCCGGCGACATCGTCCTGATCGAGGCCGGCGACCGCGTGCCCGCGGACCTGCGACTGATCCGGGCGCGCAACCTGAAGATCGAGGAGGCGATCCTGACGGGCGAGTCGGTCGCCGTGGAGAAGAGCATCGCGCCGGTGACTGCGGAGGCCGTGCTCGGCGACCGCAGCGCAATGGCCTATTCGGGGACGTTCGTGGTCGCGGGCCAGGGGCAGGGGGTCGTGGTCGCGACCGGGCTTTCGACCGAGCTCGGGCGCATCAGCGCGATGCTCGGGGCCGTCGAGACCCTGACCACCCCGCTGGTGCGGCAGATGGACCGCTTCGCGCGCCAGCTCACGGCGACGATTCTCGCCGTCTCGATCGCGGTGTTCGTCTTCGCGGTCTGGTTCCGCGACTACGGAGCGGGCGACGCGTTCATGGCGATGGTCGGCCTCGCGGTCGCCGCGATCCCCGAAGGTCTGCCGGCCGTGATGACCATCACGCTGGCGATCGGCGTGCAGCGCATGGCGGCGCGCAACGCCATCGTCCGGCGGTTGCCCGCCGTGGAAACGCTGGGATCGGTCTCCGTCATCTGCTCCGACAAGACCGGCACGCTGACGCGCAACGAGATGATGGTGCAGACCGCGGTTGCCGCGTCCGGCGCGGCAGAGGTAACGGGCGCAGGCTACGAGCCGCGCGGAGAGTTCCAGAGGGACGGGCGCGACTTCGACGTCGCGGCGGACCCGGTATACTCCGAGCTCGCCCGGGCGGCCCTGCTCTGCAACGACGCGACCTTGCGCCAGGCCGACGCGGGCTGGATCGTCGATGGCGACCCCATGGAGGGCGCCCTCGTCTCGCTTGCCGTGAAGGCCGGGCACGATGCCGAGCTCACCCGCAAGCAGTTCCCCCGCACCGACGAGATCCCCTTCGACTCGCGCCATCGCTTCATGGCGACCCTGCATCACGGGCACCAGGACGGGACGGTCGCCTACGTCAAGGGCGCCCCGGAGCGGATCCTCGCCATGTGCACCGCGCAGCAGGCCAAGGCCGGACCGGAGGCGATCGATCCGGCGGGCTGGGGTGCAATGGTCGAGGAGCTCGGCACCAAGGGACAACGGGTCCTGGCCCTTGCCAAGCGCGACATGCCGCGCGGCACCCAGGACCTCGCCTTCGCGGACGTGGAGCAGGGCCTGACCCTGCTCGGCCTGGTCGGCCTGATCGATCCACCGCGCGAGGAGGCGATCGCGGCCGTGGCCGAATGCGCGTCCGCCGGGATCCGTGTGAAGATGATCACCGGCGACCATGCGGCGACGGCCGGCGCCATCGCGCGGCAGCTCGGCCTGAACGCGCCGGACGCGGTGATCACGGGGGAGGGCCTGGAGGGCCTGGACGACGCGGCCTTGCGCCGCGCCGCGGAGGAAGTGACGGTGTTCGCGCGCACCAGCCCCGAGCACAAGCTGCGGCTGGTGGAGGCGCTGCAGGCGGAAGGCGCGGTCATCGCCATGACGGGCGACGGCGTCAACGACGCGCCCGCGCTCAAGCGCGCCGATGTCGGCATCGCGATGGGCCGCAAGGGCACCGAGGCCGCCAAGGAGGCGGCCGAGATGGTGCTGGCCGACGACAACTTCGCCTCGATCGTCGCCGCGGTGCGCGAGGGGCGCACGGTCTACGACAACCTGACCAAGGTGATCGGCTGGACGCTGCCGACCAACGGCGGCGAGGCCATGGCGATCATCACGGCGATCTTCTTCGGCCTGGCGCTGCCGATGACGCCGGTGCAGATCCTCTGGATCAACATGGTGACGGCGGTCGGGCTCGGGCTCACCCTCGCATTCGAGCCGACCGAGCCCGACGCGATGCGGCGCCGGCCGCGCGCGCCGGACGAGCCGATCCTGTCGGGGCTGCTGATCTGGCGCGTCGTCTTCGTCTCGTTCCTGTTCGTGGCCGGCGCCTTCGGCATGTTCTTCCTCGCCGAGGCGCGCGGGCAGCCGATCGAGGAGGCCCGCACCATCGTGGTCAACACGATCGTGGTCATGGAGATCTTCTACCTGTTCAGCATCCGCTATCTCCATTCCACCTCGTTCACGTTGCGGGGACTGCTGGGCACGCCGGCGGTGCTGATCGGCATCGCGGCGATCGCGGCGGCGCAGTTCGTGTTCACCTACGCGCCGTTCATGCAGTTCCTGTTCGCGACCCGGCCGGTCTCGCTCCTCGACGGGCTCGCCATCGTTGCGGTCGGTGCGGCGCTGTTCCTCGTTCTCGAGCTGGAGAAGCTGGTGCGGCGGCGCATGCGATGGCTCGCGGACTAGACAGGGACACCGGGCGAACGGAGAGCGCGATGGACACGACCCTCAGCGAAGCGCCGTTCCGCCTGGTCTCGGTCGCGGACTACGAGCCGCTGATCGGCGCCGAGGCGGCCGACCGTCTCCTGCGCAAGGCGGAACGCCTGCGCGACTTCCACGTCGTCAACGTCAACTCCACCTATTACGGGGGCGGCGTCGCCGAGCTGCTGTCGTCGCTGACCCTGCTGATGAACGCCTCCGGCATCAGGACCGGCTGGCGCGTGATCGAGGGGCGGCCGGACTTCTTCAGCATCACCAAGAAGATGCACAATGCGCTGCAGGGCGCCGAGATCAACCTCTCCGAGCAGAAGAAGCGCATCTACGAGGAGGTCGTCTACGAGAACGCCGTGCGGATGCACCTCGACCACGACGTCGTGATCGTGCACGACCCGCAGCCGCTGCCGCTGGTCCGCCACTTCCGCCGGAGGGCGCCCTGGATCTGGCGCTGCCACGTCGATCTCTCCGAGCCGAACGCGGAGCTGTGGCGCTACCTGGCGCCGATGGTCGAGAACTACGACGCGGTCGTGGTCTCGCTGCCCGAATATGCGCAGAAGCTCACCACGCCGCAGCGCTTCATCATGCCGGCCATCAATCCCTTCTCGACCACCAACAAGGAGCTGTCGGAGGGCGAGATCGACGAGCGCCTGTCGCGATACGGGATCCCGACCGACCTGCCGCTGGTCGTTCAGGTCTCCCGCTTCGACCGCTGGAAGGATCCGGAGGGCGTGATCCGGGCCTTTCGCATCGCGCGCGAGCAGGCCGACTGCACGCTGGTGCTGGTCGGCAATGTGGCGACCGACGATCCCGAGGGGCAGGAGGTGTTCGAGTCGCTGCACGACTGCGAGGAGGAGCGGATCCGCATCCTCTCGGTGCAGGACACGGCGCTGGTCAATGCGCTGCAGCGGCGCGCCGCCGTGGTGCTGCAGAAGTCGATCCGGGAGGGCTTCGGCCTGACCGTGGCGGAGGCGATGTGGAAGGGCACGCCGGTGATCGGCGGACGGGTCGGCGGCATCCGCCACCAGATCGAGGACGGGGTCGACGGCTTCCTGGTCGAGACCGTCGAGCAGGCCGCCGAGCGGATCGTCCAGCTGGTCAAGGATCCCGATCTGCACCGCCGGATGGGCGAGAAGGCCCGCGCCACGGTGGGCAGGCGCTTCCTGATGACCCGCCTGATGGAGGACTGGCTCGACCTGATCGATTCCTTCGAGACCGATTTCCGCCTGAGGGCGGCGCCGGGCGGGTGAGGCATGGACGGACGAGCGGCCAGGACGACCGCACGGCGCGCGCGCCGATGAGCGAGCTGCGCCAGGACCGGACCACGGGCGCGCGGGTCATCGTCGCCCCCGAGCGCGGGCACCGGCCGCGCCAGCCCGCGGCTCCCGCGCCGAGCCCCGCTCCGGGCTTCGACCCCGCCTGTCCCTTCTGCCCCGGCAATGAAGGCGAGCTTCCGGGCATCATCGCCGAGGCTCCATCCGCTGCCGCTCCCGGCTGGCGCGTGAGGGTGGTGCCGAACAAGCACCCCGCGCTGCGCCCGCTGCCGCCCGAAGAGGCGGCGCCGGCCGATGCCACGCTGCCGGGCCACGGCTTCCACGAGGTCGTGATCGAGAGCCCACGGCACGATGCCGCGCTCGCCGACCTGAGCGACGGCGAGATCGCGACGGTGCTCTCCGTCTACCACGACCGCTTCGTCGCGCTGGCCGGACGGCCGCGCATCCGCGCCGTCGTCCTGTTCCGCAACCACGGGGCCGCCGCCGGCGCGTCGCTGGCGCATCCGCATGCCCAGCTCCTGGCGCTCCCGACGATGCCGCCCGGCGTGCAATCGCAGATCGACTGGGCGGAGCGGCGGTTCCGGGAGCGCGGGAACTGCCCGGTCTGCGACGAGCTCGCGCGCGAGCGGGACGACGCCCGGCGCATCGTCGAGGAGCGCCGGCACTTCGCGGCCCTGGTTCCGTTCGCGGCGACCTGCCCGTTCGAGACCTGGCTGGTCCCGAAGCGGCATCAGGCGTCGTTCGCGGAGATCGACGCGGACGAGCTGGCCGAGCTCGGGCCGTTCCTGCGCGATGCCCTGCGGCGGCTGCGGCGCGTGCTGGGCGAGGTGCCCTACAACTTCTTCGTCGATCCGCTCGGACCGGCGGAGACGGGGCAGCCGCACCTGCACTGGCGCCTGCGGATCCTCCCCGGCCTCGTGCGGCCGGGCGGCTTCGAGCTCGCGACCGGCCTGGCGATCAACCCGTCGCGCCCCGAGGAGGACGCCGAGGCCCTGCGCGGCGCGGACGGAGGCTCATGAGCGTCGGCGCGCGGCGCCCTTGCGGCCGGACGCCTCGGCCGCCGCGATCCTGCGCTTGACCGCGACGAAGCTGTCGGGGCTCACCGAGATCGAATCGATGCCGCAGGCGACCAGGAACTCGGCGAATTCCGGATGGTCGCTCGGGGCCTGGCCGCACAGGCCGATCTTGGCGCCGGCCTTGCCGGCTTCCGCGATCACGTTGGCGATCATCCATTTCACGGCCTCGTCCTGCTCGTCGAACAACTCGGCGAGCTCCTCCGAATCGCGGTCGACGCCGAGGGTGAGCTGGGTGAGGTCGTTGCTGCCGATCGAGAAGCCGTCGAAGCGCTCGGCGAAGGCCTTGGCGAGGATCACGTTGGAGGGGATCTCGCACATCACATAGACCTCGAGCCCATGCTCGCCGCGCCGCAGGCCGTTCTCGGCCATCACGGCGAGCACGCGGTCGGCCTCGGCGACCGAGCGGCAGAACGGGATCATGACCACGACGTTGCGGAAGCCCATCTCCTCGCGCAGCCGCTTGATCGCCCGGCACTCGAGGGCGAAGCCCGCGCGGTAGCGCGGCGAGTAGTAGCGCGCCGCCCCGCGGAACCCGATCATCGGGTTCTCCTCCTTCGGCTCGAACGCGGCGCCGCCGATCAGGTTGGCGTATTCGTTGGTCTTGAAATCGCTCATGCGGATGATGACCGGCTTGGGATGCAGCGCCGCCGCGATGCGCGAGAGGCCGCGCGCCAGGCGGTCGACGAAATATTCGGTCTTGTCGGCATAGCCCTCGGCGAGGCCGGCGATCTGCCGCTTCGCCTCCTGGTCCTGAAGCGAGTCGAAATGCACCAGCGCCATCGGGTGCACCTTGATGTGGTTCGACACCACGAACTCCATGCGCGCGAGCCCGACGCCATCGGCCGGGATCCGCCACCAGCGGAAGGCCGCCGCGGGATTGCCGAGATTGAGCATCACCTCGGTGCGCGTCGCGGGAACGTCGCGGACGTCGAGCTCCTCGACCCGGTAGTCGGCGAAGCCCTCGTAGACGTGGCCCTGGTCGCCTTCCGCGCAGGAGACCGTCACCTCCTGCTGGTCGTGCAGCAGGCGCGTGGCATCGCCGGTGCCGACGATCGCGGGCAGGCCGAGCTCGCGGCTGACGATGGCGGCGTGCGAGGTGCGGCCGCCGCGATCCGTGACGATCGCGGCCGCCCGCTTCATGATCGGCACCCAGTCGGGGTCGGTATTGCGGGTGACCAGCACCGCGCCGTCGACGAAATCCGCGATGTCGCGCGCACTCTCGATCAGGCAGACGCGGCCCGTGACCACGGCGTCGCCGATGGCGAGGCCCGAGACCAGCCGGCGCCCCTTCGCGGCGATGCGATAGGTCCTGAAGGTGCCCGCCTCCCGGCGCGACTGCACGGTCTCGGGCCGCGCCTGGACGACATAGAGTGCGCCGCTCTCGCCGTCCTTGGCCCATTCGATGTCCATCGGACAGCCGTAGTGGCGCTCGATCACGTCGGCCCAGCGTCCGAGGGTGAGGATCTCGGCGTCGGAGAGGACGAAGCCCGCCCGCTCGGCCCGGGAGGTCGGCACCGTGCGCGTGGGGCGCTCGCCCTCGCGCGCATAGATCATCTTCTGCGCCTTGCCGCCGAGCCGCTTCTCCAGGATCGGTGTCAGGGCGGGGTCGGCGAGGAGCGGCTTGAAGACCTGGTACTCGTCGGGGTCGACCGCGCCCTGCACCACGGTCTCGCCCAGGCCCCAGGCAGCGTCGATGACGACGACCTTGTCGAAGCCGGTCTCGGTATCGATCGTGAACATCACGCCGGCGCCGCCGACGTCCGACCGGACCATCAGCTGGACGCCGACCGAGAGGGCGACCTTCATGTGGTCGAAGCCCTTGGCGGTCCGGTAGCTGATGGCGCGGTCGGTGAACAGCGAGGCGAAGCAGCGGCGGCAGGCGTCGAGCAGGGCCGTCTCGCCGCGGATGTTGAGGAAGGTCTCCTGCTGCCCCGCGAAGCTCGCGTCGGGGAGGTCCTCGGCAGTCGCGCTGGAGCGCACCGCGACGTCGGCCTCGGCCTTGCCGGCGCGCTCGCAGAGCGTGCGATAGGCCGCGAGGATGGCCGCCGCGGTCTCGTCCGGCCAGGCGCCGCGCAGGATCGTGCGGCGGATCGTCTCGCCGGCCTCGGCCAGGGGCGTGCGGCCGGCCGCGAGCTCGCGCAGGACGTCGGCGATCGTCTCTTTCAGCCGGTTCGCCTCGAGGAAGTGCCAGTAGGCCTGCGCGGTGACCGCGAAGCCCGGCGGAACCGCGACGCCGCGGCCGCCGAGATGGCGCACCATCTCGCCGAGCGAGGCGTTCTTGCCGCCGACGCGGGCGACGTCGGAGCGGCCGAGCTCCTCGAACCAGGCCACCTCAGGAGAATGCTTCGACATCATTTCCTCCCGGCTGATACCCGCGGGTCACGCTCGTGCCCCGGTCGTGGCAAGATGGCGGAAGTCGAGCACGCGAGCGAGGACCGAGGCCGCGTCAACGCGTCGCTGTACCCTTCAATCCCTCGAACAGATTGATCGGGACCGGGAACAGGATGATCGAGCTCCGTTCGCCGACGACGTTCTGAAGCGCGCCGAGATACCGCAACTGCATCGCTTCCGGACGGCGGGACAGGATGTCGCCCGCCTGCACCAGCTTCTCGGCCGCCTGCTGCTCGCCTTCCGCGTCGATGATCTTCGCACGCCGCATGCGCTCGGCTTCGGCCTGCTTCGCGATCGCGCGCACCATCGTCTCGTTGAGATCGATGTGCTTGAGCTCGACGTTCGATACCTTGATGCCCCAGGCGTCGGTCTGCTCGTCCAGCGAGCGCTGGATGTCGGTATTGAGCTTTGCGCGCTCGGCCAGCATCTCGTCCAGCTCGTGCTGACCCACCACCGAACGAAGCGTCGTCTGCGCCAATTCGCTGGTGGCGGCGTCGTAATCCTGCACCTGGATGATCGACTTCTCCGGATCCATTACGCGATAGTAGACCACCGCGTTCACTTGCACCGAGACGTTGTCGCGCGAGATCACGTCCTGCGGCGGGACATCCAACACGCGCGTTCGCAGATCGACCCGAACCATCTGTTGCACGGCGGGTATCACGATGATGAGCCCGGGTCCCTTCACCTTCCAGAAGCGCCCGAGCATGAAGATCACGCCGCGCTCGTATTCGCGCAGGATGCGGATCGAGTAGAGCACCAGCACGAGCACGATCAGGATGGGAAGCGCGATGCTGGACAGAAAGGGAATGTCGAACGGCAGGGGCATCACGGCCTCCTCTCATCTGGTTTCACTTTGAGCGTCAGCCCATCGCGGCGGACCACCTGGACGACGTCGCCGGGCTCGACTGACTGTTCGGCGCGCGCCGACCACATTTCGCCGTGCACGCGGATGCGTCCCTGGAGGCCGTTCCATGCGACCACCGTACCGGTCATTCCGATCATCTCCTCGGCGCCGGCCATTGGCGGACGGGTGCGCGCCTTCACGGCGGCGCCGATGACGAACAGCGCGAGGCCGACGGTGGTCGCCGCTGCAGCGACGATAAGCGGGACCGACACCGAGATGTCGATGTCGGCGGCGGCGGGATCGAACAAGAACAGCGAGCCGATGACGAACGCAATCACCCCGCCGATGCCGAGAATCCCGAGGCCCGGCGTGAAAACTTCGGCGACGATGAGGCTGATGCCGAGCACGACAAGGCCGAGCGCGGCATATTGCACAGGAAGCGTCGCCAGGGCAGCCAGGCCGAGCAGCAGGCAGACCGCGCCGATCACGCCGGCCACGAGTCCGCCGGGGTTCCAGAATTCGAACAGCAGCCCGTAGATGCCGACCAGCAGGAGCAGGAACGCGACATTGGGGTCGGAGATCGTGCCCAGGAGCCGGGTGCGCCAATCCGGCTCGAATGCGACGATCCGCGCGCCTCGGGTCGCGAATGTGTGCTCCGAGCCATTGAACATGGTCTTCCGGCCGTCGATGCTGACAAGCAGATCGTCGAGATCGCGCGCCACCACGTCGATGACGCTTTCCTTGAGCGCGTCCTCGGCCGTCAAGGTCGCCGCATCGCGCACCGCCTTCTCGGCCCACTCCGGATTGCGACCCCGCAGCTGCGCGAGGCTGCGCAGCATCGCGATCGAGTCGTTCATCGCCTTGCGCTGGGCGTCAGTCCCGGCCGGGGCCTTGTCCTTCTCGTCCCTCGCAGGCTCGGTCGGCTTGGGCAATCCCGGGAGGCCACCCATCTCGACCGGCGTGGCAGCCCCGACATTCGTACCGGGTGCCATCGCGGCAAGATGGGCCGCATAGACGATGAACGTCCCGGCCGAGGCCGCTCGCGCGCCGCCGGGCGCCACATAGACGATGATGGGAATCGGAGACGCCAGGATCTGCTGGATGATCTCACGCATCGAGGAAACGAGGCCGCCGGGCGTATCGAGGCGGATGATGAGATAGCGAGCATTTTCCCGGCGCGCCCTGGCCTGCGCGTCGGCCAGCAGGCGAGTGGCGGCCACGCCGATTCCACCCTTGACGTCGGCGATCACGACGATGTCGCTGCGTTCGGCGGCGCCAGTCGGAGGGGCGGAGAATGCAAGAAGGAGCGCGGCGCCGCATAGGGCCGCCCCCCATCGCATACGCGACAGGAACGGTCGGACGAGTGCCGCCACGCTGCCCATAGATATAGGCTATCACCGAGCGCAAAAGGTCGATTGACCTGTATCAAAGGGGGCCGCGCTTCTGCCCGGCTGCAGGCTGCATATTCCGCCGGTTGTTCAAATGCCGCGCCCGGGGTCTCCACCTCGCTGGACAGTGCGCGTCAACGCACAGGCTCGATCAGCACGAGCTTCTCGACGCCCTTGACACCCGGGATATTCTCACATGGGACGCCGCAAGGCGTCGCGAGTGCGCGCGTTGAAAATCGTTCCGCGCTGCTGCACCATGCCCTGCGGCACCGAGGCATCCACCGGAACCTGCCCAGGGCTGGCGGCTCGGCACGTCCAGAACTCGCGCGCGAAGGACCTTGTCGGATTCGCCGAGCTCGGGCTCCTGGCCGGCCAGGCGCGCCAGGCCGAAAAGCAGATGGCGCGGCTTACGATGCCGACGAGCTTGCCGTCGCGCACGACCGGAACCCGCTTGATGCCGTGCCGCTCCATCTGCGCAACGATCTCGGATACCGGCGTCTCCGGCGAGACCGTGACGACCGCGCGCGACATCACATCCTTCCGGGCAAGGCAGCAGTTGGGCGCATTCTCGAGATCGCAAGACCTCCCCGCTTCGGATGTTGTCGCAGATCATCCGAGACCCTTGGGAGGCTTTGGCGCGCTTCGCTACAGCCATTTCCACTCGAAGGGAATCGGCACCGGCAGGAGCCTCGGCCGGAAATGGCTGGAGATTCTTGCGTGGCGCATGTTCTCGACGGCGAACCGGTATCCGGTTTGCCGGAACATGCTCTGGTTAAGTCGCGATCTTTCCACCGCCGCGCTTGGTAATGGCAACGACCGAAGGCCGTGGTGGGATGCCCGGACGGAAATCAGGCCAGGCCACCCCAAGATGTCTCAGCGGGATGTCTTGCGTCCCCGGATCGGAGCCAGCTGGCTCTCCCGGATGTTGAACTGCCACGAATAGCGTTTCATCATCCGGCGTGAAGACGGGGCCGCAAAGCTCACCACCGGCCGGAACGCGATAGAATTGCTTTGCCCGGCCCCGGAACAGGCCTTCCGTCTCAAGTCCCCAAAGCCCGTCGGTGCGGCCCGTGGTTGCCATCGTGTTACCATCGGTGGCAATCCACAGTCGGCCCTGTGCATCGACTGCGATGTTGTCGGGCATGGCCAGCCAGCCACTTTCCACCCCACTTGCCGAAGATGCGGCCACCTCCGGTGCGATCGAGGGATCGCCGCATTTCAGCAGAATGTCCCATGTGAACCGGTTGGCCGTATGGTCGCCGTCAGCGGGGGTCATTTCAACGATATGCCCGAACCTGTTATCGGCGCTTGGATTCGCGGCATCGACTTGGTCTGCCGTGCGGCCCGCATTGTTGGTAAGACTGACATACACCCTGCCTGTGCGAGGGTTGGCCTCGACGTCTTCCGGCCGATCCATTTTCGTTGCACCCAATAGATCGGCGGCCCGCCGTGTCTCGATCAGCACATCGGCTCGACTTGCGAATCCGTTGGCTTCGGTAATGAGACCGTGGCCATGGACCAATGGCAGCCAATCAAGCGTGCCATCGGCGTTGAATCGCGCAACCGACAGCACCCCATCGTCGAGAATATTCCGATTGGCAGCATTGCCGGGGGGATGAACGCGTGCCGCGGTGACAAAGCGATAAACGTATTCGAAGCTCTCATCGTCGCCCATGTAGATGACGTAGCGACCATCCTTGTTCACGATGCCGGCGGCACCCTCGTGTTTGAAGCGGCCAAGAGCTGTTCGTTTCTTCGGCGTCGAAGTGGGATCGAAAGGGTCGATCTCGACGACCCACCCAAAACGGTTCGCCTCGTTGGGCTCTTTGGCGAGATCGAACCGATCATGCCATCGCCCCCATTCATACCACTGGCCTCGCACACCGTAACGTTTGAAGTTTCCAGCCTCCCGGTGATGGGGGGCAACCTCACCCCAGAAATAGCCGTGAAAATTCTCCTCGCAACTGAGCCAAGTGCCCCAAGGCGTAATGCCGCCTCCGCAGTTGTTGAGCATGCCGCGGACGTGGCGTCCGCTCGGGTCGGTTTGCGTCTTCAAACGGTCGTGACCGGCGGCAGGTCCCGCAACCTCGATCGGTGTTTCGACGTCGATACGGCGCGCAAATTTCGACCCCGCGACTACCCGCCATTTTCCGGCGGCTCGCTCCACCTCGATGACGGCGCCGCCGTGCGCGGCCATTTCGATGTCGGCGATATCCTCGTCGGTCCGGATATCCTGCTGGCCGGCTCGCGGAAGCATCAACTCGGCGCTGGTATATTCGAAGTTGACCACCAGCAGGCCGTGATGCGAGGGATTGGCAGCGCCGGGCATCGGCAGATAGCCGAGAAAGTCGTTGTTATAGCCAAACTGCAGTCTTTGGCCGCCGGCGTTCTGGCTGGCCGGATCAAACGCAGGGGCGCCGGGGAGCACCGGATCGCCCCACCGGATCAAAATATCGGCGTCGTAGCCATTCGCGACTTGATGATCATACCCACCGCCTGGTCCGATGTCGTCGAATTTGAACCGCGGATTCGCATCGATATCGGCACTGCGGCCAGGCGCAGCCTTCACCGAAACCGGAGGACCAACTGTCGTCGCCAGGACCGCGATGCCGAGTGTCCCCTTGAGAACGGCGCGTCGATTGAGGCGAGCCGCGACGACCTCCTGGATCGACGGGCTGTCGCTGTTGTTGCGCCCGATGTTCTCGGACGCGTCAAAGGCCTGCGCGAGCGTGTGCAACCACGGACCTCCAAAGCGCCACTCGAATTCACCACCAAGTACTCATTCGAAGGCTCGATTCAAGAGCCGAGCCAGGCGCACGCCGGCCATTTTCAGACGTCGAGCTGCAATGCGGTTGGCCTCTTCGAGCACCGCCACGTCCAGGACAATGGGGTTGGTCTCGGAGTTGCCTTCGAGCCGGTCCCGGTCGATCAGACCGTGGCGCATGACGAATTCGCGCGCAATCTGGAACGATTCGTTGGCCCAGTCCTCCGACGATGACCGCTCCCACGCCATTCGCTCTTCGGCCGTGATCTCGGCAGCCAGGCGGGCCGCGATCTCGCTTGAACTGGAGCCAAGATCGGCGACGAACTTCCAGTCCCACCATGTGTGCAACTGGGCGACCTTATCGCCGATCCGTATCCACGGCCCCTCCCATCCACCCCAGCCGTCCCAAACATCCTCCGGCGGACCGGGCGCGTAGGCATGCAGCGGCACGTGAAGGTCGCCCACGAAATGAATCAGGAATTTTAGCGCTTCGGCCCGCACCGGCTTGGCCGCATGCATGTCGGCAAGGACACGCGCAAACTCTTCGATCTTCTGCACGATGCAATCGTCGCTCTTGCAGTCGCGCTCGCGGTTGTAGCCTGCGCCATTGTGTGGAATGTCTACCGCATGCCATGGATCGGTTTCCGGTCGCTCCTCGGCGATGTCGTCGGCCCACATCGCGAGGTCTGCCAATTCAATCGGATCCCGATCGAGCAGATTACGAATCTGGCCGGCAGCTTTTTCCGAAAGGTGGCGTGTTCCTATTTCGATCACCGCGCTGTGGCCGGTCATCGTCCAAGCGCGACTTGTCTTCGAGACGCAGAGGAGAATTGCGAAGGCCATCAAGATGCTGAGCACGAGTCGAATGGGTTGTGGCTGGTGCCTGCACCGGCAATAGCTGTAGAATTTTAGATGGCGCATGATCTTGTCGGCAAACCGGTATCCACTTCGCCGGAACATGCGCTAAACTCCAACAATGACCGCGGCGGCCCGGCGTTCCATTCCCTCCGGCGCGCGTGATGGTGAGCAACCCGACTCATGTCCAATAATGCCGATGCACGCGCACAATGGAAGACACGGAGCGGGTTCATCCTGGCGGCGCTCGGCGCCGCCATCGGCCTCGGCAATATTTGGCGGTTCTCCTACGTGGTCGGCGACAACGGCGGCGGAGCCTTCCTGGTCCTCTACTTCGCGACCATCGCGCTGGTCGGCCTGCCGCTGCTGCTGGTGGAGCTCGCGGTCGGAAGGGCCACGCAGCGCGAGGCCGCTTCCGCCTTCCGGCAGCTCGGCAGGGCCGCGCCCTGGCGCAGCGCCGGCGTGCTCGGGGTCGTGGTCTCGTTCGTGATCCTGACCTACTACGCGGTGATCGCGGGCTGGGCGCTCAAATTCTTCGCCGCCTTCGCGAGCGGCGGATATCCGTTCGCGGCCGGCGAGGCAGCCGCGTATTTCCGTGCCTTCACGGCGGCCGCGATCGAGCCCGTGATCTGGCAGGCCTGCATCATCGTCGCGACCGTAGGAATCGTGACGGGTGGAATCGAGCGGGGAATTGAGCGGGCCAACAAGATCCTGATGCCGGCGCTCGCCGTGATCGTCGTGGGCCTGGCGATCCACAGCCTGACCCTTCCCAATGCCGGCCGTGGCCTCGCCTTCCTGTTCGCGCCGAGCTGGGAGGCGCTGGCGCAGCCGCGCGTCTACCTCGCGGCCCTCGGCCAGGCCTTCTTCTCCCTCGGCCTCGCCATGGGCGTGCTGGTCACTTATGGCAGCTATCTTCCGCAGCATCATCGTCTCCCGATCGCGGGGGTCATCATTGCGTTCGGCGATACGTTGTTCGCGATCGTGGCGGCCATCGTCATCTTCCCGGCGGTGTTCAGCTTCGGAATGAGTCCCGACCAGGGACCGGGACTCGCGTTCATCACACTTCCCGAGATCTTCGCCCGCATGGCGGGAGGGCAGATCGTCGGGGTGGCCTTCTTTGGTCTCCTGGTGCTCGCCGCGATTACCTCCTCGGTCGCGCTGCTGGAGATCCCGGTCGCCTACGCGATCGAGCGCTGGGGGATGTCGCGCGGTTCGGCGGCGCTCGCGATCGCCGCCGCGGCTTTCGTTCTCGGCGTGCCGAGCTCGCTCGGGTTCGGGCCGCTTTCGCAGGTGCTCCTCGCCGGCCTGCCGATCCTCGATGCCGTCGATTTCGCGGCTTCCAATGTCATCCTGCCGCTCAGCGGGCTGGCGATCGCGCTGTTCGCCGGCTGGCATTGGCGTCGGGCCGACGCTCTCGCCGCCATCGGATTTCGCGATCCGCGGGTGGCGCAACTGTGGCGGATCTCGGTCCGCTACGTCGCGCCCGCGATGATCGCCATCGTCTTCCTGCGATCGCTCTCGCTGATCTGACCGCACACGCCTCGGCAGGACTTCTTCCGATCCGCGCTCCACGGTGCCGGGCGCTCGTGGGACCTGCGATTCTCAGCAGATGCCGGCGCTGTCGTTAACGAGAAACCCGCGCGGATGCGTGGTCTCCTCCCGGCGCCGCATAGCACCGCAAGATCGCCTTTCGCACGATCAGGCGGCTTTGGAAGGACGCGAGGTGCCTGTTCCTCTCCACGGCTGCGGTCTCGTTGGCAAGCTCCTCATCCCCGATGACATTGCGGAACCAGGCGGAATAGTCCTTGGCGCGAAGGTGATGCTCCCAGGTGGCGTCGTCGACGTGATCGGCGATCTCCAGGAACTCGAATATGTTCTTGGCGCCGAGATTGTACGCCTTGTCCGGCCCGCGGAAATAGAAACTGCGCCAATGACCGACGTCGCCGACGGCGTATTTGCCCGTATGCCTGCGGTGGCACTGGCGCGGCGCATCGATCCTCAAGGCTCTCGGCGGCAGCGACGTGCCGGGCTCCCAATACAGGATTTCCCCATTCTCCAAGGTCGGGAAACTATCCGGACACGGCGCGTCGACCGCCTTGGCAAATTCTGCAAGGCGTATCGAAGCATCCGGATCGAAGGCAATCAGGATATCGACCTTCCTCAGCACGGCGGCGCACAAGCCGGCGGGGTTGATCGTTGCGAGGATCATGGCGCCCAGGTCGTTTCCGGCCTCAATCGAGAGTTTTTCCGTTGCGGGGAAGAGCTGGTGCGCTTCATCGACCACGAGCCAGTGCGGCCGCCCGGTGCGACGGCGCAGATCGGCTATTGCGGGCAGCAGCCGGGCGAGCAGCTGCCTCCTTTGCGACAATGACGACGTCACGGTGCTGATGACAACATTGACGTCGGTTTCCCGGAGCAGCCGCAGAGCTTCCTCCGCGTCGGGTGATGACCAGTCGTCGGATAACGATACCGCATCGTCCAGGCCGTGGTAATCGCCTTCGGGATCGAATGCGCAGAATTCCAGCTCTTTCTCCACCATGCGCTCCGTCAGCAGCTTGGCCAGACGCGACTTGCCGCATCCGGAGGGCCCGACGATCAGCACAGCTCGAGCAGGTGGCAGATGGATTGCGGCACCGGCTCGGTCGAAGCCGAGCAGCAGGCCCTGCCGTGACGCAAGAATCAGGCGGACATCCTCCTGCTCGATGCGCGCGACCAGCTCCTCGACCCCGGCGCCGTGATCGCCGGAAAGCCTGACATCGACCGCCGCCATGACCGCGGGCAGAGCGTTCGCGACGGCGGCCGAACCGCCACACATCTGCAGGAAGGCATGATCGTTCTCGGCATCTCCGACGCCCATCACGTTGCGCGGGGAGATGTCCAGTTCTGCCAGGGCTGCCTTTAAGCCGGACGCCTTGTTGACGCCGGTCGGCAAGACCATGACGGCCCCCTTGTTGAATACGACCTGCAATTCCAAGCCGAGCTCCCGTATGCAGTCGAGGACCGCTGTCTGGTGCGGCTCCCAGGTCGCGACAATCGCCCGTCCCACCGATATCGGCTCGACCCTGCGCTCGATCAGCCTCTGAACGAAATGCGGCGGCGGCATCGGCGCGAGCACGCGTTCGCGGCCGCTGGCGGGATCGTATACGACGGCGCCGTTCTCGACGACCACCCGGTCGAACAGGGCCAGCTCGGGGAAGGCGTGCTCGAGCGCGACCAGTTCCCGCCCGGTCACCATTACAAGCCGACGTCCGCCGGCCTTGAGCTTACGCAATGCGGATAACGTCCCCGCACTGACCGTGCCATGCTGGGCGAGGGTACCGTCATAATCCGCGGCGAGACACAGGATATACAAGACTCGCTCCGCGGTTCTCTCTTGGGTTTTTCCAGCTAGGCCACGTGCTGGTGCGGATCGTCCGCTGCCAAACCTTTCACTCGCGGCGGCGCGCCGACCGTCTCATGCACGAGCGCCATGCGTTTGGCAGGAACCAGACGCTCCGGTGGCCTTTCGGGAATCACTGCTGCGGTATCGGGCGCAAGCTTCCGATAGAGGGAGGAATATCGCTTGGCGGCCTCGGCCCATCCGAAGCGCCGGCTCATGGCGCGCTGCTGAATCCTGGACCAAATGGACCGCTGGCCGTAGAAGGCCAGCGCCCGGTCGAGGCAATCAAGCAAGGCGTCAGCGTTCGGCTGCGCGAAGGCGAAGCCGGTCGCGCAACCGCAGGCGGCCGTCCATTCCGTGGTATCGACAATCGTGTCGGACATCCCACCGACATGACGCACGATGGGAACCGCGCCATAACGCATCGCGTAGAGCGGGGTGAGGCCGCAGGGTTCGAATCGGCTCGGATGAAGCAGCAGGTCCGCTCCTGCCAGATGGCGATGCGCCAACTCCTCGCGGTAGCCAATCCTCACAGCCAAGCGGCCCGGATAATGGGCTGCGGCGTCGCGAAATTCCGCTTCCAGCGCCGGCTCGCCGTCACCCAAAACCGCGAGCTGCACGTCGCGCTCGAATATCCTGTGCAGTGTTCGGGCCACGACGTCCGCCATCTTCTGATCGGTGATCCGGCTCAGCCATACGACGAGTGGCACGGCGGGATCCGTGGTCAAGCCGAGTTCGCGCTGAAGCTCCTCCTTGCAGGCGAGTTTGCCCGCCATGTTGCCGACATCGAACGAAACCGGCAGGTGCGGATCGTGCGCCGGATCCCAAATGGAATAGTCGACGCCGTTGAGGATTCCGGTGATGTCACGCCGGCGGAGGTTCAACAGGCCGTCGAGGCCGCAGCCATAATCAGCCGTCAGGATCTCCTGCGCGTAGGAGGGGCTGACGGTGGTGATCGCCTGGCTGAACCGTATGCCGGCCTTCATGAACGATACGCGGCCGTAGTACTCGACTCCGTCCGGGGTGAACAAGCCATCCGGAAGGCCGATCACCGGCAGGACCGAGTGCGGGAACAGCCCTTGGTACGCGAGGTTGTGGATCGTGAATATGGTCGGAGGCCGCTCCTTCGTCGATTGCCCGATCAAGAGCGGCAGCAAGCCGGTGTGCCAGTCGTTGGCGTGCACCACATCGGCATGCCAGTCGCGATCCACCTCGCCCAGGGCGATTTTCGCGGCCACGCGCGAGAACGTGGCGAAGCGTCGGGCATTGTCCGGCCAATCGCAACCGGCTTCATCGAGATAGGGTGTCCCCGGACGGTCGTAGAGATTCGGCGCATCCACCAGCCACACGGGGAGCCCGCTGTCAGGGATGCGCGCGGCGATCACGCGGAGCGGCTCCGATCCTGTCGCATCCGGCAGTTCCGCGACAATCTCCTTCTCGGTCGCGAGAGCGAGGGCGCGCGGATAGGCCGGCAGGACGAGTCGCACATCCATCCCACCTTGGACCAGCGCTTGGGGCAGGGCGGCGCTCACATCGGCCAGGCCGCCGGTCTTGGCCAAGGGGAAGATTTCTGCCGACACGAACAGAACGCGCATGACGAGCTCCAAAGAGGCTCAATCGTGAAAACAGATTCGAGGGACATCCGTGACGATTCGGCAGCACGGAATACAGTCCGCGTGCTCACACGCGGCATTCGCCCGGGTGACCGGTATTCGGCAAGCGTAGCGATGTCGCCTTCACGGCCGCCCCAATTCGAGACCGCCTCGCTCGGCGTCTGCTCGCGTTCATATAAAGCATATCCTGATTGCGCTCCTTGGATATTGAGTTGAATCAAACCGCGCCGGAGAGAGTGTCCCCTGCCCGAAGACGAGACATGGACTCGATCTCCTCGAGCAGCCTTTCGATCTGGCAGCGGTCTCGACGGGAGGGTTCACCGGTCTCTGGCGAGCAGAAGATCGCAAAGCGCGCTCTTGCCGACGTGGCGCAACAGGAGCCGCGGATCGTGGTCGTCGTGCTGCAGCCCGTCCGCGTCGACCACCAGGAGATCCGCGCCGACGCGCCGGACGCAGTCCAACAGCACGGCGGCACCGACGCGCGGCGCGACCCGCGCCGCGGACAGCATGCCGGCGGCTACCGCGGCCGGGGAGGGGACCAGGTGGGTCTCGACCTGCGGGGCGAGGCGTCGCGCGGCTCGTTCCGTCGATGCGATGTCCGCCAGCGGGTCCGCGTGAACGACCGCGCGCCGGTAAGGCGTGGAAGGCGGTCCGGCGACCATGAGGACCGGCCGGTCGCCGCAGCGCACGACATCCATCACGGTCGAGGCGGGCGCCTCGAGGTGGGCGCAGCGGTCCCCGAGACCCAGGACGATGGCGTCGCTGCCGAGCTCGATCGCCTCGCGGAGAATCTCGAGGCCGGGCTCGCCGGCCCGCACATTGAACGAGACGTCGTGTGTCGCGCCCCGCCCGAGCGAGCGCGCCTGCTCGGCCAGGCGCCAGAGGGCCTCTTCCCGGCGCTGCCGGGCCAATCCACGCGGCAGAGCCTCCTCGACGACGTGGAGCAGCGTGACCTGCGCGCCGAGCGCCTTGCCACGCTCGAGCGCCCGGGCGACGGCGCGGCGGCCGCCGGGCGAGAAGTCCGTCGCCACGAGGAGATGCTCGACCGGCACGCTCAGCAACAGCTCGTGAGCGGCTGCCGCCTCTTCGATCGCGGACGGCGATCCAAGTCCCCGGGATGCGGCTTGCGACCTCGCGTCGCGCAGATCGTGCAGGTCCATGTCCGGGCTCTCACCTTTCGTTGCGGCCGTTGCGCGCAGCCGATCCGATGCTCGCGGTGGTCGCGGCGCTCAGTGTGCCGGCGCACGGCTGACCACCGTGCGCCGACGCGTCGCAGGGTTCCTGCCGCCCGATCGCCCCTCCGACGATCCTCCCGGCCTTATGATGAGGCCGTGATTGCTCCACCTGGACAGAGCCTCGGCCCCATCCGGCGGGTTCTGCTCTCCCGCCTTCGTGGCGGGCTCGCGCTCCGTCCCGCGGCGTTTGGTCATCGATTGCCTCTGCTCGATGCACGTCTTCACATCGAACCGGACCGCGCGGCTCACGCGCGGCGGGAAGAGACGTCACCTCCTCGCGCCCTCTCGAACGTGCACCGCCCTCCCGGTCTTTCATACCTGTCAACCTTGGCAGGTCCGCGCCGGCGCCATCCCGGATTCAGTCCATGACATCCGAGGCCGATGCGCGGGGACCGAAGTTGAGGACGACGCATGCCGCGAGGCCCTACATGTTCGTCGGCACGCGCTGGGTCGGCGGCGCCATCTGGGCGCTGCTGTCGTCGATCTTCCTGTTCGACGTGCTGACTCCCGCCGAGAACATATCGGTCTGCTTCGCCTATGCGATTCCGGTATTCCTGAGCCTGTTCGAGGCGCGGCCACGCCCGTTCCTCTACGCCTGCACCGCGACCCTGCTGTCCTTCGTCGGATCGTTCATCCAGCCGCCGAGCGATCTCGGGGTCACCGTGGTCGCCGCCAACCGGCTGATCGCGGTGGCCACCCAATGGCTGGCCGCGATGCTGGTCAGGCTCCAATACCAGCGGCATTACGACGCGCAGCACGAGGCCGAGCTGCAGCGCCGCTTCATCGATATCCTGTCGCACGAGATCGGTACCGCGTTGACGACGATCACGGGTCACGCCTACCGCCTCGCCAAGCTCTCCGAGCGGCCGGCGCCGGACGACCTGAAGCTGCGCGCCGACAAGATCCGCGGCGCGGCGCGGCGCATCGAGGAGATCGTGGATCGTGTCCAGTTCGCCTCCTCCCTGGGTGACGGCACCATTCCGGTCGGCGCCGACCTGGTGGATGTCGGGGCCACGATCCGCACGCTGGCGGCCCAGTTCGGTGAGGAGAGCGAGCGCGAACCGATCGCGCTGGATCTGCCGGCGGAGCCGCAACTGGTGCGGGGGGACGAAACGCTGTTGCGCCAGGCGTTCGAGAACGTCATCGCGAACAGCGTGAAATATTCGCCGCGCGACGGCGGGATCCTGGTCGGGGTCGCGCCGCAAGGCAGCGTGGTTCGCGTCACGGTCGCGGACCGCGGCAGCGGAATCCCGGGCGACGAGATCGTCCAGGTCCGGCAGCCCTATTATCGCGGGCGCAGCAGCAAGGGCACGAGCGGCGCCGGCCTCGGCCTCTACTTCGTCGAGCGCATCGTCGCGGCTCACAGGGGCGAGCTTCACATCGAGAGTGAGGTCGACCGGGGCACGCGGGTCGTGATCGATCTTCCACGGAGCGTCGTCGGGCCATGAGCCGCCGTCCGAAGATCCTCTGCATCGAGGACGATGCCGCGACGGCCGAGCTCCTGGTCGAGGTCCTGCAGGACGAGGGCTTCGATCCGATCGTCGCGAGCGACGGCGTCGAGGGCGTCGCCCGCTTCGCCGAGCGTCCGGACATCATCCTGTGCGACGTGGACATGCCGCATCTCAGCGGCTTCGGCGTGCTCAGCGAGCTGCGGAAGTCCGCCGGCCAGCTGCGCAACGTTCCGTTCCTGTTCATCACGGCCTATGGCAGCCGGGAGAGCCATCTCCAGGCCCGGCGCCTGGGCTGCGACGATTTCCTCACCAAGCCGCTCGACTTCGAGCTGCTGGTGGAGATCGTCCGAAGCCGGCTCGCGCAGCATCCCGGGCAGGCCGCGCCGGAATTCGCCCTGACCGACCGCGAGGTCGAGACCATGACCTGGGTCGCCAAGGGCAAGTCGTCGACCGACATCGCGGTGCTCATGCGGGTCAGCGAGCGCACGGTCAATTTCCACGTCAACAACGTGATCCGCAAGCTCGGGGTGGCAACCCGCGTGCAGGCCGCGATCCGCTGCGCCCTGCTCGGCCTGATCGAGACATAGACTGGACGCCGTGGCGGACGACGCCCGGGTGCCCCCTCCCGCGTTGCGCGATCGCTCCCGGCATGGTCGGATCGGGCTCGCGTGGGACCGGCGGGAGGGCGTGGGTGGCGGAACTGGGGCTCCAGGGCAGGGATCGCGGCTACGGGCTGATCCTCGGCGCGGTCCTGCTGGCGGCCGTGACCGTCGTCCCGGCGCCGCCCGGGATGCCGCCGCAGGCCTGGCAGGTCGCCGGCATCGCCCTGCTGATGGCGGCCTGGTGGATCACGGAAGCGCTGCCGATTCCGGCGACCGCCCTGCTTCCGCTGGCGCTGTTTCCGCTGCTCGGCATCGCGACCATGCGGGATGCGGCCGCGCCCTATGCGGATCCGGTCATCTTCCTGTTCCTGGGAGGCTTCATCATCGGCACCGGGATGCAGCGATGGGCGCTGCACAAGCGGATCGGGCTGCGCGCCATCATGCTGATCGGCACCGCGCCCCGGCGGCTGATCGGCGGCTTCATGCTGTCGACGGCGCTGCTCAGCATGTGGATCAGCAACTCGGCCACCGCCATCATGATGCTGCCGGTCGCCGTCTCGGTGCTGGCGCTGCTCGACCGCGACACCGACGCGGATTCGGTCTCGCGCGCCAATCTCGGCGTCGCGCTGATGCTGGCGGTCGCCTACGGGGCGAGCATCGGCGGGCTCGGCACCCTGATCGGCACGCCTCCCAATGCGCTGCTCGCCGCCTACATGGCGCGCGAGCACGGGGTGACGATCGGCTTCGCGCAATGGATGGTGCTGGGCCTGCCGCTGGTCGCCGTGATGCTGGCCGGCAGCTGGCTGATCCTGGTGCGGCTCCACCCGGCGCGCGGGAGCATCGGCACGAGCGCGACGCCGGCCTTCGCGGCCGAGCTCGAGAAGCTCGGGCCGATGACGCCGGCGGAGGTGCGGGTCGCGATCGTGTTCGGCCTGACCGCGCTCGCCTGGATCACGCGACCCGTCTACGCCGCCCTGGTTCCGGGGGTCGACGACACCACGATCGCGATCGCGGGCGCGCTGGCCCTGTTCCTGCTGCCCTCGGGAATGGCGCAAGGCGGCCGCCTGCTCGCCTGGGACGACCTGAAGTCGCTCCCGTGGGGTGTCCTGATCCTGTTCGGCGGCGGGCTGAGCCTCGCCGGCGCGATCGGCGCCTCGGGCCTCGCCGCGTGGCTCGGCGCGGCCATGGGCGCGCTCGCAAGCTGGCCCGGGCTTCTCATCGTCGCGGCCGCCACCCTGGCGATGATCTTCCTGACCGAGCTGACCAGCAACACGGCGAGCGCCGCGACCTTCCTTCCCGTCGGCGGCGCGATCGCGGTCGGGCTCGGAATCGATGTCGCGACGCTCACCGTGCCGCTCGCGCTCGCGGCCTCCTGCGCCTTCATGCTGCCGGTCGCGACGCCGCCGAATGCCATCGTGTTCGCGAGCGGGCGGATCACGATCGCGCAGATGGCGCGGGCCGGCTTCCTCATCAACCTCCTCGGCAACATCGTCATCGTCGCGCTCAGCTATCCGCTGGCCAGCCGGTTGTTCGGCAAGTGACCACGGCAACGGGTCGCGGCATGCTCAAACGAGGCGCGTCCCGTGGCGAGATCGTGACCCACCTCACCCGCCCGCGGGAACCGCAAACCCATCGGCCAGGACCCAAGCGAGCATCTCGATGACCGACAAGAGTACCGGAGACCTGCTCAAGCGGATCGGACGCTACATCGTGATCGGGCTGGTGACGATCGCGCCGCTCGGCATCACCTGGCTGATCCTCGACTTCCTGTTCGGCCAGCTCTCGCGGATCGGGCGGCCGTGGGTGACGGGCCTCGCCTTCGCGATCCGGCCGCGCTATCCGGGCGTCGCCGACTGGCTCTTGAACGAGACGCTGCAGTCGGTGGCGGCGGCCGTCATCGTGCTGGTGCTTCTGTTCCTGCTCGGATGGGGCACGACGCGCGTGATCGGCCAGCGCCTGATCGCGCTGTTCGAGGCCCTGGTGGCGCGGATCCCGCTGGTCGATTCGATCTATCGCAGCACCAAGCGCTTCCTGGCGATCGCGGCGGCGACCCCGGAAGGCGAGCGGCGGGTCGTGCTGATCAATTTTCCCTCGCGGGAGATGAAGGCGCTCGGCCTGATCACCCGCACGATGCGCGATGCCGCGACCGGGGAAGAGCTCGCGGTCGTCTACGTGCCGACCTCGCCGAACCCGACCTCGGGCTATATCGAGATCGTGCCGCTGCGCGAGGTGACGTTCGTCGACTGGACGTTCGACCAGGCCATGGCGTTCGTCGTGACGGGCGGCTCCTCGGCGCCGCCGACGATCCCCTACTCGACCGCGGAGAAGCCCGAGCCCTGACCCCACGACCGACCCCTCTCTTCCGCCGCGAATGCCGCAGCATCACAGCGGCCACACCAGGAGCAGCACGGGCACGCCCACCGCCACGACGATGATCTCGAGCGGCAGGCCGAGGCGCCAGTAGTCGCCGAAGCGGAAGCCGCTGGGGCCGAGGATCAGCGTGTTGTTCTGGTGCCCGATCGGCGTGAGGAAGGCGCAGGAGGATCCGACGGCGACCGCCATCAGGAACGGGTCGGCGCTCACTCCGAGGCTGGCCGCCGCCCCGATCGCGATCGGGCACATGACGGCGGCGGTCGCCGCATTGTTCATGAAGTCCGACAGAGTCATGGCGACGATCAGGATCGCCCCGAGGGCGATGACGGCGTTGCCCCGGGCCACCGTGTCGAGCAGGGCGCTGGCGAGGAGGTCGGCCGCGCCGGTCGTCGCCATCGCGCCCGCGACCGGGATCAAGGCGCCGAGCAGCACCACCACCGGCCAGTCGACCGCGTCGTAGACGTTGCGCGGCGGCACCACGCGCAGGACCATGGCGGCGAGCACGCCCGCCGCGAAGGCGATCGCAGCCGGCACCAGGCCGAAGGCGGCGCCGCCGACCGCGGCCGCCATGATCGCGCCGGCGGTCAGCGCCTGGCGCTTGTCGGGCAGGCGCAGCGTCCGCTCGGCGAGCGGAACGCAGCCGAACTGGGCCGCGAACTCGGAGATCGCTTCCGGCGCGCCCTGCATCAGCAGGACGTCGCCCGCGAAGATCGGCGCGGTGCGCAGCCGGGAGATCGTGCGCCGGCCCTCGCGCGAGATCGCCAGCAGGTTGACGCCGAACCGCGTGCGCAGCCGGATGCCCGACGCCGAGCGGCCGACCAAAGTGGAGTTGGGCAGCACCGCCAGCTCCATCAGCGCGATCTCGCCGGAGCGTTCCGCGCTCCTGGTCTCGCCCCCCTTCGCGGCATCCGACCCGTCGGACTGGCGCGATGACTCCTCCGGCGCGGTCTCGTCCGCCGCGTCGTCCTGCACGGCCTCCTCCAGCGTGAGATCGAGAGCCGACAGGGCGGAGGCGAGCGCCTTCGGCTCGGCCTCGATGACCAGGATGTCGCCCGCCTGGACCCGGTGCCAGGCCTCGGGCGCCGGGACGCGCACCTCGTGGCGGATCAGGCCGACGATCTGGGCGTCCGCCTCGTCGAGCGCCTGCTCGATCTCGTGCAGCCTCATGCCGGCGGCCTTGGCGCCGTCCGGAACCCGCGCTTCGGTCAGGTAAGCGCCGGTCTCGAACTCCTCGGTGCCCGCCCGTTCCCGGGCCGGGACCAGCCGCCAGGCGAAGAGAACCAGGAAGGCGATGCCGCAGGCCGCCACGGCGAGCCCGACCGGCGCGAAATCGAACATCGCGAAGCTGCCGCCGCCGCTGCTCGCGCGGAAGCCCGATACGATCAGGTTCGGGGGCGTGCCGATCAGGGTCGTCATGCCGCCGAGGATCGAGCCGAAGGCGAGCGGCATCAGCAGCTTGCCGGGCGGGAGCTTCTGGCGCTGCGCGATCTGGATCGCGACCGGCATCAAGAGCGCCAGGGCGCCGACATTGTTCATGAAGGCCGAGAGCAGCGCCGCGACGCCGGTGAGAATCGCGGTGGTCGCGAGCGCGCCCGAGCCCTGCGGCAGGGCCAAGCGGGTGAGCCCGTCGACCGCCCCGGAGGTCTGCAGGCCCCGGCTCAGCACCAGCACGCAGGCGACCGTGACGACGGCCGGGTGGCCGAACCCCGCGAACGCCTCGCCGGCCGGCACCAGTCCCGCGATCACGCAGGCGAGCAGCGCGCCCATCGCCACCATGTCGTGCCGCCAGCGGCCCCACAGGAAGGCGCCGACCGTGGCGGCCAGGACGGCGAGGACGACGATCTGATCGCGACTCACTCACGAATCTCCACGCCCCGAGGGCGGGCATGATATCGCGCCCGGCGGCGCGGGGCTGCGGCAGGTTGGTGCGCCCGCAGGGGCGTCAGATCGTCAGGGCGATCGCGATCAGGGCGGCGACGAGAACGAGCGCGGGCCCCGCCAGGTTCCAACGCCGAAGCGCTGCTTCGAGGGTGTCGAGCCCATCGAACGAAGGGGCAGGCCAGCGTCTGCGGCGCTGGAAAAGGCGGGCAAGCCTCGCGTTCAGGCGACCAAGGCCCGCGCCGATCCGGCGGAGCAGCGTTTCACCGAGAACCACAAGATCGCCACGCGGAATGGCGAGCGGAATGCGCCAGCGCCGCCAGAGGACGAACACGGCTGCGGCGAGCGCGAACAGGATAGGCCAGGCTGCTGTCCAGAGACCGTGCACCGACATCGCGGCAGCGGCCGGCTTGCCTGCCAGGTCCGGGCCCCACAGAACCGGGACCGCGAAGGCGGCTGCCGCGGCCGCCGCCCACGGCACGAGCAGGCCCCAGTTCGCGGTTTCTGCCGGTTTGCCGGGGGCGCGCGACAGCACCTGCAGGAACCGCAGCATCAGCAGCGCGGTCCCGACCGCCGAGACGGCGACCAGGGTGCCGGTGGCTCCCGCGCCCGCGACGTCCTTGATGGCGAGCTTGGCGAAGGCGCCGCCGCTCAGCGGAAGGCCGGCGATCGCCAGCGCCGCCAGGGCCGTCACGACCAGGACGGGGCCGCGCCATCGGGCGCCGCAGGCTGCGACCACGCCGATGGCAAGGAACAAGGCACCCTTGGCAAGCCCGTGATGGCTCGCGTAGAGCGTGACGGCGTCGAGCGTGCCCGCGGCCTTCGCGGCGAGGCCGGAGGCGAGAACGGCCACCAGCAGTCCCATCTGGCTCAGGGTCGAATAGGCGAGGATCGCCTTGGCGTCGGTTTGCGTGAGCCCGACCAGCACGCCGTAATAGGCGGTGACGACCCCGAGCACGACGACCATTTCGGTCCATGCGTCCGGCATCCCATCGGCGGGCACGAGGCGCATCAGGCCGATGATGCCGGCCTTGACGATGACGCCGCTGAGCACGGCCGAAGCGGGCGTCGGCGCCTCGGGATGGGCGAGCGGCAGCCAGACATGCAGCGGAACCAGCCCCACCTTGATGCCGAAGCCGACCAGCAGGCCGGCAAGAATCGCGGTCGACCACGGCGAGCGGGCGACGGCGGCACTCACGTCGGCGAACAGAAGGCTGTCGGCGCCGCTCGCGGCGAGCATGAGGGCCGCGACCAGCGTGATCTCGCCGAGGACGGCGAGCACGATGTAGACGAGCCCGGCGCGCCGCGCGCTCGCGGTCCGATCGTGGATCACCAGACCGAACGTCGCCAGCGACATGAGCGAGAAGGCTGCATAGAGCGTCACGACGTCGGCTGCGAGGACCACGCCGAGCAAGCCGGCGAGGGTGAGGAGCCAGAAGACCGCGAACGACCGCGCGTGGCCGCTGCCTGCGAGGTAGCTCTGCGCATAGGCGCCCGCGAGGACCCACAGGAGCGAGCCGAAAGCGAGGAAGACCGCGGCCATACGGTCGAGCCGGAGGTGCAGCCCGAGCAGAACCGCGGGCTGCTCCATGGCGATGTCGAGCGGCGCCAGCAGCGCGGTCGCGAGGCCCGGCACCGCCGCCCAGGGCAGCAGGCGCAAGGGTCGCCGGGAGAGCGGCGCGACCGCGATCATGGCGAGCGGGCCCGCGAACGTGAGCCACAGGAGAAGCGGTCCCGTCCGGCTCATGGGGTATAGTTCCGTTCCACGATCAGGGTCGCCCAGCCGAGCGGACTCATGGCGAGGCCCGCGAGCGCGCCTACGCCGAGCGACGCGAGCGCCGTGATCACGGCCGGCGCGATCAGCCAGAACGGGCGTTCGCGCCCCGGCGCGCGGTCCATCGCGCCCGGCACGAACCAGGCGCGATAGATGAGCGGCAGGAAATAGCCGGCATTAAGCAGGCTGCTTCCGGCGAGCACCAGGACGACCCAGACGTGCCCCGCCTGCACGCCGCCGAGGCCCAGGTACCACTTGCTGACGAAGCCGGCGATCGGCGGCACGCCGATCATGCCGAGGGCGCCGACGGTGAATGCCGCCGCGGTCCACGGCATGGTTCGGCCGATCCCATCCAGCTCCCGGACCTTGTGCACGTGCAACCGCTCCGCCAGCGCGCCGGCGCAGAAGAACAGCGTGATCTTCATCAGGCCCTGATGAACGAGGTGCGCGAGGCCGCCGATGGTCGAGTATGGTCCGAAGAGGCTCGCGCCAAGAACGATATAGGAGACCTGGCTAACGGTGGAGAAGGCGAGCCGGCGCTTGATGTCGTCCTGCTGCAAGGCGCGGGCGGACCCGTAGATCACCGTGAAGGCAGCGACTGCGGCGAGCGGAATCCCGAGGCTCAGCTCATGCAGGAGCGTCGTGCCGTAGACGTCGTAGATGATCCGCACGATGCCGAAGGCGCCGGCCTTCACGACGGCCACCGCGTGGAGCAGCGCGCTCACCGGCGCAGGCGCAACCATCGCGGCGGGCAGCCAGCCGTGCAGCGGCACCAGCGCGGTCTTGACGCCGAGACCCGCGACCAGGAGGCAGAAGACCGCCTGCAGCGTGGGCGCATCCACGCCGGCGAGACTGCCCCTGACCGTGAACTCGACCGGGCCGGTGCGGCTCTCCAGCCAGACGATGCCGAGGAGGAGCACGGCGCTGCCGGCGAGCGTATAGGCGAGGTAGCGCCGGCCGGCCGCGATCGAACGCGCGTCGCCTTGATGGACCACCAGGGGCCAGGTGGAAAGCGTGAGCAGCTCGTAGAAGATGAAGAAGGTGACCAGCGTGCCGGAGAGCGCGATGCCCGTCGTCGCCGCCACGCACAGGCTGAAGAAACCGAAGAAGCGCGATAAATGCGGACCTTGGCCCAGATAGCTGATCGCATAGATCGTGGTGAGCAGCCACAGGAACGCCGAGAGCGTGAGAAACAGGAGGGCGAGCGCGTCGACCCGGAGCAGGAGATCGAGGCCGGGCAGGAGGCCGAGACGCGTCTCGTAGGCGACGCCAAGCGCGACGCCGTCGAGCATCACGGCGACGAGCGCGAGCTTGGCGAGCGCGCCGGCGATGTTGACCAGGGTCCGGGTCCGCTGCTGCGCCTCCGCGAGAAAGAAGATGACGATCGCGGGGACGAGCGACGTCGACAGCACCAGGACCGGCATCAGGTCGTTCACGACAGACCCCCGACGGCCGCCGCCGGCCTTCCGATCTGCAGGAGCTGGTAGGGAACGAGCGAGGCGAGCCCGAGCAGGATCGAAACGCCCGCGAGCGCGAGCGCGATCGCCTGGTCGCGCCGCGCGACGGCGACGCGCGGCGCCGCTTCGGCCGGCGCGATCAGGAAGCGGTTCAGCACGCGGAACAAGTAGGCTGCGGCGAGCAGGCCGCCGGCCAGGATCGCGAGCGCCCACCACCACTGGCCGCTCGCCAGCGCGGCCGTGAGCAGCAGGTACTTGGCCGTGAACCCGCCGCTCGGCGGCAGCCCCATCAGCGAGACGGCGGCGAGGCCGAAGGCGAAGCAGGCGATCGGAAGGTCGCGGCCGATGCCGGCGAGCGGGGCGAGGCGGCCATCGCCGCAGGCCTTGATCATCAAGCCGGCGGCGAGGAACATCGCGGCCTTGGCGGGCGCGTGGGCAAGCGCGTGGAACATGCCGCCGGTCCAGGCGGCTGCGGCCCACGGTTGCGGCGCGGCGGCACTGCCGGTCAGCGGAAACATCAGGAACAGGTAGCCGAGCTGCGCGACCGTCGAATAGGCGATCACCAGCTTCAGCTGCTCCTGGCGCAGCGCCAGCAGCGATCCGAACACAATGGCGCCGGCGCCGAGCGCGCCGAACAGCTGCGAGGTCTCCACGGTCGCGGCGGCCGGCAGGACATCGAACCACAGCCGCGCGATCAGGTAGAACGAGGCCTTGACGACCAGGGCCGAGAGCATGGCGCTCGCCGGCGTCGGCGCGCCGGCGTGAGCCGGCGGCAGCCAGCCGTGCAGCGGAAAGATCGCGGTCTTGGCCATCAGGCCCGCGGTCATGATCGCCCCGGCCGCCAGGGTGATCGCGTCCGGTACGGCCGCGGCCCGCAACAGGCCGAGGTCGAGGGCGCCGTATCTCGCATAGAGAAGGGCGACGCCGAGCAGGTAGGCGAGCGAGCCCAGAAGCGCGAACAGCAGGTAGCGGATCGCCGCCGCCAGCGTCTCGGCTTTGCCGTCGAGCGCCACCATCGCGACGGCCGTCAGGGTCAATAGCTCCAGGGCGACATAGAGATTGAACAGATCGGCGCCGAGGAAGACGGCGTTCAGCCCGGCCCACATGACGAAGAAGAGCGGCCAGAAGGCGAAGCCGGCGCGGGTCTCGCGGCGCGCGGACGGTTCGAACAGGCGGCGCGAGAAGCCGGCGACGCCGCACGCCACGACCGCGGTCGCGACCAGAAACGATGCCGCCAGCCCGTCGAGCCGAAGCCTGATCCCGAGCGGCGGGAGCCAGCCACCGACGGCGTGATGCCAGGCGCCGTGGGCGAGCACCTGGGCCGCCGCCGCCAGCGCAATGACGGCTCCCAGGAGCGCGCCGGGGAGAACCAGGTGCCGCGCGTGCGGCCCGAGCGCAATCGCGGCCAGGGCGACGGCAAGAGGCAGGACGATCGAGGCCACGGCCCACGGCACCCCGACCGCCAACAGGTCAGGAAGCATCCGGTCCCTCCGCGGGGTGCTCGCCGGGCAGCGTGACGGCGCCGGTTTCCTCGAAGAGCCGCGTCACCAGGGTCACGGCGAGCGCGGTCGCCGCCAGGGCGACGACGATGCCGGTGATCACGATGGCCTGCGGGACCGGGTCGACGCCGCTCCCGGGGCCCCGGCTTCCCAGGCCGCCGAACGCCAGGAAGATCCCGCTGCCGATGACGTTGAACGCGAGGATCCGTCGCAGCAGATGGGTGCGCGCGAGGAGGCCGAAGACGCCGATGCCGACCAGGACCGCGCCCGTTGCCGCATAGAGGATGGGGCTCATGCCGGGCGCCTCGGCACGCCGAGAACCAGGAGGCCGAGCGTCGCGGCGATCGACAGCGTTAGGGCGGTCTCGATCGCGAGAATCGTCGCCTTGGCGGCTCCGGCCGGATGACCGAGGAACACGCCGCCTGCCGCCCCGACGGCGCCGAACCCGAGGAATGCGGCCGGGCCGGCGACGAGCAGCAGCCGAACGCGGGTATCGGCGGTCGCCGGCGCCGGCAGCACACCGGCCATGACGACGACGAGCCACACGGCCGCGAGCACGGTCCCGGCCTGGAAGGCGCCGCCCGGCGCGTCGGCGCCGGCCCAGAGCAGATGGGCCGCGACGAGCAATCCGAGGGCGGGAAGCAATCTCCCGAAGGTGGCGAGCACACCGTCGGGCCGGGCATGCTGTCGCGCACCCGGAACCGAGCCCCAGTCGCGGTCCGGCGTCAGGGACCAGACGCCGACCAGCGCGACGGCCAGCACGATCGTCTCGAGCAGGGTGTCGTAGCCGCGGAAGTTCAGCAGCACTGCCGTGACCGGGTTCGTCACGCCCGACGCCGCGATGGTCTCCGCCACGAGCGGCCGTAGGCCGGGCGCGTCGTCGGGAAGGGCGAGCACGAGAACGACGAGCGCCGCTGCCGCCGCGACACACAAGGCGGCAGGCGCGGCCTTGCCGAGAAGGCGCCATGGGGTACGGCCGGCGGCCGGCGGCGCGCCGCGGCCGCCGAGGCGCGCCGCCGCGCCGACGAGCAGCAGCCCGGTGAGACCGGCGCCGATCGCCGCCTCGGCCAGCGCCACGTCGATGGCGTCGAGCCGCACCCATGCGATCGCCGCCAGCAGGCCGTAGACGATGAACAGCACGATGGCGGTGAACAGGTCGTCCGCCAGCACCGCGGCCAGGGCGACCGCCGCGATGAGCAGGCAGAGGGACAGATCGAAGACGAGCGCCGCAGTCACGAATCCCTCGCCGCCGGAGAGCTCGACCGCTGCACCAGCGCAGACCTGGCGATGAGCTGCGACACGGTGGCGGCCGCGAAGATCGCGAGCAGCCAGACCAGGACGATCTTGAGCGCCTGCCAGACATTGCCGGCCTGGAGAACGAGTCCGAGCGCGATCAGCCCGAGCCCGAGATTGTCTGCCTTGGTGAGTGCATGGAGGCGGGCATAGACGTCGGGAAAGCGCAGCAGTCCCAGCGTGCCGGCGATGAAGAAGACGACGCCCGCCGAGGCCAGCACGAGGGTTGCGATGTCCAGGATCATGGCGGCGGCGCCTCCTCCTCGGGGTCGCCGGCGCCGTCGCGGCTCGCCGCCTTGACGAACCCGACCGCCGCCACGGCGGCGAGCAGCGACAGGGTCAGCGCCACGTCCAGGGCCGCCCATCTCTCGCCGGCGACCGAGAGCAGCAGCACGACCGCAATGCCGCCGGTGCCGGCGAGCTGTGCGCCCATCATGCGATCGGCCCGGGTGGGTCCGAGGACGACCCGCACGAGGCTCGCTGCCACGGCGAGCAGGATCGCGCCGGCGAAGAGGTGGAGCGCATCAGCCATCGGTCGGGTCCGGCGCGACGCCGATGCTGCGCGCGATGCGCGCCTCCTCATGGGCGATGAAGGCCGCGACGGGTAGCCGGCGGTCGAGGCAATGGACGTGGAGCAGATCGCCGTGCATTCCGGCTGCGAGCGTGCCGGGCATGAGGCTGATCTCGGCGCCGAGCGCGACCCGGGGCGCACCCGCGGGTAGCCGGGTGCGATAGGAGAGCCAACCGGGATCGAGGGGCATGCGAGGCTGAAACACCCTGCGGGCGACGTCGATTCCTCCCAGCAGCGATCCGCCGACGAAGCCGGGCGCCAGCCGCAACACGCGGGCCAGGCGGACCCGCCGTTGCTGCGGCGGCAGGAGCCGCAGGCTGATCGCGGCGCCAGCGCCGGCGGCAAGCGCGCCGACCAGCCAGGCGGACGGCTGATTCTCCGTGAGCACCAGCCAGACGCCCGCGAGCAGAGCCAGACGTCGCAGGAACGTGGACGCGGCGGCCATGATGCGCCTCGACTTCGCAGGGGCACCGGTTCCCGAACGCGAGTCGGATCACCGTCCGGATTCGGTGTTGTTATATCATCGCGGATGCCGGGCCGCGAAGCGAGCGCGCCCGACGGCGGCGGCTATTCGGGGCGCGTCGTCGCGCCGCGCAGCGCGTAGCGCACGGCGGCGACGAGGCTGCCGCCGGTCGCCATGCCGAGGAAGTACACCACGACGATCAGCAGCCACAGCGGCGTGCTCGCCCGCAGGCCGAGGAACGCGACCGTCACGCTTTCCAGGTTCTGGATCGCGAACACCAGGGTGATCCCGGCCAGGACGGCGATCAGGACGATGTGGAGGATTCGCATGCGGCTCTCCCATGAGGCGCCGCGATTGTATCCGGCGGGCGCGGAGAAGCCCATGCGGTGCGCGGGCGACCGGAACGCCTCCGGCTCACGGATCGAGCTCGGTGTCCCAATAGAGATAGTCGAGCCAGCTGTCGTGCAGGTAGTTCGGCGGGAACAGGCGGCCGTTGCGGTGCAGGTGCTGCACGCTCGGCTGGAACGGCATCTGCGAGGGCCACATGCCGGCCTCGTTGGGCGTCATGCTGCCCTTGCGCAGGTTGCAGCACGAGCAGGCCGCGACGACGTTGATCCAGGTGGTGTGCCCGCCGCGCGAGCGCGGGATCAGGTGGTCGAAGGTGAGGTCGTCGCGCGCGCCGCAATACTGGCAGACGAACTTGTCGCGCAGGAAGACGTTGAAGCGGGTGAAAGCCGGATGAGTGGAGGGCCTGACGTAGGTCTTGAGCGACACGACGCTCGGCAGCTGCATCTCCAGGCTCGGACTTCGCACCGCCTTGTCGTAGCTCGCGACGATGTTCACGCGGTCGAGAAACACGGCCTTGATTGCATCCTGCCAGGACCAGAGCGAGAGAGGGTAGTAGCTCAGCGGACGGAAATCGGCGTTCAGGACCAGCGCCGGCCATCCACCGGATGATACGTGGACGTTCAAGCAAGGCTCCTCGACTCTTTCTCCTGCCCCCGGGTGCGGTGCAGCGGATAGTCTACAGGGAGCATGACCGGATTGTGAAGCAGGCCTCAGGCCCGCGCGCCGAGGCGGCGCGCCAGGAATTCGCCGCCGTGGCGCAGGCCCTCCTCGTCGATGCCGTGCCCGACGGCGCCCGAGAGATGCCATTCGGTCGGTATTCCCATGGCGGAGAGGCTCTGGGCGGCGTGGAACAAGGCGTCGGCCGGGATCAGGTCGTCCTCGGCCCCGTGCACGAGGAGCACCGGCGGCCGCGCGCGAATCGCCGTCGCATAGGCTTCCATCTCATTTTCGCTCGGCAGCACCAGCATGCCCGAATAGCCCAGGATCGCGGCGGGCGCGGCGCCGAGGCGCAGCCCCACATGCAGCGCCATCATGGTGCCCTGGCTGAAGCCGACCAGCGCCAGGGCCGAGGGCGCGAGCCCGCGGCGCGCGAGCTCGCCCGCGAGGAAGCCCTCGAGCAGCGGCGCGGCGGCATTCACGCCGTGCCAGCGCTCGTGCGGGTCGCGGAAGGTGAGGGCGAACCATTGCCGGCCGACCGGCTGCTGCGCGCAGGGCTCCGGCGCATGCGGCGCCACGAAAGCGGCCTGCGGCAGCAGCGGCTGCCAGACCCGGCCGAGCTCGATCAGGTCGTTGCCGTCGGCGCCGTATCCGTGGACCAGGACCACGAGCTGGCGCGCCGGGCCGGAGCGCGGCTCGATGCGCGGACCGTCGAGAGCGGGCATTCAGGCACTCCGGGCGAGCAGGGGAGGCGGGACGGGCGTGACGTCGCGTCCCTTGGCGACGCGATAATAGGACCAGAGCAGGCGCGCCGCGACCGCGCGCCAGGGACGCCACGGCTCGGCGAGCGGAACCATCGCGCGCGCGGTCGGGCGCTCCGCGAGGCCGAAGGCGATGCGGGCGGATTCCTGCAGGGCGAGATCGCCGGCCGGCCAGGCGTCGGCATGGCCGAGACAGGCCAGGAGATAGATGTCGGCGGTCCAGGGGCCGATGCCGTGCAGCGCGGTGAGCACGGCATGCGCCTCGTCGGCCGGCCGGTCGACGAGACCGTCGAGGTCGAGCGCGCCCGCTTCGATCGCCCGGGCGACGGCGCGCAGCGTGCGGATCTTGCCGCCCGAGAGCCCGATGCGCACGAGCTTGTCGCGGCGCGCGCGCAGCAGCGCCGCATGGTCGAGCGGCGCGAGGCGCGCGGCCATCCGGCTCCAGATCGCGGCCGCGCTCGCGGTCGAGACCTGCTGGGAGACCACGATGGCGGCAAGGCCCGCGAAGCCGCCCGGCCGGCGCCGCAGCGGCGGGTCGCCGGTCTCGGCGTGAATCGCGGCAAAGCGCGGCTGCGCGCACGCGAGCGCCGCCAGTCCGGTTTGCAGATCCGCCTCGGTGTCGATACGCACGGGCCTCGTCTGGCACATGATCCAGCCCGAAAGCGCGTCACGGCCTCCCGGGATCCCGAGGTGACGTCATTCCCGGCCCGGCCGCAACCCGAAAACCCGCATGACCGTGTTCCGCTTCGCGCCGAGTCCGAACGGCCATCTCCATCTGGGGCACGCGTTGTCGGCGCTGCTCAATCACGAGATGGCGCGGGCGAGCGGCGGCCGCCTCATCCTGCGCATCGAGGACATCGACGCGACGCGCTGCCGTCCCGAATACGAGGCCGCGATCCTGGAGGACCTCGCCTGGCTCGGGCTCGCCTGGGAGGAGCCGGTGCGGCGCCAGTCGGAGCACCTCGACGACTACCGCGCGGCGCTGGCGCGCCTGGAGCGCCGGGGGCTCGTCTATCCGGGCTTCGAGAGCCGGGCCGAGATCGCCCGGCTGGTGGCGGCGCGCGAGGCGGCCGGGCCGTGGCCGCGCGACCCCGACGGGGCCCCGCTCTATCCCGGCGCGGCACGCGAACTGGCGCCGGAGGTGCGCGCGCGGCGCCTGGCGGCGGGCGAGCCCTATGCGCTGCGCCTCGACATGGCGGCGGCCCTCGCGCGGGTCGGCCCGCTCGCCTGGGAGGAGACCGGACTGCAGGCGGGCCGTGTCGCGGCGGCGCCCGAGGCCTGGGGCGACGTGGTGCTGGCGCGCAAGGAGACGCCGACCAGCTACCACCTCGCGGTCGTGGTGGACGATGCCTTGCAGGGCGTCAGCCATGTGGTGCGCGGCGAGGACCTGTTCTGGTCCACCAGCGTGCATCGCCTGCTGCAGGCGCTGCTCGGCCTGCCGGCGCCGGTCTATCACCATCACCGGCTGATCCGCGATGCCGACGGCCGCAAGCTCGCGAAATCGACGCGCGCCACCGCGCTGCGCGAGCTGCGCGCGCAAGGCCTCACGCCCGAGGACGTCAGGCGCATGGTGGGCCTGTGAGGCCGGTCACGCCGCCGCGGCTTCCGCGACCGCGACGGCGGTCACCTCGCGCACCGGGACCATTGCGGCGAGGCGGTCGGCGAGGCGGCAGGCGACCCAGACAGGCGCGGTGAACTCGATGCGGACCGCGAGGTCGTCCGCGGCGCGCACCGATTCGAGGCGCTCCGGCAGCACGTCGTGAATCACGAAGGGCGCGAGCAGGCGGGCGAGGGCGTTGGGATCGGGCGCGAGCTGAACCGTGAAGAGGTGGCGCAGGGGCGCGGCGTCGCTGGCGGACATGGCGGGGCTCCGGACGAGAACGGGACGACGAAACGGGCTTCCCGGCCGACTACTCGGCCGGGCCGGTAATTCGTCCGATCGTCCGCGGCCGGTGCGGAAAGCCGGCCGGAGCCCCTGCGCAGCGCATGGTGCTGAAACTAGTGGGCCGGCGACGCCGAATCAACCGATTGGCCGGCATTGCGGCTCCGTGCCATGCTGGATTCGGGCGAGGGTCTCGAATGCGTCACAGGACGTCGAAGAAGACCGGCACGCGGCGCCGAAGCAGGGCCGCACAACCCCGGCGCCGGCGGACCGCGCGCCCGGGCACCGAGGCCGCGCTCGCCGCGCTCGCCCACGAGATCCGCACGCCGCTCACGGGCATCCTGGCGCTCAGCGAGCTGATCGCGACCGCCGACCTGCCGGAGCGCGAGCGACGCTGGGCGCAGGCGATCAAGAGCGCGGCCGAGCACCTCGCCCAGCTCACCACCCTGGTGGTGGACGGGGTGCGGGCCGAGGCGCGCGGGCTCGCGCTCCGTCACGGGGCCTTCCGTCCGCGCGCGCTCGCCGAGGAGGTCGCGACCACGCTCGCGGCGCGCGCGGAGGCCAAGGGTCTCGCGGTCGAGATCGCGATCACGGACCGGCTGCCGGAGCTGGTGCTGGGCGACCAGGTGCGCCTGCGCGCCGCGCTGGAGAACCTGATCGACAATGCCGTGAAGTTCACCGAGCACGGGCGCGTCGCCTTCTCGCTCGCGGCCAGGCGAGCGGCGCGCGGGCAGGTCCGGCTCCTGTTCACCGTCAAGGACAGCGGCATCGGCCTTGCGCCCGCGGAGATCAAGCGGCTGTTCCGCCCCTTCGCGCAGGCCAATGCCGAGATCGCAACCCGCTATGGCGGCGCCGGGCTCGGGCTGGTGTTCGTCAAGCGCGTCGCCCAGGCGATGGGCGGCGATCTCGCGATCACCAGCCGGCCCGGGCGCGGCAGCACGTTCCGCCTGGAAGTGATCCTCGCCGAGGACACCGGGGCGCGCGCCGCGGAGGGGGAGAAAGGGGCGCGGCCCGCCGGCACGCGGCGCCTGCGCGTCCTGTGCGCGGAGGACAACCCCTATGCGCGGGTCGTGCTCAACACGATCCTGACCGAGCTCGGCCACGACGTCGACTTCGTCGGCACCGGCGCGGCCGCGATCGCGGCGGCGAGCCGCGGCTACGACGTCGTGCTGATGGACGTGGCGCTGCCCGATCTCGACGGGCTCGAGGCGACGCGCCGCATCCGCGCACTGCCCGGGACGCGGCCGCCGATCATCGGCCTCTCGGGCCATACCGAGCCCGGCCACGAGGCGGCGGCCCGCGCGGCCGGCATGGACGGCTACCTGGCGAAGCCGGTGAGCCCGATGGCGCTCGCGCACCTGCTGGCGCGCATCGCCGCGTCGTGACAACAGAAAAGCGCGCCGGCCGATAGGCCCGGAGCGCACTGGCGATGTGCAGGACGTGAATTCAAGTGGAGCGCGACCCCGCGGCAGAACAGCGGCGCCGCAAGACTGCCGGATGCCCGACCATGACTTCATGATTTCGGGCTTATTGCGACAATTCCATTGAATTTCCGATAATCAAACGGTAAAACGCGACATTGGCGCTTGGGGCGAGGTCGACAGACCCTGGGTCACTCCCGGGGAATCTGCCGCGACAGTGGATGGAAAGTGCTTGGAGGAGCAGCGCCTTCGCGCGCGACCGGAGCACCGACGACATCCACATGAACGCACCGCAGCCGTCCCGATTCCGCTTCTCGACCGACGACCTCGCGCCGGAAGAGCGCTTCAAGGTGTGGAGCGAAGGATTCGTCCATCGCCGCATGGAGATGGACTTCATCGACCGCTCGCCGGGCGACCTGCGTTTCACGGTCGAGTTCATTCCGCTCGGCGGCGTCGCCGCCGGCATCGTGCGCGGCACGCCGTCGGTGTTCCTGCGCCGGCCCGAGCGCGACCGCAACGAAGCGCTCTACATGGTGATCAACCGCGCGGGGCGCTTCCGCGTGGTCCAGCGGCAGCAGGAGTTCTGGCTCGCCGAGGGCGATGCCGCCGTGTTCGACAACCGGCAGAGCAGCGAGTTCCACTGCCTCGAGGAGGGCGAGACCTGGTCGCTCAGCCTGCCGCGCGACGCGCTGCGGCACCTGGTGCGCGACATCGAGCAGACGATCGAGCGGCACATCCGCGCCGACGATCCGGCGCTGCGGCTGCTCACCGGATATCTCGAGACGCTGTTCGGGCTCGGCGAGATCGCCGAGCCGGAGCTCGCCGGCGTGCACGTCGCCGACCTCGTGGCGAGCGCGCTCGGCGCCCGCAAGGAGGCCCAGGGGCTGATCGAGGAGCGCAGCGTTCGCGCCGCGCGCCTGCGCGCCGTGCTGGACGAGATCACCCGGCGCGCGGGCGAGCCGCTGCTCGATCCGGCGCGCGTCGCCGAGACGCTCGGCGTCTCGGTGCGCTACCTGCACCGCCTGCTCGAGGACAGCGGCAAGACCTTCTCGGAGCACGTGCTCGAGCGCCGGCTCGACCGGGCGCACCGGCTGCTGCGCGATCCCCGGCTCGCGCATCTCAAGATCAGCGAGGTCGCCCTGGAATCGGGCTTCTCGGACCTCTCGCACTTCAATCGCAGCATGCGCCGCCGCTTCGGCGAGACGCCCTCGGCGGTGCGCGCCGCCGCGCAGCGGCGGGAGAACGCGTGACCGCCCGGGAGCGGCGCGTTCAGGCGGCCCGGCTTGCGCCCGCGTCGACGATGCGGACGATGTCGGCCATGATGCGGTTGAGCTCGAAGTCCTTGGGCGTGTAGACGGCCGCGACCCCGGCGGCGCGCAGCGTGCGCGCGTCCTCGGGCGGGATGATCCCGCCGACGATCACGGGAACGTCGTCGAGACCGGCCGCGCGCATGCGCGCGACCACGTCCTTGACCAGCGGCACGTGCGAGCCCGAGAGGATCGACAGGCCGACCACGTGCACGCCCTCCTCCAGCGCCGCATTGACGATCTCGGCCGGGGTGAGGCGGATCCCCTCGTAGACGACCTCCATGCCGGCGTCGCGGGCGCGCACCGCGATCTGCTCGGCGCCGTTGGAATGGCCGTCGAGGCCCGGCTTGCCGACCAGGAACTTGATGCGGCGGCCGAGCCGCTTGGAGACGCGCTCGACGTCGGCGCGCACCGCGTCGAGGCCCTGGCTGTCGTTGCGCGCCGCGCGGCCGACGCCGGTCGGCGCGCGGTACTCGCCGAAGGTCTCGCGCAGCACGGCGCCCCATTCGCCGGTGGTCACCCCCGCCTTGGCGGCCGTGATCGAGGCCGGCATGATGTTGCGGCCCTCGGCGGCCGCGATGCGCAGCTCGCGCAATGCCGCCGCCACGCCCTTCGGGTCGCGCGCGGCGCGCCAGGCCGCGAGCCGCTCGATCTGTCCGGCCTCCACGTCGGCCGGCACCGTGAGGATCGCGCCCTCGCCGGTCGCGAGCGGCGAGGGCTCGGTTTCGGTGAACCGGTTGACGCCGACCACGACGCTCTCGCCGCGCTCGATCGCTTCCAGGCGCCGCGTGTTGGACTCGACCAGCCGGCTCTTCATGTAGCTCGACTCCACCGCCGCGATGGCGCCGCCCATCTCGGCGATGCGGGCGAGCTCCTCGCGCGCCTCGCGCTTGAGCTCCGCGACCGTGGCGGCGATCTCGGTCGAGCCGTCGAAGATGTCGCCGAACTCGAGCAGGTCGGTCTCGTAGGCGAGGATCTGCTGCATGCGCAGCGACCACTGCTGGTCGAACGGGCGCGGCAGGCCGAGGGCCTCGTTCCAGGCGGGCAGCTGCACGGCGCGCGCGCGGGCGCGCTTGGAGAGCGTCACCGCCAGCATCTCGATCAGGATGCGATAGACGTTGTTCTCGGGCTGCTGCTCGGTGAGCCCGAGGGAGTTGACCTGCACGCCGTAGCGGAACAGCCGCTGCTTCGGGTCGGTCACGCCGTAGCGCTCCGCCGTGATCTCGTCCCAGAGCTCGACGAAGGCGCGCATCTTGCACATCTCGGTGACGAAGCGCAGGCCGGCATTGACGAAGAACGAGATGCGTCCCACCACCTCGCCGAATTCGTCGACCTCGCCCGCGGCCTTCACGGTGTCGAGCACCGCGATCGCGATCGCGAGCGCGAAGGCGAGCTCCTGCACGGGTGTCGCGCCCGCCTCCTGCAGGTGATAGGAGCAGACATTCATCGGGTTCCATTTCGGCATCTCGTGGCACGTGAACAGGATCACGTCCTTGGTGAGCCGCATGGAGGGTGCCGGCGGGAACACGTAGGTGCCGCGCGAGAGATACTCCTTGATGATGTCGTTCTGGGTGGTGCCCTGCAGGATCGAGCGCGGCGCATCCTGCTCGTCGGCGGCCGCGACATAGAGCGCGAGCAGCCAAGCGGCGGTCGCGTTGATGGTCATGGAGGTGTTCATCTCGGCGAGCGGGATGCCCTGAAACAGGGCGCGCATGTCGCCGAGATGGCCGATCGGCACGCCGACCTTGCCGACCTCGCCGCGGGCGAGCGGATGGTCGCTGTCGTAGCCGGTCTGGGTCGGCAGGTCGAAGGCGACCGAGAGGCCGGTCTGGCCCTTGGCGAGGTTCCGCCGGTAGAGCGCGTTCGATTCCGCTGCGGTCGAATGCCCCGCATAGGTGCGGAAGATCCAGGGTCTGTCTCGGCCGGCCATCACGTGTCCTCGCTGCGGCCTCATAAAAGCGCCGCCCTTGCCGCAGCGCAACATGAATGTTGCGGCGGCATGACGGACATCAAGGCCGGGCGGGGACGGCCGGAAGCCGGCCGCCGCGCTTCAGCGTTTGAACAGGCCGATGATCACCAGCAGGATCACGGCGCCGATCGTCGCATTGATGATCGCGGCGATGAAGCCGCCGCCGATCAGGACGCCGAGCCGGCTCAGCACGAACACCCCGATGAAGGCGCCGACGATGCCGACCACGATGTTGCCGACCAGGCCGAAGCCGTAGCCGCGCACGATCTGGCCCGCGAGCCAGCCCGCGATGGCTCCGACGATCAGAAGCACGATGATGCTCTCGACGCCCAGCATGAGGTCCTCCCTGCACCCGCATTGGCCCCGGGGTGCACCGCAGGATCGTACCGCAACCCGAGTTCCCTGTCAGCGTTATGGTCCGGCGCGCCACGGAACAGCTATATGTTGCGCCGCAAAAACCATTGGGGCAGAGTGCCGGAGGTACGGCGCGAGCCGTCGAGCCGGGAGGACGAGGTATGTCGGCCGTTGCCATGAAGTCGTCGGGACCGAACCCGAAGAGTCTCTACGAGCTCGGGGAGATTCCGCCGCTCGGCCACGTGCCGGAGAAGATGTATGCCTGGGCGATCCGCAAGGAACGCCACGGGCCGCCCGAATCCTCGATGCAGATCGAGGTGGTGCCGACCTGGAGCATCGGCGACGACGAGGCGCTGGTGCTCGTGATGGCGGGCGGCGTCAACTACAACGGCGTCTGGGCCGGGCTCGGGCAACCGATCTCGCCCATCGACGTGCACAGGAATGCGTACCACATCGCGGGCTCCGACGCGTCCGGCATCGTCTGGGCGGTCGGCTCCAAGGTGAAGCGCTGGAAGGTCGGCGACGAGGTGATCGTCCACTGCAATCAGGACGACGGCGACGACGAGGAGTGCAATGGCGGCGACCCGATGTTCTCGCCCTCGCAGCGGATCTGGGGCTACGAGACGCCGGACGGCTCGTTCGCGCAGTTCTGCCGCATCCAGTCGCGCCAGCTGATGCCGAAGCCCCCGCACCTGACCTGGGAGGAGGCGGCCTGCTACACGCTCACCCTCGCGACCGCCTATCGCATGCTGTTCGGCCACGCGCCGCACACGCTCAAGCCCGGCGACAACGTGCTGGTGTGGGGCGCCTCCGGCGGCCTCGGCGTGTTCGGCGTGCAGCTGTGCGCGGCCTCCGGCGCCAACGCGATCGGCATCATCTCGGACGAGTCGAAGCGCGACTACGTGATGCAGCTCGGCGCCAAGGGCGCGATCAACCGCAAGGACTTCAAGTGCTGGGGCCAGATGCCCACCGTGAACACGCCGGAATACGCCGAGTGGGTCAAGGAGGCGCGCAAGTTCGGCAAGGCGATCTGGGACATCACGGGCAAGCGCGACGTCGACATCGTGTTCGAGCACCCGGGCGAGCAGACCTTCCCGGTCTCCTGCCTGGTCGTCAAGCGCGGCGGCATGGTGGTGTTCTGCGCCGGCACCACGGGCTACAACATCACCTTCGACGCCCGCTACGTCTGGATGCGGCAGAAGCGCATCCAGGGCTCGCATTTCGCGCATCTCAAGCAGGCGAGCGCGGCCAACCAGTTCGTGCTCGACCAGCGCATCGATCCGTGCATGAGCGAGGTGTTGCCCTGGGACAAGATCCCGGCGGCACACCAGAAGATGTGGAAGAACCTGCACGCTCCGGGCAACATGGCGGTGCTGGTGAACGCGCCGCGCCCGGGCCTGCGCTCGCTCGAGGACGCGATCGAGGTCGCGGGCCAGGTCTAGCTCGGATACTCGCACCCTCCCTGCCGCAGCCGGAAATGTCCTAAGCTCGGCCGTCACGCCACGGACGCCGCCGGCCCATGCTCTTCGAGACCGCCACCGCGATCCTGGACTGGCTGGGCGTGATCGTGTTCGCGATCACGGGCGCGCTGGTCGCCTCGCGCAAGCAGATGGACATCTTCGGCTTCGCGCTGCTCGGTACCGCGACCGGCATCGGCGGCGGGACGCTGCGGGACGTGCTGCTCGGCCAGCTCCCCGTGTTCTGGGTGCGCGAGCCCGCCTACCTGGTGGTCTGCGTGCTGGTGTCGGCGGCCGTGTTCTTCACGGCGCACCTGCCGCAGTCGCGCTACCGCCTGCTGTTGTGGCTCGACGCGCTCGGGCTCGCGCTGTTCGCGGTGATCGGCGCGGAACGGGCGCTGCTCGCCGGCAGCGGGACCGTGGTCGCGGTCGCCATGGGCGTGGTCACGAGCACGTTCGGCGGCATCATCCGCGACGTGCTCGGCGCCGAGAGCCCCGTGGTGCTGAGCCGCGAGGTCTATGTCACGGCCGCCCTCTTGGGGGCGAGCGTGTTCGTGGCGCTCACCCGCATGGAGGTGGCGCGCGAGCTCGCCATGGGCGCCGCCTTCGCGGCGGGTTTCGCGTTGCGCGGGGCGGCGCTCACCTGGGGCTGGTCGCTGCCGCGCTATCGCGAGCGCGGGGCGGGACCGCCGGCCTGACGGGGGGCGGGCTCAGGCCGGCTCCTGCGCCCCGGGCGCGGCCTGCGCGTCGGAGGCCGCGGCGTTGAGCTCGCCGCCATAGATGAAGATCGCGCTCGCGAGATAGAGGAACACGAGCGCGATCATAACGGAGGCGAGCCCCGCGTAATAGGTCGCGTAGGTGAAGGCGAACTCCGCCAGATAGCGGCCGAACATCGCGCCGCCGGCGATCCAGAGCAGCAGTGTGGCCGCGATGCCGGGGGCGATCTCGACGAAGCGGCGCCGGCCGGCCGGCAGCCAGAGGTGGGCGATGACCAGGGCGACGGTCAGGACCACGCTCGCCACGGCGAAGCGCAGGAAGGTGAAGAGGTCGCCGAACGGCTCGATCCAGGGGGCGTATTTGAGGGCCGTGCGCCACAGGAGCGGCGCCAGCACGACCAGGAACGACAGCACCAGGAGCCCGGCGGCGCCGACCAGCACGTAGCCGATCGATTCGAGCCGCAAGAGCCACCACGGACGCTGCTCGACGACCGCGTAGGCGCGGTTGAGCGCCACCCGCAGACCCTCGACGCCGCTCGAGGAGAAGTAGACCGCGAGCGCGGCGCCGACCGTCAGGGTCCCGCCATGGGCGCTGTTCAGCACGCCCTGGATCTCGAGCGCGATCGGGCCCGCGACCTCCTCGGGCCAGGTCTCGATCAGGATGCGCGCGGCCTCGTCGGCGAGCCCCTCGCGGCCGAAGATGCCGGCGAGCGCGGTGAGCACCAGCAGGAAGGGAAACAGCGCCATCAGCGCCGACAGGGCGAGATGGCTCGCAATGGCCCAGCCGTCGTCCGCATTGAAGCGCCGGAATGCATCGAGGGCGATGTGGACACACCGTCGCAGCAGATTCACGGCCTGGCGCTTCCGCGGAAGAGGAACTGTCCTTTGATTCTGGGAAGGCGCCCGACCTAATGCAAGGGCGCGCCGCCGGGCCCGCGCCGTACCGGCACGGTTCCGCGGGAGCGCCTCAGGCCGCGCGTACCTCGTCGAGGAAGCGCCGCACCTCGCCGTCGAGGTTCTCGGCCTCGCTCGAGAGCGCGCCGGCCAGGTCCTTCACGTCGTCGGCGGTGCTGCGCGCGTCGCTCGAGGCGCCTGCGACGCGGCTCATGGCCTCGGCGCCGGTGCGCGCCTCGCTCGAGGCGCGGTTGACGCCCTCGGCAATGGAGGCGACCGCCGCGTTCTGCTCCTCCACGGCCGCAGCGACGCTGGCGGCGATCTTCGACATCTCCTCGATGATCGCGTTGACCTGCTCGATCGCCTCGGCGGCATCGCCGGCGGCCGACTGGATCGCGCCGATCTGGGCCGCGACCTCCTCGGTCGCCTTGGCGGTCTGGCCAGCGAGGTTCTTCACTTCCGAGGCGACCACCGCGAAGCCGCGGCCGGCCTCGCCGGCGCGCGCGGCCTCGATGGTGGCATTGAGCGCGAGCAGGTTGGTCTGGCCGGCGATCGCCTGGATCAGCCCGATCACCTCGCCGATGCGCGAGGCGGCCGAGCCGAGCTCGGTCATGGTCTTCACGGTGCGTTGCGCCTCCTGGACGGCGCGGCCCGCCACCTGGGTCGAGGTGGCGGCCTGGCTCGCGATCTCGCCGATCGAGGCGGCGAGCTCCTCGGCGGAGCCGGCCGCCGAGGTGACGTTCCCGGAGGCGGCGCCGACCCGCTCCTCGGCGGCGCGGGCCTCGGTCGAGACCGCATCGGCGGCGCCGTTGAGGGCGCCGGCCGCGCTCTCGAGCCGCTCGGCGGCGCCGCGCACCTGGGTCAGCGTCTGGCCGACGCTCTGCTCGAAGGCCGTGATGGTCCGCGCGATGGTCTCGGCGCGGCGCTCGCGCTCGCGCGTGCCCTTCTCCTGGGTCACGGCCAGCTGCTCGCGCTCGATCGCGTTGTCGCGGAACACGATCACGGTGCGCGCCATGGCGCCGATCTCGTCCTTGGCTTCCGTCGCCGGGATGTCGACCGAGATGTCGCCGGCCGCGAGGCGCTCCATGGCGCCGGCGAGGCCCTTGAGCGGACCCGTGATGCTGCGGCCGATCAGGAGGGCAAGCGCGATGCCGAGAAGGATCGCGGCGACGCCCACGCCCATGATCAACGCCTTGGTGCGCGCCTGAGAGGCCTCGAAGGAGGCGGTGGCCTGATCGTGGCGGGTGGAGGCCGCGGCCACGATCTCGTCGGCCACGGGCCCGAGGTCGCCGAGCGCGTTGATGATCATGTTGAGGAACAGCTGCAGCGGCGCGGCGGCGTCGCCATAGGTCTTGGCGGCCGCCGCATAGACCTGCGAGGTCTCGACCAGCTTGGCCTTGTCCTCGTCGGGCAGGAACATGGTCTGCACCTGCTCGACGAACCTCTTCTGATCCTCCTGCAGCCGGGCGAGGGACTCGCGGGTGCGCGCCAGCAGGAGCTCCTTCTCCTGGACGCGCATGCCGAGGAAGGTGGCGCGCAGTCCGGCAAGCTGCTCGCCCGTGAGCATGCTGGCCGCCTCCTCGAGCGCCTTCTCGAAGCTCTGCCCGGCGGAATGAAGCTCGCCGCGCGCGCCGCTCACGATATTGACGCCGGTCGCGGCCTGCGCCTTGACGAGGCGCTCGAACAGGTCCTTCACGTTGCCGAGGTCGCCCTTGATGCGGTCGAGCAGCTCCTTGACCTGTGCGGAGCCGTCGCGCGCGCCGATCTCGGCGGCGCGCTCGACCGCCGCCCGGTAGGCGCCCTCGAACTGCTGCTGGGCGCTCGAGCCCGGGCTCATCACGAAGTCCTTGGCGGACTCCCGCATCGTGACGACCGCGGTCTTGAGCGCGGCGCTGGTCTTGCTCAAGTCGAGACCGGCCTTGGTCTCGCCGAAGGCGCCCTGCACGGCCTGCTCGCCCGAGAGATAGGTCGCGCCGATGGCGCCGAAGCCGATCAACGGCACGATCGCGAGCGCGATCGCGCGGCCGCGCACCGTGAGCTCGGGGACGAGGCGGCGCACGGCGCGGAAAGGAAGCAGGACGAAGCGGAAAGGACTCCGGACGAACGAGAGACGGCGCAACGACATGGCTGACCTGTGGCAAGGCCCCCGCATGCGCCGCGGACGGGCGCAAGGGGCGCGGGACTCTCCCCTGCGGCAAAAATGCAGGCGAACTCTTAAGCAGCCGATAACATCGGTACTAAGGTAGGCTTATTTCTCGCCCGCGCGGGGAGGCCGGGCGCGCGCCCGGCTCGCGCGCCGCCCGCCCGACTCCTGCCTCAGGCGGCGCGGACCTCGGTGAGGAACCGGCGAACCTCCCGGTCGAGACTCTCGGCCTCGTTGGAGAGGCGGCTCGCGAGCGCCTTCACGTCGTCGGCGGTGGCGCGCGCATCGGAGCTCGCATCGGCGACGCGCGCCATGGCCTCCGCTCCGGCGCGGGATTCGAGCGATGCGCGGTTGACGCCCGCGGCGATGCTGCCGACCGCGGCGCTCTGCTCCTCGATGGCCGCCGCGACGCTCGCCGCGATGCCGGACATCTCGGAAATGATGCCGTTGACCTGCTCGATCGCCTCGGCGGCATCGCCGGCGGCCGACTGGATCGCGCCGATCTGGGCCGCGACCTCCTCGGTCGCCTTGGCGGTCTGGCCGGCCAGGTTCTTCACCTCCGAGGCGACCACCGCGAAGCCGCGGCCGGCCTCGCCGGCGCGCGCGGCCTCGATGGTGGCATTGAGCGCGAGCAGGTTGGTCTGGCCGGCGATCGCCTGGATCAGCCCGATCACCTCGCCGATGCGCGAGGCGGCCGAGCCGAGCTCGGTCATGGTCTTCACGGTGCGCTGCGCCTCCTGGACGGCGCGGCCCGCCACCTGGGTCGAGGTGGCGGCCTGGCCCGCGATCTCGCCGATCGAGGCGGCGAGCTCCTCGGCGGAGCCGGCGGCCGAGGTGACGTTCTCCGTCGCGACGCCGACGCGCTGCTCGGCCGACCCGGACTCGGCGGAGACCGCGTCGGCGGCCGTGTTCACGGCCGTGGCCGCGCTCTCGAGCCGCTCGGCGGCGCCGCGCACCTGGGCAAGCGCCTGCTCGACGGTCTGCTCGAACGCCGCGATGGTCCGCGCAATGGTCTCGGCGCGCCGCTCGCGCTCGCGGCTGGTCTCATCCTGGCTGGCCGCCAGCCGCTCGCGTTCGCGCGCGTTGTCGCGGAACACGATCACGGTGCGGGCCATGGCGCCGATCTCGTCCTTCGCCTCGGTCGCCGGAATCTCCACCGCAGTGTCGCCCTCGGCGAGCCGCTGCATGGCGGCGGAGAGCCCCTTGAGCGGGCGGGTTATGCTGCGGCCGATCAGGTAGCTCAGCGCGAGGCCGATCAGCACCACGGCGACGCCGATGCCGACCAGCGACATGCGGGTCTGCGCCTGCGAGGCGGCGAGGGCGGCGGTCGCGGCCTGCTCGGCGCGCCGCGCGGCGTCGTTCACCTGGTCGGCGAGCGGCGTCATCTCCCTGGTGTCGTGGTCGATCAGCGCGAGCTGGCCGTCGACGTCGCCGGTCTTCGACACATAGGCGTTGAAGGCGTCCGCATAGAGCTTCACGGAGTCGTAGAGCGAGGCCTTCATGATGTCGGCCGCGATCACCTCGTCGAACAGCTTCTTGAAGGAGTCCATCTCGCCGAGGAACTCCTTGCGCACCGCATTGTCGTGGCGGTGCTTGTACTCGGCCTCGTAGCGGCGCATCGCCAGCAGCGAGAGCAGCAGCTTCTGGGACTCCTTCTCGGGGATCCAGCTCAGGTCCTGGATCGTGCTTTCGACCGCGGCGGCGGTGTCGCGCAGCCGTCCGAGCAGGCCCTCCTTCTCGCTGAGGCCCATCTCCTCCTGCGACTTGACGAGGTCGTCGAAGTTCTGCTTCAGGCTCGCGATGGTGCCGCGCAGATGCGGGATCAGCCGGGCACCGTCGGCGTCGGCGGACCTCTCGATCTGGTCGAGGCTGCCGAGCGCGACCTGCAGGCTGTCGTTGAAGCTCTTCGCCGCGGCCGGCCCGGGCTGCGTCGCCATGTCCTTGGCGGCGGCGCGGATCGCACCGAGCGCGCCCTTGAACTCGCGGCTCGCGTCCATCAGCGCGCCCGAGCGCCTGGCGCTCTCGAAGGCGACGTCCACCTGCCGCTCGCCCGACAGATAGCTGGCGCCGTTCGCGACGAGCGCGACCACGGGGATCAAGGCCAGTGCCGTGACTCGTGCCCGCACCGAGAGCGACGTGCCGATGCCCGAGAAGCGGGAGCCTGACCCGGAGCCCCCGGGACGGAATCGAGGAAGACGAAGCATCGAGGTCCCGCGCGAAAACGAGCCGGAGGGTGGTGGACCCATGGAACCCCGGAATGGTTAAGAATTGCGTGCACATCCGACGCTCCGCGCGGGCTTCACCGAGACCGCAGGCCGGCGAGTTTTTGACCGCGGTCAGGTTTCGGTTCATTTTCAGTTGTGCACCGCACGCGCGTGCGCCATTTGAAACCCTGCAAGGTGAAGATTCGACCGTCCGCGTCCGCCAGGAGGCTCTTGATGTCGCTCGCCGCCGAGACCCAGATCGAGCCGGAGCTCGTTACCACCGCGCGCGAGGCGGCGGTGGCGGCGGAGGCGCTGCTCGCGGACGCGACCCGCGCGGTGCGCAACCGGGTGACGCTGGAAGGCCGGGTGTCGGGCCATCTGTTCGACCGGGAACAGCGGGCGACCCACGGGCTCGCCTGGTTCGCGACCTATGCGGAAGCGGTGCGCCAGCTCGCGGCCTATGCGGAGCGCATGCGGGACGCCGGCAAGCTCGGGCCGATCGAGAAGCTGATCGTGCGCATCGGGCTCGGCGAATACCTCGCCCAGATGCTGGGCGGGATCCCGATCAGCCAGGGCGAGATGGTGCGGCCGGGCGATTTCGGCCTCGGGCCCGAGGAGGTCGCGGGCCGGGTGACGCCGGCCGTGGAGGAGCTGATCGCGACCGGCAACACCGCCGAGAACCGCGCCCGGCTGATCGGCCTGATGCGCGAGCATCACGGCGGCACGGTCGGCGACTGCGGCCTCGACGACACTTTCGAGGCGATGCGGGAGGAGATGCGCAAGTTCGCCGAGAGCGAGGTCGCGCCGCATGCGCACGAATGGCACCTGGGCAACCGCTACATCCCGCTCGAGACCATCGCGCACATGGCCGAGCTCGGCGTGTTCGGCCTCACGATTCCCGAGGAGTACGGCGGCATGGGGCTCGGCAAGGAGTCCATGTGCGTGGTCTCGGAGGAGCTCTCGCGCGGCTATATCGGCGTCGGCTCGCTCGGCACACGCTCGGAGATCGCGGCCGAGCTGATCCTCGGCGGCGGCACCGAGGAGCAGAAGCGGCACTGGCTGCCCCGGATCGCGTCCGGCGAGGTGCTGCCCACCGCCGTGTTCACCGAGCCGAATACGGGCTCCGACCTCGCCTCGCTGAAGACGCGGGCGGTGCGCGAGGGCGACGTCTACCGGGTCCACGGCAACAAGACCTGGATCACGCATCCGGTGCGCGCCGACCTGATGACGCTGCTGGTGCGCACCGACCCGAAGGAGCCCGGCTATCGCGGCCTCTCCATGCTGCTCGCCGAGAAGCCGCGCGGCAGCGACGCCGATCCGTTCCCGGCGCCCGGCATGAGCGGCAGCGAGATCGAGGTGCTCGGCTATCGCGGCATGAAGGAATACGAGATCGGCTTCGACGGCTTCGAGGTGAAGGCTTCGGGCCTGCTCGGCGGGGTCGAGGGCCAGGGCTTCAAGCAGCTGATGCAGACCTTCGAGTCGGCGCGCATCCAGACGGCGGCGCGCGCCATCGGCGTCGCGCAATCGGCGATGGACCTGGCGATCCGCTACGCGGAGGAACGCATCCAGTTCGGCGGACCGCTGATCCAGTTCCCGCGCGTCGCCGACAAGATCGTGATGATGGCCGTGGAGGTCATGATCGCGCGGCAGATCACCTACTACGCGGCGCGCGAGAAGGATTCGGGCCGGCGCTGCGACCTGGAGGCCGGCATGGCGAAGCTGCTCGCCGCGCGGGTCGCCTGGTCGGCGGCCGACAATGCGGTGCAGATCCACGGCGGCAACGGCTTCGCGCTGGAATACCCGGTCTCGCGCGTGCTGTGCGATGCGCGTATCCTCAACATCTTCGAGGGCGCGGCCGAGATCCAGGCTCAAGTGATCGCGCGGCGGCTGCTGGACGGCTCGAACTGACGCCGGCCCGCGGCGGCCGGGCGCCGCGCAACCGGATCGCGCCGCGGACGTTTTGATCCAGGGCAAGGAACCCGCGCCCGCCGTCCGCCAGGATGGCTCCGCTTTCCAGGAGGCACGCAATGGCCAGTCTGAAGATCGAGCAGGGCGAGTGGGTCGTCGTCTGCGACGGCGCGAAGGCGCTCGTGCTGGAGAACGTGGGGGACCGCATGTTCCCCAATCTCAAGACCCGGGAGGTCTACGAGCACGACAAGTCGCCGACGCGCGAGCAGGGGACCGATCAGCCGGGCCGCGCCTTCGCCTCGGTAGGCGAGAAGCGCAGCGCGGTGGAGCAGACCGACTGGCACGCGGAGGCGGAGCGCGCCTTCCTCACCGATCTCGCGGGGCGTCTCGACGCGGCGGTGACGGCGGGCGAGACCAAGTCGCTCGTGATGGTGGCGCCGCCACGTGCGCTCGGCACATTACGCCAAGTCTATTCGGCGGGCCTGCGCAAGGCGCTGCGCGCCGAGGTGGACAAGGACTACGTCAAGATGCCGGTGCACGAGATCGAGAAGCACCTGACGGGCGCCTGAGGCCTCTCACAGGTTCGCGGCGCGCAAGGCGCGATCGAGGTCGGCAAAGAGATCCTCCGGGTCCTCGAGGCCGACCGAGAGGCGCAGCAGGTCGGGCGGGCAGGGCGTGTCGGGGCCTTCCACCGAGGCGCGATGCTCGATCAGGCTCTCGACCCCGCCGAGCGAGGTCGCCCGCTTCCACACCTCGACGCGGGCCGCTGCCGCGATCGCGGCCTGCGCGCCGCCGGCGACCCGGATCGACAGCATGCCGCCGAAGCCGCCCATCATCTGGCGCGCCGCGACGGCGTGACCCGGATGGCGCGCGAGCCCCGGATAGAGCACGTCCGCGACCTGCGGATGCCGCGACAGGCGCTCCGCCAGCAGGGCGGCGCTCTCGGCCTGGGCCTTCACGCGCACCTCGAGGGTGCGCAGGCCGCGCATCAGCAGCCAGGCCTCGAAGGGACCGAGAATCGCGCCGTGGTGGGCGCGCACCCCCTTGATGGCGTCCCAGTCCGGGTCGAGCCGCGCGGTCGCGAGCGCGCCGGCGAGCACGTCGGAATGGCCGTTGAGATACTTAGTGGCCGAATGCATCACGATGTCGGCGCCGAGCGCGATCGGCCGCGTGAACACCGGCGTGGCGGCAGTCGCGTCGATGGCGAGCCGGGCGCCCGCCGCATGCGCGATCTCGGCCGCGGCCGCGATGTCCGTCACGGTCCAGAGGGGATTGGCGGGGGTCTCGATCCACACGAGACGGGTCTCGCCGGGTCGCGTGGCGGCGCTGATCGCGGCCGGGTCGGACATGTCGACGAAGTCGACCCGGTATCCGTAGCGCGGCGCATCGTGGAGCAGCCAGCGGCGAAGGCCCCAATACATGACCCGCGGGGCGACGACATGGGCGCCTGCCGGCAGCGCCATCACGACGCCGGTCGCCGCCGCCATGCCGGAGGCGAAGAGGAGCGCCTCGGGCGCGCCCTCGAGCGCGGCGATCACGGCCTCAGCCTGGCGCACGGTGGCGTTGTCGGGGCGGCCATAGGAGAAGCCGGACCGGTACTGGTTGTCCGGGTCGCGAATGAAGGTGGTGGCGACGTGCACCGGGGGCGCAAGTCCCATGGTGGCGGGCTCGACGATGCCGAGCGCCTGCGCGGCCAAAGTGCGGGGCTTGAGATCCGGTCGTGGCTTGTCGGTCATCGGGAACTCCTGGGCGCGCCATGACACCAGACCGGCACCGCCCTGTAAAACGGGCGAAAAAAATGCGCGCCCGAGGCGGCGAAGCCGCCGCGTCGTTGCTATATGAACGAGCGACCGCGCTTCAAGGAGAGAGGCATGCAATCGAGACCTGTCGCATCCACCCGATCCGGGCGGCCGTGAGGGGGCGATGGCAAGCGCCCTCTCGCTCTACGTCGTGCCGCTGGCGATCGGCGCCGTGGCCGTGGTGCTGCTGCTCGGCCTCGGCAACATGCTGCGGGGCGGCTCGCCCAACACCTCGCAGAAGCTGATGCGCTGGCGCGTGCTGCTGCAGTTCGTCGCCATCGTGATCATCATGATCACGATCTGGGCGATGGGACGCTAGCGCATGTTCCGGCAAAGTTGATGCCGGTTCGCCGACAAGAACGAGCGCCAGGCGAGAATCTACAGCCATTTCCGGTCGCGGCGCTTGCCGCACCGATTCGGGCTCGCGCGGAATTGGCCGTAGCGCCGGCGATTTCGTCCAATCCCATCCGTAGCCCGGATGAACGGTACGGCATCCGGGCAGCGGGACGCCGTGGTGGGGCGCCGTCCGCGGGTTTCGCTGCGCTCCCCGGCTCCCCAGACCTACTTCTTCCCGCGCGCCGGCGGCTCCATGGGGGCGGCGCGCAGGTATTCCTCCTTCTGCACCTTCTTCTTCTTCGCCTTCTTCTTCCCGGCCGACATGTCGGTCGGCGCGCGCGTGTCGACGACCACGGCAGTGCCGCCGGCGGGGGCCGTGACGGGTGCCGCAAGGCTCGCGAGCAGGACGGCGGATGCGGTCGCAAGGATCAGGCGCACGGGGACCTCCCGGTTGGTTCCGATTCAGCGCCGGATAGGATAGACCATCGGCGCCGGCCGGGAAGCGGTCGTCGCCCAAAGGGATGCCCATGGTCGTTCTCAACCGCATCTACACCCGCACCGGCGACGACGGGACCACGGCGCTCGGCACCGGCGAGCGGCGCAAGAAATACGACCTGCGGATCGCGGCCTACGGCACCGTCGACGAGATCGGCGCCGCCATCGGCCTCGCGCGCCTGCACACCGCCGGCACCGAGGTCGACGCGATGCTGGCGCGGATCCAGAACGACCTGTTCGACCTCGGCGCCGACCTGTGCTCGCCCGACAAGGGCAAGGGGCCGGGCGGCGAGCGGCTCGCCGTGAACGCGGCGCAAGTCAAGCGTCTCGAGGACGAGATCGACGCGCTCAACGCCGAGCTCGCGCCGCTGCGCTCCTTCGTGCTGCCGGGCGGGACGCCGGCTGCCGCGTTCCTCCACCTCGCCCGCACGGTGTGCCGCCGCGCCGAGCGGCTGATCGTCGAGCTCAAGGACACGGGCGAAAGCGTCTCGCCGCAGGTGCTCGCCTACGTCAACCGCCTGTCCGACTTCCTGTTCGTGGCGAGCCGCAGCATGAACGACAAGGGCGCGCGCGACGTCCTCTGGGTCCCGGGCGCCAATCGCTGAGACCCGGCATGGTCATCCCGGTCCACGACGACGATCCCCTCGACAGGGAGACCCATCCCTACGTCACGGTCGCGATCATCGCGGCCAATGTCGTGCTGTTCGCGTTCGCGCTCGTCGCCTCGCCGAACACGGCGGTGACCATGGAGCGGGCGCTGCCGCTGGTGCCGGCCGCCCTCACGGGCATCGCCCTGCCGCCGAGCGACGTCCCGCCGGCGCTGACGCTGTTCACCTACATGTTCCTGCACGGCGGCTGGATGCACCTCGTCGGCAACATGCTGTTCCTCTGGGTGTTCGGCGACAATATCGAGGATGCGATCGGCCACGTGCGCTTCGCGGCGTTCTACGTCCTGTGCGGGCTCGCCGGCGGCCTGGTGCACATCCTGAGCGCGCCGGGCTCGACGGTCCCGCTGATCGGCGCCTCGGGGGCGGTCGCGGGGGTGGTCGCGGCCTATCTGATGATCCGCCCGTGCGCGCGCGTGACCGTGCTCCTGTTCGGCGGCATCCCGCTCCGGCTCGCCTCCTACTGGGTGCTGGGGTTCTGGATCCTGACCCAGGTCTGGAACGTCGTGGTCGGCGACATGAGCAACACGGCCTGGTGGGCGCATATCGGGGGGATGGGCGCAGGCGCCCTGCTGATCGTGTTCATGCGGCCGCCGCACGTGCGGCTGTTCGATTGCGTGCATCCGCAGCCGGCCCCGGGAAGAGGCGACCGGCTCGCGCGTTGACAGGGTGAGGGGCGGGCCATACGGTGCCGCCCGCCGCGGCGCGGGGAGTGGAGAGGCATGAAGATTCTTGTGCCCGTCAAACGGGTTGTCGATTTCAACGTCAAGGTTCGCGTGAAGCCCGACGGCTCCGGCGTGGAGCTCGCCAACGTCAAGATGTCGATGAATCCCTTCGACGAGATCGCGGTCGAGGAGGCCATCCGGCTCAAGGAGAAGGGTTCCGCGACCGAGATCGTGGTGGTGTCGATCGGCCCGCAGCAGGCCTCCGAGACCATCCGCACCGCGCTCGCCATGGGGGCCGACCGCGGCATCCTGGTCAGGACCGACCAGTCGGTCGAACCGCTGGCCGTGGCCAAGATCCTCAAGAAGGTGGTGGAAGCCGAGGCCCCGGGCCTCGTGATCCTCGGCAAGCAGGCGATCGACGACGACGCCAACCAGACCGGGCAGATGCTGGCGGCGCTGCTCAACTGGCCGCAGGGCACCTTCGCGTCCAAGCTGGCGCTGGAGGGCGGCGAGATCCTCGTCACCCGCGAGGTGGACGGCGGCCTGCAGACCGTCCGGCTGAAGGCGCCGGCGGTCGTCACCACCGACCTGCGCCTCAACGAGCCGCGCTATGCGAGCCTGCCCAACATCATGAAGGCCAAGAAGAAGCCGATCGCAGAGCAGACGCCGGCCGATCACGGGATCGACATCGCGCCGCGGCTCGAGGTGCTCAAGACCGTGGAGCCGGCGCGCCGGCAGGCCGGCATCAAGGTGGCCTCCGTCGCCGACCTCGTCGGCAAGCTGAAGAACGAAGCCGGGGTGCTGTGATGGCGACGCTCCTGATTGCCGAGCACGACGGCGCCTCGTTGCGCGACGCCAGCGCCAAGGCGCTGACCGCCGCCAAGGCGCTCGGCGCCGAGGTGCACGTGCTGGTCGCCGGCGAGAGCTGCAAGGGAGCCGCCGAAGCAGCCGCGAAGCTCGACGGCGTGACCAAGGTCCTGCTGGTCGAGGGCGCGCCCTACGCGCACATGCTGGCGGAGCCCATGGCGGCGCTGATCGTCTCGCTCGCCCCGGGCTACGACGCGCTGGTCGCGCCCGCCACCACCATGGGCAAGAACGTGATGCCGCGGGTCGCCGCGCTCCTCGACGTGATGCAGATCTCGGACGTCACCAAGGTGCTCGCGCCCGACACCTTCGAGCGGCCGATCTATGCCGGCAACGCGATCCAGACCGTGAAGACGAAGGACGCCAAGAAGGTGGTCACGGTGCGCACCGCGGCCTTCCCGGCGACCGGCGAGGGCGGCTCGGCCGCGGTCGAGACCGCGAACGCCGCGAGCGATCCGGCGCTCTCGAGCTTCGTCGGCGAGGAGCTCTCGAAGTCCGACCGCCCCGAGCTCACCGCGGCCAAGATCGTGATCTCGGGCGGGCGCGCGATGCAGAGCCGCGAGAACTTCACGAAATACATCGAGCCGGTGGCGGACAAGCTCGGCGCCGCGGTCGGCGCCTCGCGCGCCGCCGTGGACGCCGGCTATGCGCCGAACGACTGGCAGGTCGGCCAGACCGGCAAGGTGGTCGCGCCCGAGCTCTACATCGCGGTCGGCATCTCGGGCGCCATCCAGCACCTCGCCGGCATGAAGGACTCCAAGGTGATCGTCGCGATCAACAAGGACGAGGAGGCGCCGATCTTCCAGGTCGCCGACTACGGCCTCGTCGGCGACCTGTTCCAGGTGCTGCCGGAGCTCGAACAGGAACTCGGAAAGCTCGGCAAATGAGGGCGTGGAGCAAGCCGATGGCGAGCGCCCTCGGATCCGGCTAGAACAGCGCTCGGGCAGAGGCAGGAGGGCCACGTGCGGGGCTTCACGTCGCGAGCAGGCGGCCATCGGACGGAGACCATGGCGCAGATCATTCGCAAAGTGGGCGTGATCGGGGCCGGGCAGATGGGCAACGGAATCGCCCATGTCTGCGCGCTCGCGGGCTACTCGGTGCTGCTCAACGACGTGGAGCCGGACCGGATCAAGGCCGGCCTCGCGACCATCAACGGCAACATGGCGCGCCAGGTCTCCCGCAAGCTGATCAGCGAGGACGAACGCCAGGCGGCGCTCGCGCGCATCGGGGCGGCCGAGACCATCGAGGCGCTCGGCGACTGCGACCTCGTCATCGAGTCGGCGGTCGAGAAGGAGGAGGTCAAGCGCAAGATCTTCGCCGAGCTGTGCAAGAGCCTCAAGCCGGACGCGATCATCGGCTCCAACACCTCCTCGATCTCGATCACGCGGCTCGCCAGCAATACCGACCGGCCGGAGCGCTTCATCGGCATCCATTTCATGAATCCGGTGCCCGTGATGGAGCTGGTCGAGGTGATCCGCGGCATCGCCACCGACGACGCCGCCTTCGAGACCACCCGCGAGTTCGTCGCGCGGCTCGGCAAGACCATGGCGGTCGCCGAGGATTTCCCGGCCTTCATCGTCAACCGCATCCTGCTGCCGATGATCAACGAGGCGGTCTACACCCTCTACGAGGGGGTCGGGACGGTGGAATCGATCGACACCGCCATGCGGCTCGGCGCCAACCACCCGATGGGCCCGCTGCAGCTCGCCGACTTCATCGGCCTCGACACCTGCCTTTCGGTCATGCAGGTGCTCTACGAGGGGCTCGCGGACTCCAAGTACCGGCCGTGCCCGCTGCTGGTGAAATATGTCGAGGCCGGCTGGCTCGGCCGCAAGACGCAGCGCGGCTTCTACGACTATCGCGGCGAGAAGCCGGTCCCGACGCGCTGAGCCGTCAGCGCCGGAACAGCCGCAGCGGCCGGCCGTCGATGGCGGCGAGGCCGAGCGCGATCGCGGCCATGCCGGCGAGGTGACGCGGCGCCAGCGCCTCGCCCAGGATCGCGACGCCGAGAAGGATCGCGCTCACCGGGATCAGGAACGTCACCAGCAGCAGGTTGGTGGCGCCGGCGCGGGCCAGGATGCGGAAGTAGATCACATAGGCGAGCGCCGTCGACAGCGCCGCCAGGGCCGCCACGGCGCCGACGGCGGCCGGGGAGGGTGCGGGCAGCTCCCAGGGCCGGTCGAACAGCAAGACGAGCGGGAGCAGCATCGCGGTGGAGGCGCTCAGCTGCCCGGCCGCGATCGCCATCGGCGCCTCGCCGCGGAAGCGGCGGCCGTAGATGCCGCCGAGTGCATAGGAGAACGCCGCCGCCAGGCAGGCGAGCTGCGCCAGCACGGCATGGCCGATCTCGCCGAGCGCGTCGGGGCCGATCATCACGGTGACGCCGAGGAAGCCGACCGCGACGCCGGCGAGGCGCGTCGGCGTGAGCCTCTCGTCGGCGGTCGCGACATGGGCGAGGAGGACCGTGAACAGGGGCGTCGTGGCATTGAGGATGGAGGCGAGCCCGCTCGCGATATGGGTCTGGCCCCAGAAGATCAACGTGAAGGGGATCGCGTTGTTGATCAGGCCCATCACGGCGAATCCCGCCCAGGTGGCGCGCGCCCGCGGCAGGGCGAGACCGGAAATCCGCATCGCGGCGAGCAGCAGGGCCGCCGCCAGCGCGACGCGCGCGAGCGCCACCGTGAGCGGCGGCAGCTCGTCGACCGCGACCTTGGCGAAGAAGAACGAGCCGCCCCAGAGGATCGAGAGGATCACCAGGAGGAGCCAGTCGCCCGCGGACATGGCGAGACGGTTCGGCATGGATGGCGAGCCCCCTGGAAAACACCCGGTTAGCGGCCGTGCCGCGACCCGGCGACCCGATTCCCGCAAGATCGGTCACGCGATTTACGCCGTGTTAACCGGCCTCGCACCGGGAGAGATTCGGTCCGTGACAGACGGCGCGGGCGAGGTCACCCTGGGGCGTCGACCGAACAGGACGGCTGCCATGGATATCGTCGCAACGGCTCTCACCGCGGCCTGGCTCGATGCGGTGCGCCGCACCCAGACCATCGTGCCGACCGGCGCCGAGGCGCCGGCACGGGCCGAGTCCCTGACCGACGTGATGGAGCATGCGCTGCGCCACGGCGGGCAGGATTCGCTCGACCCCGGCTGGACCGATCCGTTGCGCCCCGGACAAGTGCTCGATCTCTCGGTCTGAGGCCCGACGGCGCCGTAACGGGTCGTTAACCCGACGACCGCACCCTGGGCGCGAGAGGATCCGTCATGGCGATCCCGGCCGCGGGCAAATACAAGTACGGCTACGTCAAGCGCTCCGCCTGGGAGATCAACCAGGCGTGGCGCGAGAAGCGGCGCCAGATGGTCAAGAGCTTCCGGAGCGACGCCTCGACCGCGAGCGGCGGACTGATGACCGCCATCTCGAACCAGATCACGGGCTCCGCGACCCTGACCTCGCAGATCGCGCTCTCGCGCGTGCAAGCCCAGGTCGCCGCCAAGCAGGCCCAGGCGCTGAGCCGGGTCATCTGATCCCATGGATGTCGCCGCAATCGCCACCGCCATGGCGGCCGCAAAGGCGGGCCAGACGCAAAGCATGCTGGCCGCCAAGATGATGAAGATGAACCTGGACGCGCAGGCCGCGATCGTTCAGGTGCTGGACGCCGCGCAGGCGAACATCGACACCCTCGCCAATGTCGCGCCCGGCGTCGGGCAGAACCTCGACATCTCGGTCTGACGGTTCAGGACGCCCGCCCCAGCGCGGCGGAGATCAGCCTGATCGCGTCCTCGCTCGCCCATTCGGCGGGTCCGGCGAGCGTCCCGATCTCGCAGCCGGCCGGATCGATCAGCAGGGTGGTCGGCATGCCGATGGCCTTGCCGGCCACCTTGAGGTCCTGGAACACCTTGGCCGAGGGGTCCGCGTAGTAGGCGAGCCGATCGATCTTCACCTCCTTGAGCCAGGCCTTCGGCTTCTCGGGGTCGCGGGTGTCGATGTTCACGGCCACCACCTCGAAGGCGGGCCCGCCGAGCCTCGCCTGCAGCTCGTCCAGCGCCGGCATCTCCTTGCGGCACGGCACGCACCAAGTGGCCCACAGGTTCAGCAGAACGGTGCGCCCACGCCAGTCGGCGAGCGTCTTCGGCGCGCCGGAGGCGTCCGTGAAGGCGAGCGCGGGAAGGCGCTGCGGGCGCGGGTTCACGGTCACGGCCGCGACCTCGCCGCGGGCGAGCGGCGCCACGCGCCGGGCGGTCTCCACGGCCGGCCTGCACTCGGCCGCGACGGCGTGATTGCGCGTCCATAGGCCGATCCCGTATACCGCCGCGAGCCCGACGGCGGCGCCGGCCACGCCTCCCGCCACGACCATCGCGAGGCGCCGCTTGGCATGGCGTCGCGCTGCGTCATCGGGTCGGGTGGTCATCGGCGAGCCTTCTCAAGCGAACCAGCGGTGGTGTCATGAGCAACAAGATGTGGGGCGGACGCTTTGCGTCGGGTCCCGACGCCATCATGACGGAGATCAACGCCTCGATCGACGTCGATCGCCGCCTTTATGCCCAGGACATCGCGGCGAGCAAGGCCCACGCCGCGATGCTCGCCAAGCAGGGCATCATCAGCCGCGACGATGGGGCGAAGATCGCTCACGGTCTAGACACGATCCTGTCAGAGATCGAGAGCGGCAGGTTCCGCTTCAAGCGGGCGCTGGAGGACATCCACATGAACGTCGAGGCCCGCCTCGCCGACCTGATCGGCCCGGCGGCGGGCCGGCTGCACACCGCGCGCTCGCGCAACGACCAGGTCGCGACGGACTTCCGGCTCTGGGTGCGCGACGCGATCGACGCGATCGACCGCGGCCTCGCGGGCTACCAGCGCGCGCTCGCCGAGACGGCGCTCGCGCATGCCGCGACCGTGATGCCGGGCTTCACCCACCTGCAGACCGCGCAGCCCGTGACCTTCGGTCATCACCTGCTCGCCTATGTCGAGATGGCGGCGCGCGATCGCGGCCGCTTCGCGGACGCCCGCAAGCGGCTCAACGAGAACCCGCTCGGCTCGGCGGCGCTCGCCGGCACCTCGTTCCGGCTCGACCGGACGCTGACCTCGCGCCTGCTCGGCTTCGACCGGCCGACCGCGAACTCGCTCGATGCGGTCTCGGACCGCGACTTCGTGATCGAGACGCTGGCGGCGGCCTCCATCACGGCGATGCACCTGTCGCGCTTCGCCGAGGAGATCGTGATCTGGTGCTCGCCGCTCGCTGGCCTGCTGCGGCTCTCGGACCGGTTCACCACCGGCTCCTCGATCATGCCGCAGAAGCGCAACCCGGACGCGGCCGAGCTGGTGCGCGCCAAGACCGGGCGGATCTTCGCGGCGCTGCAGGGACTGCTGGTGGTGATGAAGGGGCTGCCGCTCGCCTACCAGAAGGACATGCAGGAGGACAAGGAGAGCGCCATGGAGGCGCTCGCCGCGCTCACGCTCTGCATCGCGGCGATGACCGGCATGGTGCGCGACATGAAGCCGGACGTGGCGCGCATGCGGGAGGCCGCGGGGGCCGGCTATGCGACCGCGACCGACCTCGCGGACTGGCTGGTGCGGACGCTGAAGATGCCGTTCCGCGAGGCGCATCACGTGACGGGCCGCATCGTGGCGGCGGCCGAGAAGGCGGGCGTCGCGCTCGAGGCGCTGCCGCTCGCGGCCATGCGCGCGGTGGAGCCGCGGATCACGCGCAAGGTCTACGACGTGCTCTCCCCCGAGCGCTCGGTGCGCAGCCGCGTCACCCATGGCGGCACGGCCCCCGCGAACGTGACGCGTGCCGCGAAGGCCTGGCTGAAGCGGCTCGGCGCGCGCCGGTGAACGGCGTTTCGCCCCCGGCCGGCGATCTGGTATAGGGATGTCCCGGGTTCGAGGAGCACAATGATCCGTCCAGTCCGTCCGCTGTTCCGTGCCATCACCATGAGCGCGCTGTGCCTCGTCCTGGCGGCGGCGCTGTCGGCCTGCGGGCGCAAGGGCGGGCTCGATCCGCCGCCCGCGGCGGTGGCGCAACCCGGCACCGAGGCCGCGCCCGCGGTCGACGCCGAGGGACGGCCGATCGCGCCGCGCGGGCCGAGCCACCGCCTGCCCATCGACTGGCTCCTCGAATAGCCCGCCGGGCCTTCCATGCATCACTTCGCGTATCGTGACGGCGTGATGCATGCCGAGGAGGTGAGCCTGGACGCGCTCGCGGCCGCGGTCGGCACGCCGTTCTACTGCTATTCCACGGCGACGCTCACGCGCCACTACCAGGTGTTCGCCGGCGCCTTCGCGGACGTGCCCTCGCTCGTCTGCTACGCCATGAAGGCGAACTCAAACCAGGCCGTGCTCGCGACGCTGGCGCGCCTCGGCGCCGGCGCCGACGTGGTGTCGGGGGGCGAGCTCAAGCGCGCGCGGGCCGCCGGCATCCCGCCCGAGAGGATCATGTTCTCCGGCATCGGCAAGACCGCGGCGGAGCTCGCGGCCGCGGTCGACGCGGGGATCCTCTGCATCAACGTGGAGTCCGAGCCGGAGCTCGAGCTGCTGGCCTCGATCGCGGCCGCCAAGGGGCGCACCGCCTGCGTGTCGCTGCGGGTCAATCCCGACGTCGACCCGAAGACCCACGCAAAGATCGCGACCGGCAAGTCCGAGAACAAGTTCGGCATCCCGATCAGCCGCGCCCGCGAGGTCTATGCCCATGCGGGGCGGCTCGAAGGCATTCGGGTAACCGGCGTCGACATGCATATCGGCAGCCAGATCACCGACCTGCAGCCGTTCGACGACGCCTTCGTGCTGCTGTCCGACTTCGTGCGCACGCTGCGCGCCGACGGCCATCGCATCGAGCATGTCGACCTCGGCGGCGGGCTCGGCATTCCGTATCGCGAGGACGACGAGCCGCCGCCCGATCCGGACGCCTATGCGCGGGTGGTCAAGCGCGCCACGCGCGACCTCGGCTGCAGCCTGATCTTCGAGCCCGGGCGCCTGATCGTCGGGAATGCCGGCGTGCTGGTCACGCGCGTGCTCTACGTCAAGCGCGGCGAGACCAAGACCTTCGTCATCGTCGACGCCGCGATGAACGACCTGGTCCGCCCGACCCTGTACGAGGCGCATCACGACATCCGTCCGGCCCGGGAGCCGATTCCGGGCGCGTGGCGCATCGTCGCAGACGTGGTCGGACCGGTCTGCGAATCGGGCGATTTCCTGGCGCTCGGCCGCGAGCTGGTCGAACCGAAGCCGGGCGATCTGGTTGTCGTGATGTCGGCCGGCGCCTACGGCGCCGTGCAGGCCGGCACCTACAACACGCGTCCGCTGGTGCCGGAAGTGCTGGTGAAAGGCGGCGAATGGGCCGTGGTTCGGCCGCGGCTGGAGGCCGAGGCGCTGATCGGGCTCGACCGCCTGCCGGCTTGGCTGTGACCCCGCCGCCGGCAGCGCGAGGAGCCCATCACGACGGCGTGATCCGTGCGGCCGGTCATCATGCGGCCCGATAAGGCCGGTGATACTTGCTTCCGCGAACTTGTTGTCGCGCGTCAAATCGCGCTATCCCTGCGGCCGGAGACCCGTGTGAACGACCGCCCGACCGAACCCGCCAGCGACCCGGATCGTCGCATCGACGCGCCGGGGGTCGATGCGCTCCTGGTCCGCGCGCTCGGCCGCGCCCGATGGGCGCTGCTGTGGGAGCGGCTGTGGCCGGCGCTGGCGACGCTCTCGGTCGCGCTCGGTCTCTTCCTCGCCGTGTCCTGGGCCGGCCTCTGGCTCTGGCTGCCGCCCATGGGCCGGGCGATCGGCCTGTTCGTCCTGCTGGTCGTGATCGCGTTCGCGGCGATGCCGCTGTTCCGCTTCCGCCTGCCGACCACGCTGGACGGGCTGCGCCGGCTCGACCTCGGGAGCGGCCTGCAGCACCGCCCTGCCACCGCGCTGGCCGACCAGATGGCGACAACGCCCGGCGACCAGGTCTCGACCGCGCTCTGGCGCGCCCATCTCGACCAGGCGATGCGCGCCGCCGAGCGGCTCAAGGCCGGCACGCCGCGCCCCCGGCTGCCGTTCTACGATCCGCTGGCGGTACGCGCCCTGGTGCTGCTGCTGGTGGTCGCGACCTTCTTCGCGGCCGGCGGCGAGCGGGTGAAGCGCATCACGGCCGCCTTCGACTGGCAGGGCGTGGTGCCGGTCAAGAACTACCGGGTCGATGCCTGGGTGACGCCGCCGACCTATACGGGCCGCCCCCCCGTGATCCTGCCCGGCATCCGCGCCGGCGAGCCCGTGCCGGCCACGGCGGTGCAGTCGGTGCCGGCCGGAAGCGTCCTGGTGATCCGGGCGAGCGGGACCACGGGGCTCGAGGTGTTCGCGTCCGGCGGCCTCGCCGAGGCCAAGCGCGAGGGCGCGCCGCCGCCCGCCGGCACCGAGGAGTACCGCTACACGATCCAGGACCGCGGCGCCGTGACGGTGCGCGGCGTGCGCGACGAGGACGTCAACTACGCCTTCACGGCAGTGCCGGACCGCGCGCCGACCATCGCGCTCGCCAAGGACCCGGAGGCGCAGGCGCGCGGCGCCCTGCAGCTCGCCTACAAGGTGGAGGACGACTACGGGGTCGTGAACGCGACCGCGACCTTCACGGCGAAGCCGCGCGTGACGAACGGGCGCACGATGCGCCCGCTGTTCGATCCGCCGAGCTTTTCGCTGGTGCTGCCGCAGGCGCGCACGCGCAGCGGCGTCGGCCAGACCACCAAGGACCTCACCGACCATCCGTTCGCGGGCGGCGAGATGTCGCTCACGCTGACGGCGCGCGACGAGGCCGGCAACGAGGGCCGCAGCACGCCGACCGACGTGCAGCTGCCGCAGCGTCTGTTCGTGAAGCCGATCGCGCGCGCCCTGATCGAGCAGCGCCGCAACCTGGCGCTCGACGCGGAGGCGAAGCCCCGCGTGCAGACGGCGCTCGACGCGCTCGCGATCGCCCCCGACAAGTTCAAGGTCGACGCCGGCATCTATCTCGGGCTGCGCTCGATCTACTGGCAGCTCGCGCGCGCGCGCAGCGACGAGCAGCTGCGCGACGTGGTGGCGCGGCTGTGGCAGATGGCGGTGGCGATCGAGGACGGCGTGCTCTCGGACGCCGAGCAGGCGCTGCGCCAGGCCCAGGAGGCGTTGCGCGAGGCGCTCGAGCGCGGCGCCAGCGACGAGGAGATCAGCAAGCTCACCGAGCAGCTGCGCCAGGCACTCGACCAGTTCATGCGCGCGCTCGCCGAGCAGCTGCGCCGCAGCCCCGAGCAGCTCGCGCGGCCGCTCGACCGCAATGCGCGCGAGATCCGGCCGCAGGACCTCAAGAACATGCTCGACCGGATCGAGAACCTGGCGCGCTCCGGCGCCAAGGACGCGGCGCGCCGCCTGCTCGAGCAGCTGCAGCAGATGCTGGAGAACCTGCAGATGGCCCGGCCCGGCCAGTCGCAGGAGGGCGACGAGGACGCCTCGGCGCTCGACCAGCTCGGCGACATGATCCGCCGCCAGCAGAACCTGCGCGACCGCACCTACCGGCAGGGGCAGGACCAGCGCCGCGGCCAGCGCCAGCAGGGCCAGCGCGGGCAGCGCGGGCAGCAGGGCCAACAGGGACAGGAGGGCCAGGAGGGCGAGTTCGGCGAGCTGCAGCAGAACCAGCAGGCGCTGCGCGAGGAGCTCAAGAAGCTGCTCGAGGAGCTGCGGCGGCGCGGCCAGCTCGGCCAGCAGGGCCAGCAAGGTCAACAGGGCCAGCAAGGGCAACAGGGGCAACAGGGGCAACAGGGCCAGCAGGGGCAACAGGGCCAGCAGGGCGACGGGCTCGGCCGCGCCGAGGAAGCCATGCGCGACGCGGAAGGCGCGCTCGGGCAGGGCAATGCGGACGGCGCCGTGGATTCGCAAGGGCGCGCCCTGGAGGCGCTGCGCCGCGGCGCGCAGAACCTCGCCCAGCAGATGCAGGAGGGGCAGGGCCAGGGTCCCGGCCCGGGCCAGCCCGGGCGCCAGGGACAGGCGCGCGCCAACCAGGACACCGATCCGCTCGGCCGGCCGATGCGCGGCCGCGACTACGGCGACGACACCACCGTGAAGGTCCCGGGCGAGATCGACGTGCAGCGCGCGCGTCGCATCCTCGACGAACTGCGCCGCCGTCTCGCCGACCCGCTGCGGCCGCAGATCGAGCTCGAATATCTCGAGCGGCTGCTGAAGGATTTCTGAGCATAGCCGTGGGCAGCCCCGCGTGTCGGTGCGCTCATGCGGGCGACAAGCGGCGAGCCAGAACCGTCAGCGCGGCCGGGCCGGAGTGGTGAGCGCCTCCTTCACGGCGGAGCGGATCTCGGCGAGCGTGAACGGCTTGAGCACGACGTCGTGGACGAGCGCCTCCAGGCCGGAGGCGCGCTCGCGCTGGTCCGCATAGCCGGTCATCAGCAGGATCGTGGTGTCGGGCGCGTCGCGCGCGGCTGCGAGCGCGAGCGCGATACCGTCCATGACCGGCATCCTGATGTCCGCGAGCAGGAGGTCGAAGGCGCCGGCGCGGCGCTGCAGAATGTCGAGCGCCTCGGCGCCGTCGGCCGCGACCTCCACGTCGTGGCCGACGTCGCGCAGCGCGCGCCCCACCAGGCTGCGCAGCGCCTCCTCGTCCTCGGCGATCAGAATCCGTGCCATGGCATCAGGTCTCCGGTTCGACCACGCCGACATAGGGCAGCTGGCGATAGGCGTGCGCCACGTCCATGCCGTAGCCGACCACGAACAGGTCCGGGCAGGTGAAGCCGACGAAGTCGGGATCGAGCGACACCGCGCGCTTGCCGGGCTTCTCGAGCAGCACGCAGGTCATGACGCGCTTGGCGCCCCGGGCCGAGAACAGGTCCTTGGCGAAGGCGAGCGTGCGCCCCGATTCCAGGATGTCGTCGATCAGGAGCACGTCGCGGCCGCGCACGTCGCTTTCGACGTCGTGCAGGATCGTGACGGTGCCGGACGAGACGGTGGCGTCGCGGTAGCTCGAGAGCGAGACGAACTCGACCTCGGGCGTGAGGTCCGCGGCATGCAGGGCGCGGATCAGGTCGGCCGCGAAGATGAAGCTGCCCTTGAGCACCGCGATCACCAGCAGGCGCTCGGGCGCGGCCGCCTTGATCTCGTGCGCCAGCGCGAGGTTGCGCGCCGCGATGGTGTCGGCGTCGAACAGGACCCGGAGCCTGGTCTTGTTCATCGTGGTCCTCAGCGGGCACCCGCGACCATGTCGCGCCGGTTGAAGAAGCGAACGATGACCTCGCGGCCGTCGGGCGGAGGCGAGGCGAGCCGCGAGCGGAACGGCAGGGCTTCGCCGGGACCGAGCTGCTTGCGGCTCGGCATGGCGGTCCAGGCATAGACCTCGTGGCCCGTGCCGTTGCGCATCGCGAAGCGCAGGCGCGGCACGTCCAGGGTCTGGCGCGTCACATTGACGATCGTGCCCTCCACCACCAGCACCGCCATGCCGTCGTGGAACTCACCGGTGCTCTTCACGCCGGTGAACACGAAACCCCGCAGGTTGACCGGCATTCCGAGCGCCGCGAACAACGACGCGGTCTGCGGCAGGTGCTTCACGACGGTCTGACGCCCCTGAATGACAGCTACCAGGATCGCGAGCAAGGCCACGATCAGGAACGGCAGGCCGAGGACCATCTGCCGCAGGCTCTTGCGCTGCCGGCGGCGCTCGGCGGCGCGCTTCTCGCGCAGCGCCGCGAGCGATTCGACGTTCTCGGGCTCGCCGGGGTCGAAGGGCTCCGTGTCCTCGTGCGGCGCCTCCGCGCCGTCCGGGACGATCGAGGGCGCCTCGGCCATCGCGAAGGCGTCGCCCGCCTCGGCATCGCTCCCGCTCTCGCTCTCGTCCGGCGGCAGCACGCCGTCCACCATGAAGCTGCCGGCCGTCTCCTCCGAGATCTCGTCGAGCTCGGGCGGGCCGGGCGGGGCCTCGGACGGAGCCGGCGGGGCGACCGCGGCCCCTGCGGCTGCCGCAGCGGCAGGCATCGCTTCCTCGGTGGCCACCTCGGCGGTTGCGAACCAGGTCGTCTTGCAGCGGGCGCAGCGAACCGATCGGCCGGCGCCGAGCGCCTTGGCCGACAGATCGTACGAGGTCGCACAGGACGGACAGACGATCAGCATTGCGTATTCGGGATTCCGGCCGTAGCTGGCACCCTAGCAGCCGTCCGTTAACGGATCGGAAACCATCGGGGGCTCGGATCGACCCTCACGGGCGGCGGGAGGGTGCAGGCTGGGGCCGATATCGTTAATGCATCCTTAAGCGCGCCGGCGGCACAAGGGAACGAACCGCAGCGGAGAAGGGCTTGGTCCGATTCGAGAATGTCGGCTTGCGCTACGGATTGGGGCCGGAGGTGCTGCGCGACCTCACCTTCCGGCTCGAGCCGCATTCGTTCCAGTTCCTGACCGGGCCCTCGGGCGCCGGCAAGTCCTCGCTGCTGCGCCTGCTCTACCTGTCGCTGAAGCCGACGCGCGGCCTGATCACCCTGTTCGGCCACGACATCGTGACGCTGTCGCCGGACGCCATGGCGACGCTGCGGCGCCGGATCGGCATCGTATTCCAGGACTTCCGGCTGCTCGACCATCTCAGCACCTACGACAACGTCGCCCTGCCGCTGCGCGTGCTCGGGCGCGACGAGGCGAGCTACCGGGCCGAGGTCATCGAGCTGCTGCATTGGGTCGGGCTCGGCGAGAAGATCTGGTCGTTGCCGCCGGTGCTCTCGGGCGGCGAGAAGCAGCGCGCGGCCATCGCCCGCGCCGTGATCGCGCGCCCGCAGCTCCTCCTCGCCGACGAGCCCACTGGCAACGTCGATCCCACGCTGGCGCGCCGGCTGCTGCGGCTGTTCCTGGAGCTCAACAAGTCGGGCACCTCGGTCTTGATCGCCACCCACGATATTGCCCTGATGGACCTGTACGACGCCCGTCGCCTCGTGCTGCACGAGGGACGGCTGCACGTGTACGAGTGAGGACATGACGGTCGAGGACCAGGCCATGGAGCAGGCGGCGCCGGCGGAGGCCCGCGGGCCGGCGCCGATCGTGCCGTCGGATTCGATCGCCGGCACCGCGCTGCTCGCCGTGATCGCGATCATGACCTTCCTGGCGGCGCTCACCCTGGGCGCGGTCGTGCTGGTGCGCGCCTCGGCCGCCGAGTGGCAATCGCAGATCGCGCGCGAGGTCACGATCCAGGTGCGCCCCGCGGAGGGCCGCGACACGGAGGCGGAGGTACGCAAGGCCGCGGGCCTGGCGCTGGCGGCGCCCGGCGTCACCGACGTGCGGCCCTACACGCGCGCGGAATCGGCGCGCCTGCTCGAGCCCTGGCTCGGCACCGGGCTCGCGCTCGAGGAGCTGCCGGTGCCGCGGCTGATCGTCGTCAAGACGGGGGCGGACGCGCCCGATCTCGCGGCGCTGCGCCAGCAGCTCGCCCGCGAGGTGCCGGGCGCGACCCTCGACGATCATCGCGCCTGGGTCGGGCACATGCGCGCCATGGCCCGCAGCGCGGTGGCGGCCGGTCTCGGGGTGCTCGCCCTGGTGCTCGCCGCCGCCATGCTGTCGGTGACCTTCGCGACCCGCGGCGCCATGTCGACCAACCGGCCGATCGTCGAGGTGCTGCATTTCGTCGGCGCCAAGCACGCCTTCATCGCGGGGGAGTTCCAGCGCCACTTCCTGCTGCTGGGCCTCAAGGGAGGGGCGATCGGCGGCGGGGTCGCGATCCTCCTGTTCTTCCTCGCCGGCGCCCTCGGCCGCTGGCTGCGCGGCAGCGCCGGGGAGAGCCAGGCGACGGCGCTGTTCGGCTCGCTGGCGCTCGGGCCGGAGGGCTATGCGGCCATCATCGGGCTGATCATCCTGGTCGGCGCCGTGACCGCGGGCACCTCGCGCCTCACCGTGCACCGCACCCTGAGGGCGATGGAATGAGACCGCCGGTCCCCCGCCCTCGCAGTGAAACCGGGGCCTGGCCGTGACCGCGCCGCGCGGGAGCGACCCCGTCGCGGCCCCGGCGCCGCGGACCGGGCGCGGCTGGCGCAGCCTTGCGGGACTTGGGCTCGCGACCGCCGGCGCGGCGGGGCTCGTGCTCGGCGCCGGCTTCTTCTGGTTCGCCTCGGTGGTGCCGGCCGAGGAGGTGACGCTCGACCGCGACGCGGACGGCATCGTGGTGCTGACCGGCGGGGCCTCGCGCGTCGCCGACGCCGTCGAGCTGCTCGCGCGCGGGCGCGGCAAGCGCCTTCTGATCAGCGGCGTGCACCACACCACGACGTCGCGCGAGATCGCGCGGCTGATGCCGCGTTTCGAGCCCCTGGTCGCCTGTTGCGTCGACCTCGACCATTCGGCCGTGAACACCGTGGGCAATGCGATCGAGACCCGGCGCTGGGCCAAGACGCTCGGTTTCCGCTCGCTGATCGTGGTGACGTCCAGCTACCACATGCCGCGCACCATGGTGGAACTGCGCCGCCAGATGCCGGACGTCGTGCTCCTGTCCTTCCCGGTGGTGACCGAGCGCATGCGGGCGCAACCCTGGTGGTCGAGCGCCCCCACGGCGCGGCTGCTGATCACCGAGTACTTGAAGTATATGCTGGCGCAGATCCGGATGCGGATCGAAGCCGCCGCCGTGCCGACGGACCTCGCCGGCGGCGGCAGTCCTCCCAAGAGCTAGCGGCTCGCGCCCGCCGGGAACGCGTCCTTGCAGATCCTCCTCCGCTCCACCCTGTTCAACGTCCTGTTCTACCTGACGACGCTCGTCTACCTGATCGTCGCCCTGCCGACCTTCGCGCTGCCGCGGCGCGCGATCATCGAGGTCGCGAAATCCTGGGCGCGCACCACCGGCTGGCTGCTGCGGACGATCTGCGCCATCGAGGTCGAGTATCGCGGCCTCGAGAAGATCACCTCGGGTGCGCTGATCGTCGCGTCCAAGCACCAGTCGAGCTGGGAGACGCTGGCGCTGCTGCCGCTGCTCGCCGACCCGGTGTTCATCCTCAAGCGCGAGCTGATGTGGATTCCGGTGTTCGGCTGGCTCACGATCAAGGGCCAGATGATCCCGGTCGACCGCGGCAAGCGCAGCGTGACGCTCGCCGCGATGGCGGCGCGGGCGCGGGCGGCGCTCGCCGAAAGGCGGCAGATCATCATCTTTCCCGAGGGGACGCGCCGGCCGGCGGGCGCCGAGCCGAGCTACAAATACGGCGTCGCCTACCTCTACGCACAGACCGGCACGCCCTGCCTGCCGATCGCGCTCAATTCCGGGCTGTTCTGGCCGCGGCGCAAGTTCCTGCGCTATCCCGGGACCATCCGCCTGGAAGTCCTGGATCCGATTCCGCCCGGGCTCGAGCAGGGTGCCTTCATGGAACGCCTGCAGCACGCGATCGAGACCGCCACCGCACGGCTGATCGCCGAGGGCGAGCGGGAGCTCGCGCGCGCCGGCATCACTCCGGCAACCCGCCGTGCGGCGTGACCAGCGGCACGTCCGCCTCGTGCACGCCGTGCAGCCGCTCCGCCAGCCGGTGCAGATCGGGATCGAAGCATCCCATGCTCTCGAGCGCCTTGACGGTCGCGAGCACGTAGTCGCGGTTGGCGCCCGAATGCCCGTGGCCCTGCCGCACGTGGTGGAGCTGGCTCGCGAGGTCGAGCCGGCCCGCATATTGCGGGTGCCCGCGGTCGACCACGTAGCAGAGGGCGCGCACCTGCCGCGCCGGGCTGGTCAGCAGGGTGACGGTGCGCACGACCTCGCGGTAGACGCGGGTGACCTGCTCGCGGGAGCGCAGATAGGCGATGGTCTCGGCGCGCGCCGCGGCCGCCACCCGGTAGCCGATGCCGCGGCAAGCGCCGCCGAGGTCGAGGCCGAGCACCAGGCCGGGCCGCTCCGGCGTCCCCCGGTGCACGTGCGAATAGACGCAGAGCGCCCGATGGGCCCCGACGAGCCGAGCCGGCAGGCGCTCCAGATAGGCGAATCCGGGCCGCCAGATCAGCGAGCCATAGCCGAAGACCCAGAGGTCCTCGCCGGCATGCTCGGGGATGGGATCCATGGCGGGATGCGGGCACAACGGGGCAGGGCGGCCGCTCCCGTAACAATCCCGCCGATGCGCCGCAAGCTCTGCCATGTTGAGGCCACAACTTGCGGCAAGGGCTGATGCCATGATCCCGCGTCCCGACGCCGAATGCCCCTTCGCCCCGGCGCCCGGCCGTCGCCGCTCCTGGAAGATCGTGCTTCCGCTGCTGCTCGTGATCGTCCTCGGCGTCGCCTGGACGGTCTTCTGGTACTACGCGGCCGGGACCGCGGAGCGGCTGATCGCCGACTGGCGCGCGCGCCAGGCGCAGGCGGGCCGCGTCGTCACCTGCGGCGAGCAGACGATCGGCGGCTTCCCGTTCCGCATCGAGGTGCGCTGCGCGGATGCGCGCGTCGAGCTCACCGGCGGCAGCGCACCGCCGGTGGCGCTCCGCCTCCGCGACATGGCGGTGCTCGCGCAGGTCTACGACCCGCGCCTCCTGATCGCCGAGTTCACGGGTCCGCTCGAGGTCGGCGAGCCCGGGCGCCCCGCGCACATGGTCGCGACCTGGGCGACCGCGCGCTCGAGCGTGCGGGGACGGCCCGCGGCGCCCGAGCGCCTCTCGCTCGCGATCGACGGGCTGAAGGTCGACCGGGTCCAGGATGCGCAGCCGGTCGCGCGCGCCGACCATGTGGAGTTCCACGCCCGCCAGGCGCCCGCGGTGGCGGGCGACGAGCCCGCCTTCGACATCGTGCTGCGCCTCGCCGCCGCGCTCGCCC
>PQAH01000025.1 GCA_003105195.1 Bradyrhizobiaceae bacterium
CGCTCGCGGCGAGCAGCCGCTCCGCGGCCGCGCGCTCGCCCGGCGGCCATTGCTCCGGCGCGCTCCCACAGGCCTCGATCAGGCGCTGAAGCTGCGCAAGGGTCATTGGATCCTCCTCCCATCAGTCGTCGCCGCCGAGCGCGGCGCGCAGCGCGCGCCGGGCGCGCACCAGCAGAGTCTCGACGCCGCCGACCGAGGTGTCGAGCACGGCCGCGGCCTCGGCATTGGCGAGGCCCTCCTGGTAGGTGAGCACGATGGCGGCACGCTGGCGCGGCGGCAGCGCCGCGACGGCGGCCGCCAGAAGGTGGTCGCGCTCGCGAGCCTCCAGGTTCGCGGCCGCATCCGCGCCGGGATCGGCGACGTCGCCCGCGGCCTCGAGCGGCGCGGCGCGCGGCCGGCGCTTCTCGTCGAGGCAGAGATTGACCACGATCCGGTAGAGCCAGGTGCGCGGCTCTGCGGCCGGGCGCCAGCGCGGCGCATGGATCCACACGCGCAGCAGCGCGTCCTGCACGACGTCGTCGGCTGCGGCCGAGCTGCCGAGGATGCGGCGCGCCACCGCGAGGGCGCGCGGCGCGTGGCGGCGCGAGAGGATGCGGAAGGCCGCGGCGTCGCCCGCCGCGATGCGCGCCATGAGCTCCTGGTCGGAAAGTCCCTCCATGGAGCGGGGCCGTCAGGCAGGATCGCGCGCGCGCCGGAGCATGGCGGCATTCTGGCCGGCCGGGGCGCGCTTGTCCCGCGACAAGCCCGGTATGGCAGATCGGCGTGGCGGTGCGGCAAGGCGGCTCCTCCGGCTCTTCCTTGAACGGACGGGTGGCCGAAACCCTGCGCTGCGGGCCGGAATTCCCTATATTGGGGTCTGGCGGGCGGCCCTGCGGCGGAGGCTGAGCGACGCAAGATGCTGGAATTATTCAAGAATCTTTTCTCGGATTTGACCGGAGGCAAGCCGGCCGCGCAGTTCGAGCCGACCGATTATCGCCTGGCCGCAGCCGCGCTGCTGGTCCATGCCTGCGCGGTCGACGGCCACATCGACGGCGCCGAGCGCGAGCGGCTGCGCGAGATCCTGCAGGCCCGCTTCGGGCTCGATGCCGAGGACACGGCCGCGCTCGTCGACGAGGCGACGCAGGCCGAGAACGAGGCGGTCGATCTCTATCGCTTCACGAGCCAGCTCAACCGCTCGCTCGACGAGGACGGCCGGCGCCGCGTGGTCGAGATGATGTGGGAGATCGTCTACGCGGATGGACGTGCAAACGAGTTCGAGGACAACTTATTGTGGCGCGCGGCCGATCTGCTCGGCATCTCGTCGCGCGACCGTATCGCATTGCGCCAGCGCGTCGGTGGACAACGCAGTGGCGACGCCGATGCCTGATGGTATCATTCTCTCTGTCGTGTAGAAGTATGGTTGCATGTCCATCTTCAGGCCCGTGACCCTCATCACCGGCGCGTCGGCCGGCATCGGCCGCTCGCTCGCGAAAGTGTTCGCGGCACATGGTCACGAGGTCGCGCTGATCGCGCGGCGCGAGGACCCGCTGCAGGACCTGGCGCGCGAGATCGCGGCGGCAGGCGGCCGCGCCCATGTGGTCCCGGTGGATCTCGCCCGCGCCGACGCGCCGGCGCGCATCTCGCACGAACTGCTCAGCCGCGGCCTCGAGCCCGCGGTGGTGGTCAACAATGCGGGCTTCGGCCTGTTCGGGCCGGCGCACGAGCTCGACCGCGGCGAGCAGCTCGCCATGATTGAGCTCAACGTGCGCACGCTCACCGACATGTCGCTGCGCTGGATCGACAGCCTCGGCCGCCACGGCGGTGGCATCCTCAACGTGGCCTCGATGGCGGCCTTCGCGCCGGGGCCGAACATGGCGGTCTACTACGCGACCAAGGCCTTCGTGCTCTCCTTCAGCGAGGCGCTGCATCGCGAGCTCGCGGAGAAGAACGTGCGCGTCACCGTGGTCTGCCCGGGGCCGGTGAAGACCGAGTTCCAGGCGCGCGCCGGCATGTCCGACGGCATGACCCGCAGCCTCCTGGCGCAGCCGGCGGACCGGGTCGCCGAGGAGGCTTATCGGGGCTTCGCGGCCGGCAAGCGCCTGGTGATCCCGGGCTTCGCCAACAAGGTCGCGGCCTTGCTGCCGCGGCTTGCGCCGCGCTCGCTGGTGCTCTCGTCCGCCCGGAAATGGCAGAAGCGCGCGACCCCCAAGCCCGAGGGCTGGCCGCGCCGGACCCAGCAGAAGGCTTGAAATCGCCGGTTAAGGCTCTAGGAATAGGCTCGGTGCCGTTCCGTCATCCGGCCAGGCGACCATGACCGAGTCGATCCTCATCGTTCTGCACCAGGAGCACTCGACGCCCGGGCGCCTCGGCCAGGCGCTGCGCGATCGCGGCTACCGGCTCGACATCCGCCGCCCGCCGCTCGGCGATCCCCTTCCCGACACGCTCGCCGGTCACGCCGGCGCCGTCATCTTCGGCGGGCCGATGAGCGCCAATGACGAGCACGATTACGTCAAGCGCGAGATCGCGTGGACCGCGGTGCCGCTGAAGGAGGGCAAGCCCCTTCTCGGCATCTGCCTCGGCGGGCAGATGCTGGCGCGCCAGCTCGGCGCGCGCGTCGCGTTCCACCCGGAAGGCAAGGCCGAGGTCGGCTACTACCCGATCCGCGCGACGCCTTCCGCGGAGGCGTTCTGCGGTCCCTGGCCCGAATATGTCTACCAGTGGCACCGCGAGGGCTTCGACCTGCCGCAGGGCTGCGAGCTGCTCGCCGAGGGCGACACCTTCGCGGTGCAGGCGTTCCGCACCGGCAACGCCTTCGCGATCCAGTTCCACGCCGAGGTGACGCACGCCATGATGTGCCGCTGGACCATCCGCGGCCACGAGCGCATGTCGCTCCCCAACGCCAAGCCGCGCGCCGCGCATTTCGCCGACCGTCCGGTCTACGACTACGCGATCCGCAACTGGCTCTCCGGATTCGTCGACAGCTGGCTCGCCTGCGGCTCACCGCGGCGCCTCGCCGCCGCGGAGTAGGGTGCAATAGGCGCGTAGCGCCGTATTGCACCGTCGGCGCGTCCGGCCGCTCTGCCGGTGCAATACGCCGCTACGCGGCTATTGCACCCTACCGGCGACCTCACCGCCTCACCGCGAAGGCCTCCAGCTCGAGGCGGGCGCCGAGCGCGAGGCCGTTGGCGCCGAAGGCGCTGCGGGCGGGCCAGGGCGGGGCGAAGAACTCGCGGTAGACCTCGTTGAAGCGCGGCCACTCGGCCATGTCGGCGAGCATCACCTGCACGCGCACCACGTCGCGCAAGGTGAGGCCGTGGGCCGCGAGCACGCGGCGGATGTTCTCGAGCGTCTGGCGCGCCTCGGGCTCGATGCCGCCCGGCACCAGCTCCAGGGTGCCGGGGTGCACGCCGAGCTGGCCCGAGAGCATCACCAGGGCGCCGACCCGTACGCCGTCCGAGAACGGCAGCTCGCGCGGCAGCACCGCGTCGGAGCTCAGGAACTCGACGTCGCCGCCTTCCGCGGCGGCCTCGATCAGGGCGCCCGCGAGCGGGCTGGACGGCGGCCGGTCGAGGACCATCACTGCACTCCTGCTATTCGTGCCGTACGGCTTGGCGACAAGCCGCGCTCTCCGCGATAGTGTCGGGCTTCCGCCGCCGGTGTGCAACGCCCGGCGGCGGCCCGGGAGCGCAGATGAGGCTCGACGAAACGGCACGCGGCGTGTTCGTGATCTCGGTCACGCCCTTCGATGACCGGGGCGCGCTCGACCTTTCGGGCACCGACCGCCTGGTCGACTTCTATCTCGCGGCCGGCGTCGACGGCATCACGATCCTGGGCATCATGGGCGAGGCGCCCAAGCTCGCCCAGGACGAGGCGGTGGCCTTCGCGCGGCGCGCGATCGCGCGCGCCGCGGGCCGCCCCGTCGTGGTCGGCGTGTCGGCGCCGGGCTTCGCCTCCATGGCGGCGCTGACGAAGGCCGTCATGGATCTGGGCGCGGCCGGCGTGATGATCGCGCCGCCCGGCGGGCTGAAGGGCGACGACGGCATCGTCGGCTACTTCGAGAGCTGCGTCGAGGCGATCGGCGCCGACGTGCCCTTCGTGCTGCAGGACTATCCGCTGGCGAACGGGCTGCACATCCCGGTGCCCGCGATCGAGCGGGTGGTCGCCGCCTGCCCGAGCTGCGTCGTGCTCAAGCACGAGGACTGGCCGGGACTCGACAAGCTCACGGCGCTGCGCGCGCGCGAGGCGGCCGGCCTGCGGCGGCTCAGCGTGCTGGTCGGCAATGGCGGGCTGTTCCTGCCGCACGAGCTTTCGCGCGGCGCCGACGGCGCGATGTCCGGCTATGCCTTCCCGGAGATGCTCGTGGAGGTCTGCCGGCTCGCGGCCGCCGGACGGCAGAGCGAGGCCCACGACGTGTTCGACCGGCACCTGCCGCTGGTCCGTTACGAGGGCCAGCCGGGCCTCGGCCTCGCGGTGCGCAAATACGTGCTGGCGAAGCGCGGCGCGCTCGCGAGCGACGCCCAGCGCAAGCCGGCCGCGCGCCTCTCCCGCGAGACCGTGGCCGAGATCGAGCTGCTGCTCGCGCGGCTCGCGGCCGCGACCGAGGCGGGCGCGTCCCCGCTGCGCGCCGCGGGGCGGAGCTGATGGACGGCGGCATGGCGCGCAAACCCGACGTGCGGGTCGCGGTCGACATCGGCGGCACCTTCACGGACGTGGTGCTGGACTGCGCGGCCGGCCGGCTCACCCGCAAGGTGCTGACCACCGCGGAACGGCCCGAGGAGGGCGTGCTCGCGGGGCTGCGGCAGATCCTCGACGACGCGAAGCTGCACGTCTCCGACATCGACGTGTTCGTGCACGGCACCACGCTCGCGACCAACGCGATCATCGAGCGGCGCGGCGCCCGCACCGCGCTGATCGCCACCGAAGGCTTCCGCGACGTGGTCGAGATCGGCACCGAGAGCCGCTACGACCAGTACGACCTGTCGATCGAGAAGCCGGTACCGCTGGTGCCGCGGGCGCTGCGCTTCACGGTGCCGGAGCGCGTGGACGTGCACGGCGCGGTGCGGTTGCGGCTCGACGAGAATGCCGTGCGCGCGCTCGCGCCGGCGCTGCGCGCGGCCGGCGTCGAGAGCGTCGCGCTCGCCTTCATCCATTCCTACGCCAATCCGGAGCACGAGCGCCGCGCCGCCGCCGTGCTGGCGGCCGAGATGCCGGGGCTGTGGATCACGCTCTCCTGCGAGGTCTGCCCCGAGGTGCGGGAGTACGAGCGCACCTCGACCGCGATCGCCAACGCTTATGTGCAGCCGCTGATGGACGGGTACCTGGCGCGCATGGCCGAGGCGCTGCAGGCCGAGCAGTTCCGCGGCGCCGTCTGCCTCGTCACCTCGGGCGGCGGGCTCACCTCGATCGCCACCGCGCGCCGCTTCCCGGTGCGCCTGGTCGAATCGGGGCCGGCGGGCGGCGCGATCTTCGCGGCCGGCATCGCGGCAAGGCTCGACGAGCCGCGCGTTCTGTCCTTCGACATGGGCGGCACCACGGCCAAGATCTGCCTGATCGAGAACGGCGCGCCGCAGACCTCGCGGGTGTTCGAGGTGGACCGCGCGGCGCGCTTCCTTAAGGGCAGCGGGCTGCCGGTGCGCGTGCCCGTGATCGAGATGGTGGAGATCGGCGCGGGCGGCGGCTCGATCGCCCGGATCGACGCCCTCGCCCGCGTCACGGTCGGGCCCGAGAGCGCCGGCTCGGAGCCGGGCCCCGCCTGCTACGCGCGCGGCGGCGAGGAGCCGTCGGTCACCGACGCCGACGTGGTGCTCGGCCTGATCGATCCCGGCAGCTTCGCGGGCGGCTCGATCCGGCTCGCGCCGGAGCGCGCCCGCGCAGCGCTCGCCGCCGCGGTCGGCGCGCCGCTCGGGCTTTCGCCGGAGACCGCGGCCTATGCGGTGCACGAGATGGTCTGCGAGAACATGGCGAGCGCGGCGCGCGTGCACGCGGTCGAGCGCGGCACCGCAATCGCCCGCCACACGCTCGTCGCCTTCGGCGGCGCGGCGCCGCTGCATGCCGCGCGGGTCGCCGAGAAGATCGGCGTCGACCGCGTGGTGGTGCCGCCCCATGCCGGGGTCGGCTCGGCGATCGGCTTCCTGTGGGCGCCGATCGCCTACGAGCTGGTGCGCAGCCGGCACGTGCGGCTCGACCGCTTCGACGGCGCACTGGTCTCGGCGCTCCTCGCCGAGATGGCGGCGGAGGCACGCGCGCTGGTCGACAGCGCGGCGCGCGGCGCGCCGGTGAGCGAGCGGCGCCTCGCCTACATGCGCTATGTCGGCCAGGGTCACGAGATCACCGTGCCGCTGCCGCTGCGCGATCTTTCCGCCGACGACGTGGCGGCGCTGCGCCGCGATTTCGAGGCCGCCTATGCGGCGCAGTTCGCGCGGCCGATACCGGGCGCCGCCATCGAGGTGCTGAGCTGGTCGGTGCTGGCGGCCACGGAGCAGCGCGCGCCCGAGAAGATCGCCGCAGTCGCGCCGCAGGCGCCGCCGCCACCGCGCGGCACGCGCCCGGTGTTCGACGGGCGCGCCGGCGCCGCCGCCGAGGTGCCGTTCTACCGGCGCATCGACATGGCACCGGGCGCGCGCATTCAGGGGCCGGCGATCATCGCCGAGGACGAGACCTCGACCTTCGTCGCCGCGAGCTTCGAGGCGCATGTCGACGGCGCGGGCTGCATCGTGATGACCCGCAAGACCGGGAGAGCCGCATGAGCGAGGCCACCGCGCTGATCGACCTGCAGATCATGTGGAACCGGCTGATCGCGGTGGTCGAGGAGCAGGCGCAGGTGCTGCTGCGCACCGCCTTCTCGCCGATCGTGCGCGAATGCGGCGACCTCTCGGCCGGCGTGTTCGACCGGCGCGGCCGCATGCTGGCGCAAGCCGTCACCGGCACGCCCGGCCACGTCAACTCCATGGCCGAGTCGGTCAAGCACTTCATCCGCCACTTCCCGCTCGAGACCATGCGGCCGGGCGACGCCTACATCACCAACGATCCCTGGATGGGGACCGGCCATCTCAACGATTTCGTCGTGACCACGCCGTGTTTCCGCAACGGGAAGCTGGTCGCGCTGTCCTCCTGCACGAGCCACGTCATGGACATCGGCGGCATCGGCTTCGGGCCGGACGGGACCGACGTGTTCATGGAGGGGCTCTACATCCCGATGCTCAAGCTGATCGACCAGGGCACCGTCAACGAGACCCTGATGGCGATGATCCGCGGCAACACGCGGCTGCCGGTGGACACCGAGGGCGACACCTACTCGCTCGCCGCCTGCAACGACGTCGGCGCGCGGCGCCTGGTCGAGATGATGGACGAGTTCGGCATCGACAGCCTCGATCCGCTCGCCGACCACATCTGCGCGCGCTCCGAGGCCGCGGTGCGGGCCGAGATCGCGCGGCTGCCGCAGGGCACCTGGCACAACCGGATGACCATCGACGGCTACGACAGTCCGGTCACGCTCGCGGCTGCGCTGACCGTGTCGGAGCGCGGCATCCACGTGGACTTCGCGGGCACCTCGCCGGCCTCGCGCTACGGCATCAACGTGCCGCTCGCCTACACGACGGCCTATACGGTGTTCGGGCTGGGCTGCGTGGTGGCGGCCGAGATCCCGAACAATGCGGGCTCGCTCGCGCCGCTGACCGTATCGGCGCCCGAGGGATGCATCCTCAACGCGCCGAAGCCGGCGCCGGTCGCGATCCGCCACGTCACCGGGCAGATGCTGCCCGACGTGGTGTTCGGCTGCCTGCGCCAGGCGATCCCCGAGCGCGTGCCCGCCGAAGGCACTTCGTGCCTCTGGAACCTGATCGTGCGCGGGCAGACGCGCGAGGGCCGGCGCGGCAATTACGGGTTCTCCATGGCGATCACGTCGAACGGCGGCACCGGCGCGCGCTTCGCCAAGGACGGGCTCTCGGCCACCGCCTATCCGAGCGGCGTGCGTGGCACGCCGGTGGAGATCGCCGAGACCGAGACGCCGCTGATCTTCTGGCGCAAGGAGCTGCGCCCCGATTCGGGCGGCGCCGGGCGCACGCGCGGCGGACTCGGGCAGGTGATCGAGGTGGAGAGCGGCATCGCGGCGCCGTTCGAGATTCTCGCGGCCTTCGACCGCATCGACCATCCGCCGCGCGGGCGCGACGGCGGCCGCGACGGAGAAGCCGGCTATGTCGGCCTCAAGTCCGGACGCCGACTCAAGGGCAAGGGCTTCCAGGAGGTGCCGCCCGGCGACCGCCTGGTGGTCATGACCCCCGGCGGCGCCGGCATCGGCGATCCGGCGGCGCGCGACCGCGCCGCCGTGCGGCGGGACGCGGCGGACGGGCTGGTGTCGGCCGACCAGGCGGTCGCGGCCTACGGCGCGGCGGAGACGTGAGCCTCGTGAACCGCGATTTCTCGGCCCTGCTCAGCCCGATCCGCGTGGGTGGCGTCACGCTGGCGAACCGGCTCGTCATGGGATCGATGCATACCGGGCTCGAGAGCCATCCCGAGCGTTACGACACGCTCGGCCGGTTCTACGCCGCGCGCGCCAAGGGCGGCGCCGGCCTGATCGTCACGGGGGGCTTCGCGCCCTGCCATGCGGGGCGCATGAGGGACGAGCCCGCCACCTTCGAGCGGCCCGACCAGGTCGCGGCGCATCAACGGATCACCGGGCCGGTGCATGCCGCGGGCGGGCGCATCATCCTGCAGATCCTGCATGCCGGGCGCTACGGCTACCATCCCGCGATCGTCGCGCCGTCGCCGATCAAGTCGCCGATCAACCGCGACGTGCCGGTGGAGCTGACCGAGGACGCGATCCTCGCGACCATCGCGAGCTACGCCAACACGGCGCGCCTCGCGATCGCGGCCGGCTACGACGGCGTCGAGGTGATGGGCTCGGAGGGCTACCTGATCAGCCAGTTCCTCGCGGCGCGCACCAACCATCGCACCGACCGATGGGGCGGGCCGCTCGCGGCGCGGGCGCGGTTCCCGCTCGCGGTCGTGCGCGCCGTCCGGGAGGCGCTCGGCGAGGGCCCGATCCTCTCCTATCGGATCTCGGCGCTGGAGCTGATCGAGGGCGGGCTCGACGACGCCGAGACGGCCTGGCTCGCCGGCCAAGTGGAAGCGGCGGGCGCCGACTGCCTCGCGACCGGCATCGGCTGGCACGAGGCGACCATACCGACCATCGCGGGCGTCGTGCCGCACGCGGCGTTCGCGCCCGCGACCCGCCGTCTCAAGGAGGCGGTCGCGATTCCCGTCACGGCGAGCAACCGCATCAATTTGCCGGCCGACGCGGCCCGGCTGGTCGCGGAAGGCACCGCCGACCTCGTCTCGATGGCGCGGCCGTTCCTCGCCGACCCGGACTTCGTCGCGAAGGTGCGTACCAACCGCGCCGACCGCATCACGGTCTGCATCGCCTGCAACCAGGCGTGCCTCGATCACTACTTCACGGGGCAGGTGATCGGCTGCCTGGTCAATCCGCGCGCCATGCGGGAAGCGGAGTTCATCGACGCGACGGCGGCGTCGCGCAAGCGCATCGCGGTGACCGGCGGCGGCGTCGCCGGCATGGCGGCGGCGCTCGAGGCGGCGCGGCGCGGGCACGACGTCACGCTCTACGAGGCCGCGGCGGAGATCGGCGGACAGTTCCGGCAGGCCGCGAAGATTCCCGGCAAGGAGGATTACGGGCTGTTCCTGACGGGCTACCGGCGCCAGCTCGAGGACGCCGGCGTGCAGATCCGCACCGGGGCGGCGGTGACGATGGAAGCGCTCGCGCGCGGCGACTACGACGAGGTGATCGTCGCGAGCGGCGTCGTGCCGCGCGCGCTCGACATCCCGGGCGGCGACGATCCGCGCGTGGTCGGCTACACGCAGGTGCTCGACGGCTCGGTCGCGGCCGGCGCGCGCGTGGTGGTGATCGGCGGCGGCGGCATCGGTCACGACGTGGCGCTCTATCTCGCGGCCGGCGAGGACCGCGGCGCCCCCACGGTCGCGGGTTTCGCGGCGCATTGGGGGATCGGCGGCGCGCGCCGGCCGCACGCGGCGCGGCGCCGCGTCACCATGGTCAAGCGCTCGCCGGGCCCGTTCGGCCGCACCCTCGGCAAGAGCACCGGCTGGATCCTGCGGCAGGAGCTCAAGGACTACGGCGTGCGCCAGGTCGCCGGCGCCCGCTACCTGAAGATCGACGCGGCCGGGCTGCACATCGAGGTGGACGGCAAGGCCGAGGTCCTGGCGGCGGACACGATCGTGGTCTGCGCGGGCCAGGAGCCGGCGCGCTCGCTCGCCGACCTCCTGGAGGCGCGCGGCCAGAGCGTGCACGTGATCGGCGGCGCGCGGCTCGCCGGCGAGCTCGACGCCAAGCGCGCGATGCTCGAGGGCGCGGTCGTCGGCAACGCGCTGTAATGGCGGCCGAACGGCCGGCCATGCCCGGCATTGCGGGCCGCCAGCGCGTCGATGGATGGAACAAGACTGGTGGAGCCGAGGGGATTCGAACCCCTGACCTCCGCAGTGCGATTGCGGCGCTCTCCCAACTGAGCTACGGCCCCGCAGGACGGATGCGATGCGCGAGGCGCCGCGGTCCTGGAAGAGCGGCCATTTACGGCGCGGCTTTCCGGGCTGTCAAGGCGCGGCCGGGACCGTCGGGGAGGCATTTTGGCGGCCGGTTCGGCTTGTTCCGGGCCGCCCGGCCGGCTACATGTTCGCCTCCTTCCACGAGGCCCGGTCCATGCGCGCGCTGCTCGACGTCATCCTGATCGCCCTGCAGATCTACATCTACCTGCTGATCGCCGCCGCGGTGCTCTCCTGGCTGATCGCGTTCAACGTGGTCAATACGCGCAATCAGTTCGTCGCGACCGTGGGCGAGTTCCTCTATCGCATCACCGAGCCCGCGCTGCGGCCGATCCGGTCGATCATGCCCAACCTGGGCGGGATCGACATCTCGCCCGTGATCCTGATCCTGCTGATCATCTTCCTGCAGCGCGTGATCGAGCTCTACGTCTATCCCTACGTGGTCTGACCGCGGCCGCCGTGGCGGTTCCCTGGAGCATCGGGGCCGGCGGCGTCACCGTGACGGTGCGGCTCACGCCCAAGGGCGGACGCGACGCGATCGACGGCATCGAGACGCTCGCCGACGGCACCTGCGTGCTCAAGGCGCGGGTGCGCGCGGCGCCGTTCGAAGGCGCCGCCAACGAGGCGCTCGTCCGCCTCATCGCCAAGGCGGGCGGCGTCCCCCCGAACCGGGTCGAGATCGCTTCGGGGGCGGCGTCCCGCCTGAAGCGCCTGACGCTCGCGGGCGACGGCGCGCGCATCGTCGCCGCGCTGGAGAAATCCGTCGCCGCGCGCTGAAGCGTCCGGCTTCGCGATGCGTTTCCCGCCGTCGCCGGCGCAATGCGCTCAATCGACAGGTTTCTTTGCCGTGCGTCGCCTTTCCTTTGACGTGACACGCAAAACGCGGGAAAAACTCACCATCGAAGTTCTGCGCCCGGCCCCCGCGCCGGGCGTTTGCATGTCCGCCGTCGCGCGTAGGGTGCGTTGGCCGCGCAGCGGCGTAGCGCACCGTCGGCCCCGCCGGTGCGCTACGCGCTTCGCGCTCACACTTCTGCGTCAGAAAGTCTCTCGGCGTCATCCCGGCCGAGCGAAAGCGAGAGCCGGGATCCATAGCCCCAGTCTTTCCGCATCGCGATCACCGGGGTCATGGATCCCGGGTCTCGCGCTGTGCGCTCGCCCGGGATGACGGTCGAGTGCGTCYGTCCTGMTGCGGCCCCAACAATCCCAGGAGTCTCCCCCATGGCGCGTCCCTGGTACCGGCGCGAGCCGYTGACCGAGCTCGAGGCGACGCGGGCGCTCACGCTSGAGGAATACGGCGCCTACACCCGGGTGATCGACCTGATCCATGTCCACGGCGGCGCGGTCGCGGACGACGATCGCTTCCTCGCCGGCTGGTGCAACTGCGAGGTGCGGACCTGGCGGCGCCTGCGCGCCCGCCTGATCGACTGCGAGCTGCTCTACGAACGGGACGGCACGCTGCGCAACGAGCGCGCCGACGACGAGGCCGAGGCGACCCGGAACCGCCACGCCTGCGCAAAGGCCGCGGGCCGCGCTTCGGGCCTCGCCCGCGCAATCGGATCGAGGGAAGTCAACGACTTGGCCGCAACGCCCGTTGGCGAGCCGGAGGTCGCGGAGGACCCGGTCCCGCTCGTCGACCACGCCCGCGCGGCCGCCCGCGCCGGGATCGAGGCGCATCTCGCGCGCCTCGGCCCCTACGAGATGCAGGAGCTGAGCGCCGCTCTGCTCCAGGCCATGGGCCATGTCACCCACATCGCGCCGCCCGGCCCCGACGGCGGCACCGACATCCTCGCCCTGCCGGACGCGCTCGGCGCCGGCACGCCGCACATCCGCGTGCAGGTGAAGCACCGCACCGCGCCTACGGGGCGCGCGGAGATCGCGGCGCTCCGCGGCATCCTCGCCGGCGCCCGCGAGACCGGCCTGTTCATTTCCACCGG
>PQAH01000026.1 GCA_003105195.1 Bradyrhizobiaceae bacterium
CGGCGAGCAGGCCTTCGGGCGGGCCGTAGAAGCCCGGGGGATGATCCGCGGTCGCGCGCGCCGAGAAGTCGGCCGCAGCCGGCCGCGCCGTGGGCGGCGGCGGCCCGAAGGCGCCGAAGCCGTCGAGAATGCGGCTCGGCGGCACCACCTCGCGCGGCGCGCGGCTGCCCGCCGGCGCGGTCTCGGCGGCGGCGCTCGAGCCGGCCAGGGCGACGACGCGCTTGAGCATGTCGACGAACGCGCCGGAGAGCGGAAGGTTCGACCAGCGCGTGTCGGCCGTGACGTGGAAGAGCACGACCAGGCCCTTGCCGCGCCGCGCTGCGGTGACGAGCGGCGTGCCGTCGGTCAGCGCCGCCCAGGTGCGCTCGCCGAGCAGCGAGTCGGGCTCCGCCAGCACCTGGCGGGTCACGGTAACGTCGGTCGGCACCGCCATGCCGAAGAAGGGACTCTCGCGTGCGAAACCGGCGAGCTGCTGCGGCTGCTCCCAGCTCAGCGAGCCGCCGAGAATGCGGCCGCCGCGCCGCAGCTTGACCGGGACGAGATCGTCGTCGCCGGCGGCGAGCCGCGGGCCGGCGAAGCGGACCAGCACGCCGCCGTCCTCGATCCACGCGTTGAGCCGCTCGCGCGCCTCGCCCGCGACATTGCCGACGTCGGCGAGGACCAGCATGGGCAGCTGCTGGTCCATGAACTGGTTGACGGCCTGGGCGGGCGAGCCGCGCTCGGCGAGGCGCACGTCGGCGAAGGGGCCGAGCGCGCGCGAGAGATAGTAGGTGGCGGCGAGCAGCGGCTGGGCGGTCTCCACCGTCGCGCCCGTCACGACGCCGATGGAGCGCCGGCGCCAGCGCTTGTCGAGGAGCTGGACCGCGCCGGCCGAGCGCTCGCCGTTGATCTCGATGCGCGCGATGTCGTTGCGGATCTCGACCGGCAGGTCGAACTGCGCCTCGGTCTCGCGGTCCTGCGTCGCGAAGGAGAAGGGCGCCTCGCCGAGCGGCAGGCCCTTGAGGTCGAGGGCGCGCAGCACGCCCCGGTCCTCGGCGGCGGTCTGCGCGCGCAGCACCTTCACGGTCAGCGCATTGGCGGCATTGTTGGCGGCCGCGAGCGAATGGGCGGGCGCGAGCCCGCCTTCCACCACGGTGATCGAGCGCTGCTCGGCGAGGCGCGCGAGCCCGTCGACGAACTCGGCGCCGCGCCCGAGATCCATCCCGTCGGAGAGCCAGATCAGCTCGAGCTCGGGCGTGGCCGCGAGGAAGCGGGCGAGCGCGGGCAGCGCCTCGGTGCGCTCCAGCGTATGGGGCTTCGGCCGCAGCTGACGCAGCCGCGCGCGCGCGGCGCCCGGCGTCTCGAGCGAGATGTCGCGCCCGGTCTCGGACAGCGGCACCAGCGCGACGCCGCGGCCGTCGGCCTCGGCGCGGGCGATGAGGTCTTCGGCCGTGCGGATGCGCGTGTCCCAGGCGGCGGCCGCGCCCCAGCCGTCGTCGACGAGCAGCGCGAGCGGCGCGTTGGCCTGCTGGGTGGCGAGCGGCGGATTCCACAGGGGGCCGGCGGCCGCGAGGATCAGCAGCGCCGCCAGGGTGAGGCGCAGCAGCGTGAGCCACCACGGCGTGCGCGCCGGCGTCTCCTCCTTGGGAGCGATGTCGAACAGCAGGCGCGCGGGCGGGAAGGCGATGCGGCGCGGTCGCGGCGGGATCAGCCGCAGCAGCCACCACAGCACCGGCAGGCTCAGGAGCCCGAGCAGCACCAGGGGCTGGGCGAAAGCGAGAGGCACGCCGCCGATCATGCCTGACCCCCGGCGCGGTCGAGGGCGTGCCAGCGGTTGATGCCGGTGCCGTTCGGCCCGGCCCCCATCTGCATGTGGAGCCGCAGCAGCAGGTCGCTCGCCGAGCGGTCGGTGCGATGGATCGTGAAGGACCAGCCCAGGCGGTCGGTCTCGGCGCGGATCTCGGCGCGATGGATCTCGACGCGTTTCTCGTAGTCGGCGCGCCAGGTCTCGGCACGCCCGGCCGTGATGCTGCCGGCGCCCTCCGGCTCGAGGAACTCGATGCGCCCCGCATAGGGGAAGGTCTCCTCGGCGGGGTCGACGATCTGCACCACGTGGCCGTGGGCGCCGGAGGCGGACAGTTGCGCGATGGTGCGATGCACCTCCTCGATCGGGCTCCACAGGTCCGACAGCACCACGATCTCGGCGAGCGGCGAGGGCGAGAAGGAGGGCGGCAGGCTCGCGCGCTCGGCGGGGTCGTGCACGATCGCCTCGGCGATGCGCTCGATCACGTTGCGGCTGGCGGTCGGCCGCATCAGTCCCGGGACGCCGACGCGCTCGCCGCCTTCCACCAGCACCTCGGCGAGCGCGAGCGCGACGACGAGGCCGCGGTCGAGCTTGGTCTCCCAGACGAGCGGCGAGGCGAACATCATGGAGGCCGAGCGGTCCGGCCAGATCCAAACGGTATGCGCGGCCTCCCATTCCTGCTCGCGCACGTAGAGATGCTCGTCGCGCGCCGAGCGGCGCCAGTCGACCCGGCTCGCCGGCTCGCCCGAGACGAAGCGACGGTACTGCCAGAAGTTCTCACCCTGGCCGGCGCGGCGCCGGCCGTGCAAGCCGTGGATCACGGTGGCGGCGATGCGGTGCGCCTCCAGGATCAGGCGCGGCATGGTGGCCGACAGCGCATGCGCTTCCCCGACGGCGCGCCGGGTCGCCTCGGTCTCGTTCGTGCGCGGGTCGTCTGCCGCCATCCGGACTACAGCCCCCCTCGGCGCATCGCCCTCTCCGCGAACCGGTGCCGGACCATGCGCTAACCGATGCGCCCCTTGAGCTTGCGAATGACGCCCACGATGCTCTCGCCGTCGGCGCGCGCCGCGAAGGTGAGCGCCATGCGGTGCTTGAGGATCGGCTCGGCGAGATCGAGCACGTCGTCGACCGAGGGCGCGAAGCGTCCGTCGAGCAGGGCCTTGGCGCGCACCGCGAGCATCAGCGCCTGGCTCGCGCGCGGGCCCGGGCCCCAGGCGATCGCCTTGGCGGTGTCGCCGCCCTCGGGCCCCGGACGCGCCGAGCGCACGAGCGCGAGGATCGCCTCCACCACGGACTCGCCGACCGGCAGCCGGCGGACGAGCCGCTGGGTGGTCATGAGATCCTCCGCCGTCATGGCGGGCTTGGCCTTGTTCTCCTCGGCGCCGGTGGTGTCGAAGAGGATCTTCCGCTCCGCGTCGCGGTCCGGATAGTCGACGTCGATCTCCATCAGGAAGCGGTCGAGCTGCGCCTCGGGGAGGGGATAGGTGCCCTCCTGCTCGAGCGGGTTCTGGGTCGCGAGCACGTGGAACGGCCGCGGCAGGTCGTGGCGTGCGCCCGCGACCGTGACGTGCTGCTCCTGCATGGCCTGCAGCAGCGCCGACTGGGTGCGCGGGCTCGCGCGGTTGATCTCGTCCGCCATCAGCAGCTGGGCGAAGACCGGGCCGGCAATGAAGCGGAAATTGCGCTTGCCGCCCGGGCTCTCCTCCAGCACCTCGGTGCCGAGGATGTCGGAGGGCATCAGGTCGGGCGTGAACTGGATGCGGCGCGCGTCGAGGCCGAGCACGGTGCCGAGCGTCTCGACCAGCTTGGTCTTGGCGAGGCCCGGCACGCCGACCAGGAGGCCGTGACCGCCCGAGAGGATCGTGATCAGGGCGCGCTCGACCACCGGCTCCTGGCCGAAGATGACGGTGCCGATGGCGGCCTTGGCGGCGCGGATGTTCGCGGCGCTCGCCTCCGCGGAGCGGACGATCATGTCCTCGATCTTCTCGAGCCCTTCTCCGCCCGTCATTGCCATGGCCTCTGTTCCTTCTGTCCCGGCATGTCCGTCTGTGCCGGCATGCCGCCCGCCGCCGCGAGACCTGGGGAAATCCCCGCCGCCGACCCATATGAGCTATGGCTATACTGCAGCCATGCCAACGGCACGCCAGGGCCCAGCGTCAGCACGGGGCGATGGCGCGAATCGTCGATTTCTCTCATTCCGTCGGAGCTTACGATAGTTCCGGGCCGCGTTGGTGATGGATCCCGTGTTCACGATCCCGCGAGCCGCGTGGCCGAAACGCAGAGTCGGAGCAAACCATGGCCAATCAAGGGCAGGGACGCCCTGCCGGGCTCGAGGCCATCGCGGGCGCCGTGAAAGAGGGGGGCCGGAAAGGCCCGCCGCCCGTGCATCTCTGGAATCCGCCCTATTGCGGCGATCTCGACATCCGCATCGCGGCCGACGGGACCTGGTCCTACCTCAAGACGCCCATCGGCAGGCCCGCGCTGGTGCGGCTCTTCGCCTCGGTGCTCAAGCGCGAGGGCGAGCGGTACTTCCTGGTCACGCCGGTCGAGAAGATCGGGATCACGGTTGACGACGCCCCCTTCCTTGCGGTCGAGATGAAGGTCGAGCCAGACCCGGAGGGGCGCATCCTGCATTTCCGGACCAATGTGGACGAATGGATCGCGTGCGGGCCCGAGCATGCGCTGCGATTCGCGCCCGAGCCGGGGACCGGCGGGCTGAAACCCTACCTGCATGTGCGGGCCGATCTCTGGGCCTTGGTCACCCGGGCGCTGTTCTACGACCTGGTGGAGCTCGGCGAGGAACGCATGATCGACGGCGTGCGCATGCTCGGGGTGGCGTCGGGCGGGGCCTTCTTCGCGATGGCCCCCGCGGGTTCGCTCGAGGGCCCGGCGTGATGCACGGCAACGACCTCCCCTTCTTCGACCGGGCGCGGGCGCGGCTCGACTTCCGGGTGCCGGAGGGCCTGACGGACCCGGGCATCACCCCCCGACGCGGCGATCACGACATCGATCCGGTCATGAACGCCATGGCCGAGATCCGGCCGATTCGTCCGGCGGCGGTCCTGATCCCGGTCGTCGACCGGGCCGAGCCGATGGTGCTGCTCACCCAGCGCACCGCGCACCTGCCGGACCACGCGGGCCAGATCTCGTTCCCGGGCGGCAAGATCGACGCCGCCGACGAGAGCCCGCTGGCGGCGGCGCTGCGCGAGGCCGAGGAGGAGATCGGGCTTGCACGCGATCTCGTCGATCCGCTCGGCTATCTCGACCTCTACATGACGACGCTCGGCTATCGGATCGTGCCGACGGTCGCGCGGGTCGCGCCGGACTACCGGCTCGCGCTCAACCCGGCCGAGGTGGACGACGCCTTCGAGGTGCCGCTCGCCTTCCTGATGACGCCCGAGAACCACCAGCGCCACAGTCGCGTGTGGCAGGGTTTGACGCGGAGCTACTACGCCATGCCGTTCGGCGAGCGCTACATCTGGGGCGTGACAGCCGGTATCCTGCGGAACCTGTACGAGCGCATCATTCGGGGCTGACGATGGCGATGGAACACCGGGTTGGGGCGCCATGATCCGTCCCGTGCTCACCGAGCTCGCGCTGTTCCTGGTGCCGTTCCTGCTCTACGCCCTGTTCCTCTGGGCGACGCGGGCGGGCGTGCTCGACTCGAAATCCTGGAGCTGGTCCACGCTGGCCTGGCTCACCGCCAGCGCCCTCATGCTGGTGATCGCGAGCTTCCTGGTGCTCGCCCAGTTCGGCGGCGCGCCGCCGCGCTCCACCTACGTGCCGGCGCACGTGGAGGACGGCAAGTTCGTCCCGGGGCGGACGAAGTGAGCGCGCGCCGCCTCGTGCACGCCGCATGGCTGCGCGAAGGCGTGCTGGCGGCGCTGCTCGACGCGCTCGACCGCGACGGCGAGGAGGCGCGGGTGGTCGGCGGCGCGGTGCGCAATACCCTGATGGGGCTGCCGCACGGCGACATCGACGTCGCGACCACGGCGCTTCCCGCCGAGGTGACGCGCCGGGTGGCGGCGCGCGGCTTCAAGGCGGTGCCGACGGGCGTCGATCACGGTACCGTCACGGTGGTGGTCGAAGGCACGCCGTTCGAGGTCACGACGCTGCGCGAGGACGTCGAAACCTTCGGGCGCAAGGCCACGGTGCGCTTCGGCCGCGACTGGGTGCGCGATGCCGAGCGTCGCGACTTCACCATGAACGCGCTGTCGGTCACGCGCGACGGCACGGTGCACGATCACGTCGGCGGGCTTGCCGACCTCGCCGCGCGGCGCGTGCGCTTCATCGGCGATCCGGCGCGGCGCATCGCGGAGGACTACCTGCGCATCCTGCGCTTCTTCCGCTTCCACGCCGCCTATGGCCACGGCGCGCCCGACGCGGAGGGCCTGCACGCCTGCATCGTGGCGCGCGCGGGGCTGGCGCAGCTCTCGCGCGAGCGCGTGCGCATGGAGCTGATGAAGCTGCTGGCGGCGCCGGGCGCGGCGGCGACGCTCGGCGTGATGGCGGATTCGGGGCTGATCGGCCCGGTGCTCGCCGGCGTGCCCTGGATCGCGTCGTTCGACGGGCTCGTCGCGCGCGAGGCGGCGCTCGGCCTGGCGGGCGACCCGGTGCGCCGGCTCGGCGCGCTCGCCGTGATGGTCGCCGAGGATGCCGAGCGGCTGTGGCAGCGGCTGCGGCTGTTCAACGTGGAGCATGCGCGCCTGTCATCCATGGCCGAGGGCTGGTGGCGCGTCTCCCCGGAGGCGGGCGAGGGCGCGGCGCGCGCGCTGCTCTATCGGCTGGAGCCGGAGAGGTTCACCGACCGGGCGCTGATCGCCTGGGCGCGCTCTGGCGCCGACGTCGACGACGCGGGCTGGCGCGCGCTCGCGACGCTGCCGGCGCGCTGGACCGCGCCGGCGTTTCCCCTGAAGGCGTCGCATCTCATGAAGCGCGGCCTCGCCCGCGGTCCGGCCCTGGGCGCCGCGCTGAAGGCGGCCGAGGCCGCGTGGATCACGGCCGGATTCCCGAACGACCGGGCCGCGCTCGCCGCGATTGCGGATGCGGCGGCCGCGGAAGTCCGCGCCGGTTCCTGACGGAGTCACCTCAAGAGAAAGCCCCGGGGCGGGACCCCGGGGCTTGGCAGTCGAACCGCGATGCGCTCAGTAGCGCGCGACCACCGGGCCGCCCCAGCCGAAGCGGTAGTTCACGCCGATACGCACGATGTGGCCGTCGTTGTCGATGCTGGTCACCGTCGTGAAGGCGGGTCCCGCCGCGGCGTTCAGGCCGACGACCGTCGTGTCGCCGAGATCATAGTACAGATACTCCGCCTTGACGCTCCAGTTCGGGGTCAGGCCCCACTCAAAGCCGCCGCCGAGAGTCCAACCGGCATTGGTCTCGCTCGCAGTACCTGCCCAGGTCCCGGCCGGGAACACCGACACGGTTGCGTAGTCCACGTCGGCAAAGGCGAGACCGCCCGTGACGTAGACAAGCAGGTTGTTCGCAGCGAAGCCCAACCGGCCGCGCACCGTGCCGAACCAATTCATGTCGTAGGCAGAGCTGTGGAGGGTGCCCGCCACCGGCACGCCGGCAAAGGTCACGAGCGGCGCGACCGTGACACCGCCATTGATGTCGGCCCACGACAGATCCGCCTCCAGACCGACGACCCAGTTCGCGATCTGATAGTTGAAGCCGATTTGGCCGCCGGCCATGAAGCCGTCGGCGTCATGCGAATAGCCGAAGGGCGTCCACCCCACGCCAAACGCGGCCGGCGAAGGGGTGAAGGTGGTGAACGCATCGGCGTCGCTCCAGCCCCAGCCCGCGTGCACGCCGACATAGACACCCGTCCAGTTGTAGACCGGGGCCATGATCGGCGCCGCAATCGGCGCCTTGCGCGGAAGGTCCGCTGCGGACGCGGAGCCGAGGCCCATGATCACAGCCGTGCCGAGAGCGAGCGCGAAACGGTTCTTCATCGGAGGTCCCCATTCACAAAAATCCGATAATCCCGTCTATCGACAGCCTCCGGCGGTGGCTAGCGTGAAACCGCAAAGTTCCCGCTCCGGGGACAACTTCACGGCGATATGTGACGCGGCCGCAACAGAGTTCCATGCCGCGAGGATCCTGCGGGCCCAAAAAAATGGAGAGGCCCCGGGGCGGTCCGCCCCGGGGCCTCGGAGTCGCGAGACTTGGGAATCAGTAGCGGGCGACGACCGGACCGCCCCAGCCGAAGCGATAGTTCAGACCGACGCGCACGATGTGCCCGGCGTTGTCGAAATTCGTGGCCACCTGGAACGGCGGATTGGGAGCGACCGGGTTCTGGATGATCGTCGTGTCACCCAGGTCGTAGTACAGATACTCGAACTTGGCGCTCCAGTTCGGGGCGAAGGCCCATTCCACGCCGCCGCCGAGCGTCCATCCGACTTCCGTGCTGCTGCCCGATCCCACATAGTCGAAGGCGCCGGGCGCAAAGAACGTCCGCGCCGCGTAGTCGATGTCGGCGAACGCCAAGCCGCCCGTCACGTAGATGAGAAGCTGATTGGCCGTGAAGCCCAGGCGCCCGCGGAGAGTGCCGAACCAGTTCATGTCGAAGCTGGACGTATGGAACGAGCCCGCAAGCGGCGCTCCGAGGAAGGTCATCGGCGCAACCGTCGCCCCGCCATTGATGTCGGCCCACGAGATGTCGGCCTCGATGCCGAGCAGCCAGTTGGCAATCTGGTAGTTGAAGCCGATCTGGCCGCCGGCCAGGAAACCATCCGCATCGAAGCCGTACGCGAAATTGTCAGCGAGGAAGGCGGCCGGCGTCGGCAGGAACGTGGTCGCGGCATCGACGTCCGACCAGCCATAGCCGGCATGAACGCCGACATAGAAGCCGGTCCAGTTGTACACTGGAGCGACGATCGGCGCCGCAATCGGCGCCTTGCGCGGCAGGTCGGCCGCCTGGGCGCCTTGGGCCGCCACGAGAGCCAACGCCGACACCGCGAGAAACGCTGCAGCTTGTGTCTTCTTCATTCGAAGGGCCTCCCCTGTCCGATCCACCGGCCAATCGCCTGACGCAATCTGTAGGTGGAGTTGGCGCGGATGAATAGGTTCAGGAGGTTGCGAAATACCAGGGCTGCGCAATAACGAGTCAGTGTTGTCGCAAGGCAACGAGTTCCACAAGCGTTTCCGGCGCCTCGTACCATGATACTGCCGCGAGGGAACTTGTCGCCCGAATATTTGAGATTATTTGGCTAATCTTTGCAGGTGGAACTTTTCCTGCCGGGGAGTTTTTGAATTCGATCCCGCACCTGCTGTCTGGGTAGCATCGGAGCCGCGACTCAGAGAATCAGGGAGGTCCCGATGCTTCGTCGGTTCTGGCGCGCCGTGATGATCTTCCTGCTCGGCGGAACCGTCGGCACGGCGTTCGGCGTCGCGCTCGGCTTCTTCCTGTTTCCCTTCGTGTTCCCGCCGCCACCCGGCATGGAGACTCTCAGCGACGCCGAGCGCGCGAAGCTGGTCGCCAGCGGCACGTTCATCCACGCCAACCCGTCGGACCCGATCCACTGGGGCAAGGGGAAGGTGAGCGTCCACGAGAGCACGGTCTTCCTCGAGAGCGACTTCGAGGTGGGACCGGGGCCGGCCTATCACGTCTACCTGGTGCCGAAGCCGTCGATCCGCGCCAACGGCGACATGGACGGCGTGATGTATGTCGACCTCGGCCGGCTGCGGGCGTTCAAGGGCAGCCAGCGCTACGCGATTCCGGCGGGGGTCAATCTCAAGGACTATCCCAGCCTGATCATCTGGTGCGAGCGCTTCGGCGTGCTGATCTCGCCGGCGGATCTGGCGTTCCAGTAGCGCGCAACAGCGAAACGTATTGCGCCGACAACGTTTCGGCTCGTGCAGTCGTTCGCTGGGACTCGGCCGGCGCAATACGGTGCTTCGCACCTATTGCGCCCTACGGACTCACGGCCACTTGGCGACCGGCGGCATGGAGGAGAGGATCGAATCCACATTGCCGCCGGTGCGCAGGCCGAACACGGTGCCGCGGTCGTAGAGCAGGTTGAACTCCACGTAGCGGCCGCGGCGCACCAACTGCTCCTCGCGCGCGGCCGCGTCCCAGGGAGTCGCGAAATTGCGGCGCACGAGCTCCGGATAGATGCCCAGGAACGCGCGGCCGACATCCTGCGTGAAGGCGAAGTCGGCCTCCCAGTCGCCTGAGTCGAGCCAGTCGTAGAAGATGCCGCCGATGCCGCGCATCTCCTTGCGGTGCTTGAGATAGAAATACTCGTCGCACCAGGCCTTGAGTTTCGCGTAATCGGCCACCGCGTGCGCTTCGCAGGCGCCACGCATGGCGTCGTGGAAGGCGACCGTGTCGGGATCGTCCTGGCTGCGGCGGCGGTCGAGCACCGGGGTGAGGTCGGCGCCGCCACCGAACCAGCTCTTGGTGGTGACCACGAAGCGGGTGTTCATGTGCACGGCCGGGACGTTCGGATTGTGCAGGTGGGCGATCAGCGAGACGCCGGACGCCCAGAAGCGCGGGTCCTCGGCGGCGCCCGGGATCTCCTTGCGGAATTCGGGCGCGAACTCGCCGAACACGGTGGAGACGTGCACGCCGACCTTCTCGAACACGCGGCCGCGCATCATCGCCATGACGCCGCCGCCGCCCGCGGCGCCGGTGTGGTCGGCGCGCGTCCACGGGGTGCGCAGGAAGCGGCCCGGCGCGCGGTCGCCGAGCGGCGCGCCGGTGGGCAGCGTGTCCTCCAGCCCCTCGAAGGCCGCGCAGATCTCGTCGCGCAGCGCCTCGAACCAGGCCCGGGCGCGCGCCTCGCGCGCCTCCAATCGCTTCCCGTCCATCCGCAACTTCCCTTGCTCCCGATCGCGCGGCACCATTGCGTGGGGCGGCCCGGGGGGCAAGCCCGGCCGGGAACCCGGCGGGCTCGCGCCGCGTTGGGGGAACGCCGCGCCGGCTCGCCGTCGGCGCGCAACGTCGGCTTGTGCGCGTGCGGACGCCCGGAACCAGGTGAGGGAATGACGACCTTCCAGGAGCTGCCCGCGTCCCGTCCGGCCGTCCCGACCCTCGGCGCGTCGCGTCCGGTCCGCGCCCGGCTCGCATCGCCTCCGATCCTGTTCGTGATCCTGTCGCTCCTGTTCGGCGTCGGCCTGCTGGTCGTGAACCCGCCCCTGCGGGGTCCCGACGAGGCCGCGCATTTCGTGCGTGCCTACGGCATCGCGGGCGGCGAGCTCGTGCCCGACGGACGCGACGCCGAGGGACGCAAGGGAACCTTGCTGCCGGCGCGCGTCCACGACGATTTCGAGTTCTTCGAGAGCGTGCGCTACAATGTCGGCAAGCCGGGCTTCAGCTATCGCACCGTGATCGACTATCGGCGCCAGGCCGAGGTTCGCGGCGAGGACGGGCGCGCGCCGGTGTTCACCCTCTACGAGGGCGCGGAGAGCTATCCGCCGTTCTCCTATCTGCCCTATGTCGCGGCCGGCTTCGTGGCGCGCCTGCTGGGGCTCGATTTCCTTCCGACGCTCTACCTCATGCGGCTGACGGGGCTGCTCGCCATGACGGCGGCCGCGGCCTATGCGATCGCGCTCGCGCCGCGGCTGCAATGGGCCTTGTTCGCGATCGCCATGCTGCCGGCGGCCGTGTACAGCCGCGCGGTGATCAGCGCGGACGGCGCGGCGCTGAGCTTCACCCTGGTGGTCGTGGCGCTGGGCCTGCGCACCATTCATGCCCCCGCCCAACGCTTGGCCGAGCAGGCCCTCTGGATGACACTGGCGACGACCGCCAAGCTCGCCAACGTCGCCTTCGTGGTGCTCGAGGCGATGCGCGGGCGGCTCGCCGAGCTGCCGCGCCGAGCCGGTGCGCTCGCGCTGGTGACGGGGCCGGGGATCGCCCTGACGCTCTGGTGGGTGGTGGCGACGGCGGGCGACGTCGGCACCTGGCGCGTGATCGCCGGCACCGGCGTGCCGGCCGATCGGTTCGACCTCTCGGCGAAGCTCGCCTTCATGCTGGAGAACCCGCTGCATTTCTTCGCCGCCATGGTCTCGACGCTCGACAACTGGCGCGAGCTGTCGCGCTCGGTGATCGGCATCCTGGGCTGGGGCGACACCCATCTGCAGGGCTGGGTCTACCCGGTGGTGGCGGTCCTGCTGGGGGCGAGTTTCCTCACCCGCCTCGAGCTCGACCGCGCGACGCGGCTGCGCGCGGCGGCCGTGGCGGGGCTCGGCGCGCTCGGCTATTTCGTGGTCGTGTTCCTGATCTTCTATCTGACCTGGACGCCGATCGCCGAGCCGAAGATCTGGGGCGTGCAGGGGCGCTATTTCGTCCCCATGCTGCCGCTCCTCGCGGTGGTGGTCGCCGCGCTCGCCGACCGCGGCCCGCGCGCGGCGACCAGCGCGACGCTCGCGATCGCGAGCGCCGTGCTCTCGGGCAGCGCGGCGCTCGAGGCGAACTGGCGCATGCATTGGTGACCGACATGTCCGCTGTCGAAACCCGCCCGGCCCGGGCCGCGCGCGAGACCGCCGCGGAACCTGCGCGCGAGCTCCCTTGCCCGGCCTGCGGGCGCGACACCGCGCACGCCTTCCTCTACGCCAAGAACCGCTGCGACATCCTGCGCTGCAGCGCCTGCGGGCTCGGGCGCGCCGAGGCGCGCGGCTTCGATCCGGCCGCCTACTACACGGACGACTATTTCGCAGGGGCGCATGCGGACGGCTATGCCGACTATCGCGGCGCCGAGCCGGTGCTGCGGCGCGAGTTCGCGCGCGAGGTCGACTTCATCCGCCGCCGCGTCCCCTCGGGCCGGCTCCTGGAGCTCGGCTGCGCCTACGGCTTCTTCCTGCAGGTGGCGAGGCGCCACTACGAGGTGGCGGGCATCGAGATCGCTGCCGAGGCGGCCGCGCATTGCCGGCGCAGCGGTCTCGACGTCGCGACCGGCGTCGCCGACGAGGAGACGCTGGCGCGCTTCGGGCGGCAGGACGCGATCGTCATGCTGGACGTGATCGAGCACGTGCCGGATCCGCACGCGACGCTTTCGCTGTGCGCGCGCCATCTCGCGCCCGGCGGCGCGATCGTGCTGACGACCGGCGATTTCGGGTCGATCAGCGCGCGCCTCGCCGGCGCCTCCTGGCGGCTGATGACGCCGCCGCAGCATCTCTGGTTCTTCACCGCCGAGAGCATGGCGCGGCTCGGCGGCCGCCTCGGGCTCGCGGTGGAATCGCTCGACCACCCCTGGAAGATCGTGCCGCTCTCGCTGATCATCTTCCAGCTGCGGCGCATGGTCGGATCGCGCGCGGCGGCTCCGGCGGGCGCGAGCCGCATCGGCGTGCCCGCGAACCTGTTCGACGCCATGCGCGTCGTGTTACGAAAACCCCGATGAACGCGCGCCTCTCTCTGGCCCAGGTCGCGGTGCTCGCCGCCTATGCGGCCGGCATGGCGGGCGGCCAGCTGTTGTTCAAGCTCGCGGCGCTGCGGGTCGCGCCGGACGGGCCGCTGGTCGAGCGCGCGCTCGGGCTCGTGCAGAACTGGGCCTTCCTGCTCGCGCTCGGGCTCTATCTGGCGCTGTCGGTGCTGTGGGTGTGGATCCTGACCTTCACGCCGCTGTCGCGCGCCTATCCGTTCGTGGCGCTCGCCTTCGCGATCACGCCGATCCTGGGAGGGCTCGTGTTCGCCGAGCCGCTGTCGGTGCGGCTGATGGTCGGCATCGGGGTGATCCTGGTCGGGCTCGTGCTGGTCACCGGCTAGCCGGATCGGGCGGGTTCGCCGCGCGCAGCGCGTTCTCGATCGCGACCGCGCGCGCGAGCCGCGTGATCAGCTCCATCTGGGCCCGCAGCTTCAGGTGCAGGTTGAGGATCACGAGCAGGCTGATCACGACCCAGACATAGATCACGAGGTCGACGCCACGGCCGACGCCGGCCCATTCGGCGAGCGCGCTCGCGTGGGACGGAATCCAGACCAGATAGAGTCCCGCGCAGGCTGCCAGCGTGGCGGCGAGGCCGATGACGGGCGAGCGGCGGTATTCGCGCCAGGCATAGAGCACGATGGCGAGCAGGAGGACGGTGAGCAGCGCCTGCGCGATCATTGGTAGAGCCTGCGGGCGAACAGGTCGATCAGGATCGTGACCGCGTCGCTCGTCCTCTGCCCCTTGGCGAGCGAGTAGGCCGTGTACTCGACCGTCACGGGCACCTCCACATAGGGCAGGCGGCTCGCGGCGATCTGGCTCAGGAGCTCCGAGGCATGGGCCATGCGGTTCTGCCGCAGATGGATCCGCTCGGCGCCGCGCCGCGTCATGGCGCGCAGGCCATTGTGGGAATCCGTGAGGTCGAGGCGCGTGGAGAGCCGGGTGAACAGCGTCGCCGCGCGCAGCAGCAGGCGGCGCAGGGGCGGCATGCCGGCGGCGCCTCCCAGGAAGCGGCTGCCGAGCGCGAAATCCGCGTCCTTGAGCGAGTCCAGGAGCCGGGGAATGTCGGTGCCGCGATGCTGTCCGTCGGCATCGAACGTGACGATCGCGCGGGCATCTTGCCGCAGGGCGAAGTCGATGCCGGTCTGCAGGGCGGCGCCCTGCCCGAGGTTGATCGGGTGCCGGACCAGGACGGCGCCCGCCTCCCGGGCGCGCGCAGCGGTCGCGTCGCGCGAGCCGTCATCGACCACCACGATGCGGTGGCCGAGCGATCCGAGATCCGCGACGACGCGGCCGATCATCCCGGCCTCGTCGTAGGCGGGGATCACGATCCAGACGTCCGGCTCCGGCCGCTTTCCCGCCACGATCTCCGTCCCGTCTGCCGCGCCACGCGCACCCCGGCGAATCGAACGCGGAGCGGGACCGATTGTTCCGGACGGACACCGCGTCAGTCCGGGAAGCCGGCGGTCTGGCGCAGCGCCTCGCCGAGCGCCATCGCGCAGGCGAGGGCGACGTTCAGCGAGCGCAGGCCGGGGCGCACCGGGATGCGCAGGCGCGCGTCGGCGGCCGCATGGACCGTGTCGGGAAGGCCGGACGACTCGCGGCCGAACAGGAGGACGTCGCGCGCCTCGAAGCGATGCGCGAGGAAGGAGCGCTCCGCGCGGGTCGTGAACGCCACCAGCGTGCGGCCGTCGCGGCGGCGCCAGGACTCGAAGGCCTCCCAGGAGTCGTGGCGCAAGAGCTCGACCCGGTCGAGGTAGTCCATGCCGGCGCGGCGGAAGGCGCGGTCGCCGACGGGGAATCCCGCCGGCTCGACGATGTGCGCCGGGATGCCGAAGCAGGCGCACATGCGGAGAATCGTTCCGGCATTGGGCGCGATGTCGGGCTGGTAGAGCGCAATCTGCATGGGCCGGGGCCGGGGTGCCGGAGGGATGCCGAAAAGCCGTCGTTCGAGGGCTTTCCACGCCCGCCGCGCGCGGCCGCGATAGCGGGCTTGCGCATCCGCGGCAAGGGTGCCAATAGAACGCCGCCGGATTGCGCCGCGCGCCGTCTTCCCCAGGCTGGCTGCGGCGGGTCCGCCCATCGCCACCGGGGGGGTTGTCGATGACGCGTTCGAAGGCTCCCGGATGCGCGGCGCGGGCGGGCTGATCGGCACGACGGGAAAGGACTTTTGACCGTGACCACGATGTCTTCGGCCGAGCCGACACGCCGCGACTTTCTCTACATCGCAACCGGGGTCGTCGGCGCAGTGGGCGCCGCCGCCGCCGTCTGGCCGCTGATCGCGCAGATGAACCCGGATGCCTCCACGATCGCGGCCGGCGCGCCCATCGAGGTCGATCTCGCGCCGATCGCCGAGGGCCAGGTCATCAAGGTCGTGTGGCGCGGCAACCCGATCTTCATCAGCCACCGGACCCAGAAGGAGATCGAGGAGGCGCGCGCCGTGGATGTGGGGAGCCTGCCCGATCCACAATCCGACCAGCAGCGCGTCAAGCAGGGTCACGACCAGTGGCTGGTCCTGGTCGGCATCTGCACCCATCTCGGCTGCGTGCCGCTCACGCGCCAGGGCGACTACAACGGCTTCTTCTGCCCCTGCCACGGTTCGCACTACGACACCTCGGGCCGCATCCGGCGCGGGCCGGCACCGGCCAATCTGCCGCTGCCGCCCTACGAGTTCGTCGCCGACAGCAAGATTCGCATCGGCTGAGCCGGCCTCCCGCATCCTTCCCAAGGGTCATCCCATGAGCGGACATTCGACCTACCAGCCGCAGAGCCGGTTCATGCAGTGGTTCGAGCGGCGGCTGCCGATCGTGAGCTTCATGCATGCGTCGTTCGTGGCCTATCCGACGCCGCGCAACCTGAACTACTGGTGGACCTTCGGCGGCATCCTGTCGCTGATGCTGGCGATCCAGATCGTCACCGGCATCGTGCTGGCGATGCACTACACGCCGCATGTCGACCACGCCTTCGTCTCGGTCGAGACGATCATGCGCGACGTGAACTACGGCTGGCTGTTGCGCTACTTGCACGCCAACGGCGCGTCGATGTTCTTCCTGGCCGCCTACATCCACATGTTCCGCGGCATGTATTACGGCTCCTACAAGGACCCGCGCGAGGTGCTGTGGATCCTCGGCGTCATCCTGCTGTTCCTGATGATCGCCACTGGCTTCATGGGCTATGTGCTGCCCTGGGGCCAGATGAGCTTCTGGGCCGCCAAGGTGATCACCAGCCTGTTCGGCGCGATTCCCGTCGTCGGCGATTCGATCGTCACCTGGCTGTGGGGCGGCTACTCGGTCGGCAACCCGACCCTCAACCGGTTCTACTCGCTGCACTACCTGCTGCCCTTCGTGATCGCGGGCGTCGTGATCCTGCACGTCTGGGCGTTGCACGAGGTGGGCCAGAACAATCCGACCGGGGTCGAGCCGAAGTCGGACAAGGAAACCGTGCCCTTCACGCCCTATGCGACCGTCAAGGACTCGTTCCTGATGGTGGTGTTCCTGATCCTGCTCGCCTGGTTCGTGTTCTACCTGCCGAACTATCTCGGCCACGCCGACAACTACATCCCGGCCAACCCGCTGGTGACCCCGGCGCACATCGTGCCCGAATGGTACTACCTGCCGTTCTACGCGATCCTGCGCGCGATCCCCTCGAAGCTCGGCGGCGTGATCGCGCTCGGCGCCTCGATCGTGATCCTGGCGTTCCTGCCCTGGCTCGATACGTCGCGCGTGCGCTCGGCCGCCTACCGGCCGCTCTACCGGCAGTTCTTCTGGATCTTCGTGCTGGTCTGCATCGGTCTCGGCTGGCTCGGCGCGAAGCCCGCGGAAGGCGGCTACGTGATCGCGGCACGCTTCCTCACGGCCTGGTACTTCCTGCATTTCCTGGTGATCCTGCCGATCCTCGGCCTGATCGAGAAGCCGAAGCCGCTGCCGAACTCGATCTCGGAGGCGGTGCTGCGCGAAGGGGTGCCGATCGGCGCGCCCGCGCCCGCGCCATCCGGCACCAAGCACTGAGCCGCGAGGAGATGAGCATGAGCCCGTCCAGACACATCCTCGCGGCGGCCCTCGCGGTTGCGCTCACGGCCCCGCTCGGCCCGTCGGCCGCGATCGCGGCGGAAGCGATCGCGCCGCCGGCGCTGAGCTGGTCGTGGTCCGGACCGTTCGGCAAGTTCGACCGCGCCCAGCTGCAGCGCGGGCTGAGGGTCTACCGCGAGGTCTGCCAGAACTGCCACGGCCTCACGCTGGTGTCGTTCCGCAACCTCGCCGAGCCGGGCGGCCCCGGCTTCACGACCGCGCAGGCCGCCGCGATCGCCAAGGAATACAAGATCAAGGACGGCCCGAACGACCAGGGCGAGATGTTCGAGCGCGACGGCCGCCTCGCGGACCGCTTCCCGGCGCCCTGGCCCAACGAGAACGCCGCGCGCGCCCAGCACAACGGCACCGTGCCCCCGGACCTCTCGGTGATCGCCAAGGCGCGCACCTACGAGCGCGGCTTCCCGTGGTTCCTGATCGACATCTTCACCCAGTACCAGGAGCAGGGCGTCGACTACCTGGTGGCGCTGCTCAAGGGCTACACGGACCCGCCCCAGGGCGTCGAGCTGCCGCCCGGCACGAGCTACAACACCTATTTCCCGGGCCACGCGATCTCGATGCCCCCGCCGCTCCAGGACGAGCTGGTCCCGTACACGGACGGGGCGCCGCAGACGATCGATCAGTACGCCAAGGACGTCGCCGCCTTCCTGGCCTGGGCCGCCGAGCCGCACATGGAGGCGCGCAAGCGCATCGGCTTCCAGGTGATGATCTTCCTGATCGTCTTCGCCGGGCTGCTCTACTTCACGAAGAAGAAGGTCTGGGCCGACGTGCACGGCCACGCCTGAGCCGCCGGCGGGGCCGCCGGGCGCCGCCGCGATCCTGCACCACCGACCGTGACGCGCGCCGCGTTCGTGTGAGAGTCCCATGACCAAAGCGGTGCTCGGCATCATCGGCGGCTCCGGCATCTACGACCTGCCGGGACTTCAGAACGTGCGCGAGGAGAAGGTCGCGAGCCCGTGGGGCGAGCCGTCGGGGGCGCTGCGCCTGGGCGAGATCGCCGGCCTGCCGGTGGTGTTCCTGCCGCGCCACGACAAGGGCCACCGGCTCTCGCCCTCCGACATCAACTATCGCGCCAACATCGACGCGCTCAAGCGGGTCGGGGTGACCGACCTCGTCTCGCTCTCGGCCTGCGGCTCGTTCAAGGAGGAGCTGCCGCCCGGCACCTTCGTACTGGTCGACCAGTTCGTCGATCGCACCCACAAGCGCGAGAGCTCGTTCTTCGGCAAGGGCTGCGTCGCCCATGTCTCGATGGCGCATCCGGTGTCGCCGCGCCTGCGCATCCGGATCGCCCAGGCCGCCATGGCGGAGGACATCGCGGTGGTGCGCGAGGGCACCTATGTGTGCATGGAGGGACCGCAGTTCTCGACGCTGGCCGAGAGCCTCACCTACAAGAATCTCGGTTATGCGGTGATCGGCATGACCAACATGCCGGAGGCCAAGCTCGCCCGCGAGGCCGAGATCTGCTACGCGACCGTCGCCATGGTCACGGATTTCGACTGCTGGCATCCGGACCACGACGCCGTCACGGTCCAGGACATCATCAAGGTGCTCGTGGCCAATGCCGAGAAGGCGAAGCGGCTGGTGGCGCGGCTCGCCCGCGACTTCCCGCGCGAGCACGAGCCGTGCCCGATCGGCTCCGACCGCGCCCTCGACACCGCGATCATCACGGCGCCGGAGGCGCGCGACCCGGAGCTGATCGGCAAGCTCGACGCCGTCGCGGGCCGCGTGCTGAAGGCTTGAGGGCCGGTTTCGCGGGTCAGAACGGCCGGTGCATCCACCAGCCGAAGCCGAACAGCATGCCGAAGACCATCACGATCACCCACATGATCAGCCAGAGGATGATCGCGGCCGGAATCGCGGCGAGCCCGACCTTGATGAAGAACACCACCAGCCGGCCGAACGGGATGTCGATGTCGGTCAGGACCGTGCGTTGCTCTGGAACGGGCGGTTGCGTGCTCATGGAGGCTCTCCGGGTTGCGCCTCTCCGGATCGTTCGCCAAAGTGAGCGCCTCCGCAATGCCTCCCTCGCCTCCATGAGACCTCGATGACCAGCCCCGTGCTCGAGAACGACCTGCGCGCCGCGATCCGCACGATTCCGGACTATCCCAAGCCGGGCATCATGTTCCGCGACATCACCACGCTGCTCGGCAATGCACGCGCGTTCCGCCGCGCGGTGGACGAGCTGGTGCAGCCGTGGGCCGGCCGGAAGATCGACAAGGTGGCGGGGATCGAAGCGCGCGGCTTCATCCTCGGCGGCGCCGTGGCGCACCAGGTGTCGGCCGGCTTCGTGCCGATCCGCAAGAAGGGCAAGCTGCCGCACACCACGGTGCGCATCGCCTACTCGCTGGAATATGGCCTCGACGAGATGGAGATTCACGAGGATGCGGTTGCCAAGGGGGAGCGCGTGGTGCTGGTCGACGACCTGATCGCGACCGGGGGCACCGCCGAGGGCGCCGTGAAGCTCTTGCGCCAGATGGGCGCCGAGGTGCTCGCCGCCTGCTTCATCATCGACCTCCCCGAGCTCGGCGGCGCCGACAAGCTGCGGCGGCTCGACGTCCCGGTGCGTACGCTGATCGCGTTCGAGGGGCACTGAACCGCTACGCGCGGGTGCCGCACGTCACGCGGCGCAATATGCTCGCTGCGCGAGCCGTTGCGCCCCGCGGCTCTGCCAATCCTTTACGGGCATTAGCAATTCCTGCGCGATCCTCTTGAAGGGACCGCAACGGCTTTGTGTCAGGATCCTGGTCAAGTCCGGCGGGATCGGTCCCCGCGGGCATGAACCGGACGGCGCATGGATACGACCAACAGGGCGTTAACCATGAGCCGAACGGCCAGGGGGCACCCATGACCAAGCTTGCTGTTCTGACACTGGCGCTGGCTGCGGCCGGCGTCCTCGCGACTGCGGTCGAGCCTGCCGGCTCCTCCGTGAGCGGGACCTGCGGGCCGCAGGTGCAGATCCTGGACCCGGGCCTGCGCGCGAGCTTCGCGCGCTTCGAGGCGGGCCAGTCGAGCGCGGCCGCCAAGATCTGCGAGATCTATCGCGACAGCGCCGAATTCTAGTGGCTTGCCGGCGCGTCCGGGAAAGTCCGGATGCAATTTACGAGATCGATATAATATTTTCGCAAGTTAAAGTATATTCATTGGCACCGTGACTCGGAGGTGCCATGACCACAACCAGCCGCGCCCGCGTCGAAGCCTATCTGCAGGCGCTCGCCACGCGCGATCCGGACCGTATCGCCCCGTTCCTCGCCGCCGATGTCGACTGGCTCCTGACCGGGCCGATCGAGACCTTCCCGTATTGCGGCCAGCGCAGCGGCCGCGAGGCCGTGTCTACCGTCTGGTCGCCGGCTCGGTCCGCGTCACGCAGCATGTCCGCGATCACGTCCTGATCGAGGGCGAGCGGGCCGCCACCCTCGCCCGGATCGTCGGCGTGCACGAGAGCGGGCGCGAGATCGGGCTGCGGATGGCGACCTTCACGCGCTTCCGGGGCGACATGGCGGCGGAGATCTGCACGGTGCTGGATGCGCTCGGCCTGGTCGAGCAGGTGCTCGGCCGTCCCCTGGACATCGCCCTGGACGCACCGGTCCTCGCGCCGGCCACGCCCGAGGCCCAGGCGACCTGCTGCGCTCCCAACGGCGCGCCACTGTGCTAGACTTTATCGATGGGGCCGGCCCGATGCATGGTGCCGCTGATGCTGCTGGTCGCGGGCGCGACCGAAGCGGCGGCGGACTGCACGTGCCGGGCGCTCGGACGCTCCTACGAGCTCGGCCAGTCGACCTGCCTCGCGACACCCGGCGGGCCGCGCCTCGCGGTGTGCGACATGCAGGCGAACGTGACCTCGTGGCGCTTCTCGCAGACCTCTTGCGTGACGGCCGGGCCCCTGCCGGAGCCCGGGCAGTACCCTCGCGTCGCGCGCAGGCGTCATTGACCGGCGCGGATTCTCGTCGCCTGTGGCGCGCCTGCACTTGACCCGTCGCGGACCGCGCGGCACCGTCGGGCGCTCTCCAGGGAGTCCGCAGATGTCCGCGTCCGCCCGCGCCGTCCTTCTCGTGCTCGTTCTGCTGTGCGTGACCGCGGGTCGGCCGGCCGCTGCCGCCAGCCTGTTCGAGCTCAATTTCGGCCTGTCGGGGCCGCGCTACGAGGCCGTGGTCCCGCTCTGCGACCATCCGGGCGTGCTCGGAAAGATCTCGGCGCGCTTCGCCGCCAAGGAATCCGAATACTGGCATTCGGCGCTGCAGATCGTCGGCTTCGAGCGGCTGCGCCAGACCGCCTTCCGTCCGTGGGCGGCGGACGCGATTCCACGCCGCTTCTGCAGCGGGCAGGTGCTGGTGTCGGACGGCGTGCGCCGGGCCGTGCACTACGCCATCATCGAGGACACGGGGTATCTCGGCGTGAGCTGGGGCGTGCAGTGGTGCGTGGTCGGTCTCGACCGGAACTGGGCCTATCATCCGGCCTGCCGGATGGCGCGGCCCTGAGCCGCGATCCCGGTCTGTTCCAATTCGGTTCTTGTAATGTTCCGAGCGCGGCGCTAGCATGGCGCCGTCTGCAACCTCAACGGAGGGCGCGTCCATGCTCCGCTGCTCGTGGATGACGTCGTTGCGAATCCTCGCCCTGGTCCTCGGCCTCTCGCTGCCGCTCGGCGCCGCGGCGCAGGATGCGCGTCAGAACGCGCCCGGCAAGTTCGATCACTATGTGCTGTCCCTGTCGTGGTCGCCGTCCTTCTGCGATGCCGCCGGCGAGCGGGCCCCGCAGATGCAGTGCGGCGAGCGGCGCTACTCCTTCGTGGTGCACGGCCTCTGGCCCCAATACGAGCGCGGCTTCCCGGAATACTGCCAGGTGCCGGCGCCGCGGCTCGACCGCAACACGGTCTCGGCGATGCTCGACCTGATGCCGGCCCCGCGCCTGGTCTTCAATCAGTGGGACAAGCACGGCACCTGTACGGGCCTGGCGCCGCGCGCCTATTTCGAGACCGTCCGCAAGGCGCGCGCGGTCGTCAAGATCCCGTCCGAATATCTCGAGCCCACGGGCGAGCTCACGGTCACGCCCGAGGAGGTCGAGGAGGCCTTCGTGCGCGCCAATCCCGGGATGAGCCGGGCCTCGGTGGCGGTGACCTGCGACAACCGGCGCCTGCGCGAGGTCCGTGTCTGCATGAGCCGCGAACTGGGCTTTCAGGAATGCCCCGAGGTCGATCGCAGAGCCTGCCGGCGCGAGCGCGTCGTCATGCCGCCGGTGCGCGGACAGGGGAGCTGACGGGGCGCGGCGCGCCGGCCGTCGTCCCGCGCGGGGCATCTGCCGGCAGCCCGGGCCCGCCGGCGCGGGTCTGCTGATACTGGCGCGATGAACTACGACCACGCCTTTCACGCCGGCAACTTCGCCGATGTCGTCAAGCACGCGGTGCTGGCGCGGATCATCGGCTATCTGACCGGCAAGGCGAGCCCATTCCGCATCATCGATACCCATGCGGGCGCCGGGCTCCACGACTTGACGGGTCCGGAGGCGAGCCGCACCGGCGAATGGCGGGACGGCATCGGACGCCTCGTCACCGCGCCGCTCGATGCGCGGGTCCGCGAGCTGCTCGCGCCCTACCTCGCCGTGGTCGCGGCCCTCAATCCGGGAACGCAGCTGACCCGTTACCCGGGTTCGCCGGCACTCGCCTGCGCCCTGATGCGGGCCGCGGACCGGCTGGTCGCCTGCGAGCTCGAGCCGCAGGCGGCCGCGGCGCTCGCCCGCCACCTCGGCGGCGACCGGCGCGTCAAGGTGGTCGCCATCGACGGCTATGCGGCGCTCAACGCCTATGTGCCGCCGAAGGAACGCCGCGGCCTGGTCCTGGTCGACCCGCCCTTCGAGCGGCCGGACGAGTCGGGCCGCCTGCTCGAAGGCCTGTCCGCGGCGCATCGAAAATGGCCGACCGGCATCTACCTCCTCTGGTACCCCGTCAAGGCACCGCGCGAGACCGAGGCCTTCGCCCGACGGCTCGCGCGGCTCGGGGTGCCGCGCATCCTGAGGGCGGAGCTGACGGTCGCGCCCGCGAATGCGCAACGGCTGACCGGGACCGGCCTCGCGGTGGTCAATCCGCCGTGGACGCTGGAGGCCGAGCTCGGCGTCCTGCTGCCGGCCCTGGCCGGCATCCTGGCGCGCGAAGGGCGTGGCGGCGTCCGGATCGATCGGCTCACGGGCGAAAAATGACCTTGCCGCAAATTCGCCCTCTTTCCAGCCCGCCCAGGTTTTGATCTACTTTTGTTTGCTGGCTTTGACGTTCCGCCTCTCACGTGGGGGGCCGGCGGAGGTGCCGGAGGTCGATTCGGCCGACGCCTTTCCCGCATGCGAATGTCCGGCCGAGCCGTCGCCGCGGGGGTCGACGGCTTAGCAATGTTGGGGGAAAGGAGCTTCCCGATGGCCCAGACCGGTACGGTCAAGTTCTTCAATGGCGAACGCGGCTACGGCTTCATCAAGCCGGACGACGGCGGGCGCGACGTGTTCGTCCACATCACCGCGGTCGAGCGGGCCGGGCTGAAGAGCCTGGCGGAAGGCCAGCGCATCTCCTTCGACGTCGAGCCCGACAAGAAGGGCAAGGGGCCGAAAGCCGTCAACCTGGTCGTGACCGGTTGATCTGACCGACGTTCCCGCGCCCCGCGAGCCGCGTGGTCCGGACGCGGCTGTCGTCGCGACGCCGCGCGTGCGTTGCCCATTCCCGCCCATCAGGACTCCGAACATGATGATCCTCCGCTCCGCGCCGCCGTCTCCCTTCGGCCGCAAGATCAAGATCGCGGCCGCGATCCTCGGCATCGACCTCAAGGTCGAGCCGGCCGACACCAACGATCCCTCGGACACGGTCCGCCGCCAGAACCCGCTCGGCAAGATCCCGGTGCTGGTGCTCGAGGACGGCACGGCCCTGTTCGACTCGCGGGTGATCCTCGAATATCTCGACCACGTGGCGGGCGCTGGCCGGATCATTCCGCGCGCGCCGGCGGCGCGTTTCGCGGCGCTGCGCATGCAGGCGATCGGCGACGGCATCATGGATGCCGGCATCCTGCGGGTCTACGAAGGCCGCTGGCGCGCTCCCGAACTGCATGTGGCCAAGTGGGTCGAGCATCAGGCCGGCAAGATGACCCGCGCGCTCGACCTGCTGGAGGCGGAGCCGCCCGGGCTCGATGCGACGCCGCATGTGGGACAGATCGCCGTCGCCTGCGCGCTCGGCTATCTCGACCTGCGCTTCGGCGGCGAATGGCGCAAGGACTATCCGCGCCTCGTCGCGTGGCTCGACGCCTTCGCGGCCAGGGTGCCGTCCTTCGAGACGACGCGCGTCGCGGCGTGATGCGGTTCTGCCGCGTCACGGAGGAGCGAATCGGTAGTTGATGCCGATCTTGCCGAGGTGCAGCTGCTGGCGGACGGTCTGATCGTTGATCACGTTGCCGTTGAGCAGACCATCGGCGCTGCCGGTCGTGGTGATGCTCTCGCGACCGAAGTCGACGAAGCCGTACTCGCCCTTCACGGACCAGGCGGGGGTCAGGGCGTATTCGAAGCCGGCGCCGACGAGGACGCCGGCGGGATGGTGGCGGCCGGCGGTGCGGAGCGCGAGCACGCCCGGCGCCACCTGGTCCCGGACATGCCGCTGATGCCCCACGGCGGCGCCGAGCTTCGCGAACACGAGCCAGCGATCGTGGGCGACGCCGAGACGGCCGGCCGCAATGCCGAGCCATTGCGGCTCCGTGGCGAGCGTGAGCGTGGTCGCGCCGAGGCCCGCCTCCAGCGCGGCATAGCCCGCCTCGCGCCCGATGGCGCTCCACGTCGCCTCGAACTCGGCGCCGAACACGATGCGGCCGACCTGCAGGTTGAGTCCGGCCTGGCCGCCCGCAAGCCCGCCCGCGAGGTCGAGATGCCGGCGCGGATCGAGGTCCAGCCAGGAGGCGCGCCCGGCGCCCGCGCCGGCATGCAGCCCGACATAGAAGCCGCTCCAGTCGAATCCGGCGGCGGGCAGGGGCGCGATCGCGGGCTGCGTCGGCGGGCCGCCGAAATGGTAGTTCACGCCGAGCTTGACCAGGTGAAGTCCCTGCATGACGCGCAGATCCGTCGCGGACGGGGCGATCACGCCGGCGTTCGAGATCGTTCCCGCGATCGCGACGGTGCGTTCCGCGAGTCCGACATAGGCGTATTCGATTCGCGCCGACCAGTTGGGGGCGACCGCGTGCTCGATGCCGCCGCCGAGCGTCCAGCCGAGCTGCGTGGCGCCGCCGCTGCGGTCGATGAAGTCGAACGGCGCCGGCGCGGGGCCGGTGTAGACGAGCCGCGCGCCGTGATCGAGGCCGGCCCAGACGGGGCCGCCCCGGAGATAGACGAGCGACGCACCCTGGGCGACGCCGATGCGGCCGACCACCGCGCCGAGCCAGTCGAGGCGCGAGGAGAAGTCGACATCCGCAACGCCGAAGTAGTTCTGCATCGCAAGGCTGCCGCGGAGGCCGGCCCAGGACAGCTCGCCCTCGATGCCGAAGACGAGATTGCCGATCTGGCGGTTGATGCCCAACTGGCCGCCGGCGAGTGCGCCGTCGCCCATGAATCCGAGATCGGTATGGTTCATGGTTCCCCAGCCGTAGCCCGCATGGGCGCCGACATAGACGCCGGACCAGTTGACGACCGGCGCGCCCGCGAGGGCGGGTCCGGCCGCCGCCAGGGCAATGGGCCAGAAGCCCACAAGAAGGAGTCGACGCATGCTGTTCCCCCACGCCCGCCATCGTGGCGGTGCGTGAGGGGCAGGCTAGTGAAGCCCAGAGGTGTTGGCTTGGCCGGGAGGGAACGCGGCTGGGCGGAGTGTGCACTCGGCGCCGAATTCAGCCGGCTGTGGCGCGTCGCCCACACCGCCGAGGCCCGGGCGACGCGCCGGGGCCTCGGCGGGTTCATTGCCTCAGTAGCGCGCCGCGATCGGGGCGCCGCCGAAGCGGTAGTTGAGGCCGAGCTTCACGGCGTGCACCTGCTGGTCCACATCGAAGACGACGGCGGGCGCGTAGGACACCGTGCGGCTGCCGAAGTCCATGTAGTTGTACTCGAGCTTGGCCGACCAGTTGTTCCAGAATCCGTACTCGATGCCCGCGCCGACGGTCCAGCCGGTGCGCGTCGAGCCGCTCGCGGCCGCGAAGCCCGGGACCGCGTAGCCGAGATCCTCGTTCACCCAGGCGAAGCCGCCCTTGCCGTAGATCAGCCAGTTGTCGAGGGCGAAGCCGATGCGGCCCGTGAGCGTGCCCATCCAGTCGATGCGGGTGTCGAAGGTCTCGCCGCCGAGGCGCGGCGAGGCCGCGCCGCCGTTGATGTCGGCCCAGGACAGGTCGCCTTCGATGCCGAGCACGATGTTGTTGATCTGGTAGTTGAAGCCGACCTGGCCGCCGGCCAGGAAGCCGTCGGCATCGTGGCTGATCGAGAAGGGCACGATCGTGTCGGTCCAGCCCTTGTCGGCCCAGCCGTAGCCGGCGTGGACGCCGAGATAGAATCCGGTCCAGTTGTAGGCCGACACCGGCGTGGTCACGGGCGGCACCGGGGCGGGCGCCGGGCGCGCGATATCCGCCGCCGTGGCGGGCTTGCCCGCGAGAAGAACGGCGAGCGCGCCCGCCGCGAGAATCACCGTACGCTTCATGGTCAGCCTCCGCTCGATCGTGAGGTTGCGCGAACGGCGCGCGCGTGCGCGCCGGCACGAACAGTGCGTGAGACATCCGTTGCAATGTGGGTTGGCCGCAATGGGGCGTCATTTCGACGCCAATGCGATGAACCCCTCCTGCGCGCTCAATGCGCGGATAGGTCCGTTGGTTCCGACCGGAGCAACGATACGCAGGCGCGTGGCTTTTCGATCACAGCAGCGGTTCCGTCGCGCGTCTCGCGCTCGCGCACGGCGCCGCGATCGGAGGCCGATCAGAAGCGGTAGTTGACGCCGAAGCGCAGCAGGCTCGACTCGAAGCCGTGGCCGAGGCCGGTGAGGCCGTAGCCGCGGTCGGTGAGGTCGACATAGAGATATTCGGCCCGGGCCGACCAGTTCGGCGTGAAGCCGACCTCGACGCCGAGACCCATGGTCCAGCCGAAATGCGTGTGGCTCTCGCTCAGGCCCGCGAACTGGGCTTCGCCGCCGCCATAGGCGAGGCCGACCGTCAGGTAGACGAGCACGTTCGAGAAGGCGAAGCCGCCGCGGCCGCGCAGCGTGCCGAACCAGGGATTGGAGAACTTGTAGCCCGCGAACACGTCCTCGGCGGCCGAGAGCTGCAGGTCGGTCTCGGCGCCGAACACCCACTGGCCGCTCTGCCAGTTGTAGCCGGCCTGCAGGCCGCCCGCGAAGCCGTCCGGCTCGGCGCCCCAGTTGGTGATCTTGCCGAACTGGTAGCCGAGATTGAGGCCCACATAGGCGCCGTTCCAGTTGTAGGCGCTGAACGGGGCGGCGGCGAACTGAGGATTGCCGCCATAGCGCAGGTCGGCGCCGAGGGCCGGGCCGGCCACGACGGTCGCGGCCACCGTGAGGGCAGCGAATACTGATCTGGCCACGTCCACCTCCACATCGTGGGCGCCGGATACCGAAACGGCGCAGCCCCTGGCTCGCAAAGGGGCCAGTTTCTTCATGAGATTTATCGAGCCGTTCAGGTTAAGCGTTCATAAATACATCAAATTCGAATCATCTTTACTTAAGGAACCGTGTCCGGAGCGAGGCTCCATTAAGCGTCGGTTCACCATGTTCCGCCTGCCGTGCGCTTCTTCTCGGTGGTCGACGGCGCGCCGGGCACGCCGTAAGACTGGGCAGGCCGTCCATCGACACCCATGAGCGCACCCGACCGGAACTCCATGCCCCGCGCCGCCCTGGTCACGGGGGCAGCCCGCCGGATCGGGCGGGCGATCGCGCTCGCGCTGGCCGAGGCCGGCTATGCGGTCGCGATCGGCACGCACCGGTCGGTCGCCGAGGCGGAGGCGCTGGGCAGCGACATCGTGCGCGCCGGGGGAAGGGCCGCGGTGGTGCAAGCAGACCTCGCCGACCCCGCGGCGGTCCGCGCCCTGGTTCCGGCCGCCGCCGCGGCGCTCGGCCCGCTGACGCTGCTGGTCAACAATGCGGCCGAGTTCGAGCCGGACGCGATCGGCGCCCTCGACCTGGAGCGCTGGGACCGCCAGCTCGCCGTCAACCTGCGGGCGCCGGTGTTCCTCGCCGAAGCCTTCGCGGCGCAGGCGCCGGCCGGCCGCGATTGCGCGATCGTGAACATCCTCGACCAGCGCGTGCTCAAGCCCACGCCCCGGTTCGTCTCCTACACGCTCGCCAAGAGCGCGCTCCACACCGCGACGCGCACGCTGGCCCAGGCGCTGGCGCCGCGGGTGCGCGTCAATGCCGTCGCGCCCGGGCCGACGGCGCCGAGCCCGCGCCAGCGGGCCGAGGAGTTCGCCCACCAGGCGGCCGCCGTGCCGCTCGGGCGCGGCTCGCCGCCCGAGGAGATCGCGGCCGCGGTGGTGTTCCTGGCCGGCGCCACCAGCATCACGGGCCAGACGCTGGCCGTCGACGGGGGCCAGCATCTCGCCTGGAAGACCCCCGACGTGGACATCGCCGAATAGCGGCGCCGGCTGGCCGCGCGGTCGCGCGCGACCTATTTTCCGTCCATGAACGAGAAGAAGAACATCGACCCCGAGCTGGAGCCGGACGAGGAGGACGAGGAGTCCGCCCTGCCGCTCGAGGAGGAGGCGAGCCAGGCCGAGGGCTCGCTCGCGGCCGGCTATGCGGCGATCGCCCGCGACGCCCGGCACGCGCCGGCGCAGCCCGGCGTCTACCGCATGATCGATGGCAAGGGCGAGGTGCTCTATGTCGGCAAGGCCAAGAGCATCCGCAAGCGCGTCGTCGCCTATGTGCGGCCGGCCGGCCACACGGCGCGCATCGCGCGCATGATCGCGGCGACGCACGCGCTCGAGTTCGTCACCACCGCGACCGAGACCGAGGCGCTGCTGCTCGAGGCGAACCTGATCAAGCGCCTGCGGCCGCGCTTCAACGTGCTGTTGCGGGACGACAAGTCGTTCCCCTACATCCTGATCACGGGCGACCATCCGGCGCCGCAGATCATGAAGCATCGCGGCGCGCGCAGCCGCCCCGGCGACTACTACGGGCCGTTCGCCTCGGCGCAGGCCGTGCACCGCACGATCACGGCGCTGGAGCGCGCCTTCCTGATCCGCTCGTGCTCGGATGCGGTGTTCGAGAGCCGCTCGCGGCCGTGCCTGCTGCACCAGATCAAGCGCTGCGCCGCGCCCTGCACGGGGGAGATCTCGGCCGCGGACTATGCCGAGCTGGTGCGCGAGGCCAAGGCCTTCCTCTCGGGCAGGAGCGGCGCGGTGCGCGCCGAGCTCGCACGCGAGATGGAGGCGGCCTCCGCGGCGCTCGATTTCGAGCGCGCCGCGGTCTATCGCGACCGCCTCGCCGCGCTCGCGGCCGTGCAGGCGCACCAGGGCATCAACCCGCGCGGGGTCGAGGAGGCGGACGTCTTCGCCGTGCACCAGCAGGGCGGCTTCAGCTGCGTCGAGGTGTTCTTCTTCCGCACGCGGCAGAACTGGGGCAACCGCGCCTACTTCCCGAAGGCCGACCGCTCGCTCGAGCCGGGCGAGGTGCTGGGCGCGTTCCTGGCGCAGTTCTACGACGACAAGCCGGCCCCGCGGCTGATCCTGCTCTCGCACGAGATCGAGGAGCGCGCGCTGCTCGCCGAGGCGCTCTGCATCAGGAGCGGCCGCAAGGTCGAGGTCGCGGTGCCGGCACGCGGCGAGAAGAAGGAGCTGGTCGAGCACGCGCTCGCCAATGCGCGCGCGGCGCTCGGCCGCAAGCTCGCCGAATCGGCCTCGCAGCAGCGCCTCCTCGCGGCGCTCGCCGAGACCTTCGGGCTCGCGCGCGCGCCGCGGCGCATCGAGGTCTACGACAACAGCCACATCCAGGGGACCAATCCGGTCGGCGCCATGATCGTCGCCGGGGCGGAAGGCTTCCGGAAGAACCAGTACCGCAAGTTCAACATCAAGACCGCCGACCTCGTGCCGGGCGACGACTACGGCATGATGCGCGAGGTGCTGACGCGGCGCTTCAAGCGCCTGCTCGGCGAGGCGCCGCGGATCACGAGTGCGTTATCGGACGGCGCGGCGGAACCGCCGCAGGCGGCATTCGAGTCCGGGACCGAGGGCGAGGCCGAGTCCCCCTGGCCGGACCTGGTGCTGATCGACGGCGGGCAGGGTCAGCTCAATGCGGCGCGCGAGACGCTGGGCGCGCTCGGCGTCGGCGACGTCCCGCTGGTCGCCATCGCCAAGGGGCCGGACCGCGACGCGGGGCGCGAGACCTTCTTCATGGCGGAGCGCGAGCCGTTCCGGCTCAAGCCGCGCGATCCGGTGCTCTATTTCGTGGAACGCCTGCGCGACGAAGCGCACCGCTTCGCGGTCGGCTCGCACCGGGCCAAGCGCAAGCGCGACATCCGCGAGGCGGGCCTGCAGGAGATCGCGGGGGTGGGACCTGCGCGCAAGCGCGCCCTCCTGCACCACTTCGGCACGCTGCGCGCCGTCGAGCGCGCCTCGATCGCGGATCTCGAGCGGGTTCCCGGGATCAATGCCGAGACGGCGCGCAAGATCTACGACTTCTTTCATGAGTCCGCCCCCTGAAACATGCGCTGCGGCCGCACCCCTCCGGCGGAGAGAGCGGTTGACGCATCCGGGTCGGGGGTGTTCTTTCGCGCCATGACCGCGGTGGAGAACCAGGCCTCATCGGGGCATGCGTGGGCGTTGCCGAACCTGCTGACCTATGGGCGGATCGCGGCCGTGCCCGCGGTCGTGGCCGCGATGTACTGGCAGGAGGTCCTGCAGGGCGGGCTGTGGTTGCGCTGGGTGGCGCTGGCGATCTTCGTCACCGCCGCCATCACGGACATCCTCGACGGCTATGTGGCGCGCGCCTGGGGCCAACAGTCGCGCTTCGGCCGCATGCTCGACCCGATCGCCGACAAGCTGCTGGTCTCGTCCTGCCTCCTGATGCTGGCGGCGGACAGCACCATCCGCGGTCCCTCGCTGTGGGCCGCGATCGTCATCCTGTGCCGCGAGATCCTGGTCTCGGGCCTGCGCGAGTATCTCGCCGAGCTGCGCGTGAGCGTGCCGGTCACCCGGCTTGCCAAGTGGAAGACCACGCTGCAGCTGGTGGCGGTCGGATTCCTGCTCGCCGGCAAGGCCGGCGACCAGGTCTGGTTCATCGGGCCGCTGACCGAGATGACCACGGGGCCGCTCGCCGCGCTGGTGGGACACCAGGTGGTGGCGGGAGCCGTGACCCATGTGGGCCTGACGCTGCTCTGGCTTTCGGCCCTGCTCACCCTCTATACGGGGTGGGACTATTTCCGCGCCGGCGTGCGCCACCTGATCGACCAGTGACGATACCGATGAAGATCCTGTATTTCGCCTGGGTGCGCGAGCGGGTCGGCAAGCCCGAGGAGGAGCTCGACCTGCCGGCGGGCGTGCGAACCGTGGCCGAGCTGATGGGCTGGCTTGCCGGGCGCGGCGAGGAATATGCCCATGCGTTCGAGAACCCGAAGGTGATCCGCGCCGCGATCGACCGCACCCATGTGCGACCGGACGCCGCGCTTGCGGGCGCGCGCGAGATCGCCTTCTTTCCGCCGATGACCGGCGGATGAGCCCATGAGGGTCCGGCTGCAGCGCGAGGACTTCGATGTCGCGGCGGAGGTCGCGCGGCTGACGCGCGGGCGCACCGACGTGGGCGCGGTCGCGACCTTCACGGGCATCTGCCGCGGCAGCGAGGCGGGCGGCGAGATCGCCGCGATGACGCTCGAGCACTATCCCGGCATGGCGGAGGCCGAGATCATGCGCCATGTCGAGGAGGCGCAGGCGCGCTGGCCGCTCCTCGGCGTGACCGTGATCCACCGCTACGGGCGGCTCGTGCCGGGGGACAATATCGTGCTGGTGGCCACGGCCGCTGCGCACCGGCAGGAGGCCTTCGCGGCGGCCGAGTTCCTGATGGACTATCTCAAGACCCGCGCGCCGTTCTGGAAGCGCGAAGAGCGTGCCGAGGGCGGCGCGTGGGTCGCGGCCAAGGAGGCCGACGACGCCGCACTGGAGCGATGGGCGAGGCCCGCGCGCCCCGCGGCCGCGGAGTGACAACGGTCCGACCGGGAGGACAACGGATGATCCGCATAGTGGCCGCGGCGATCGCGCTCATCGGCCTTGCGGCCGGCGCAGCCGCCGAGAGCAGGGTCCAGTACTTCAAGGTGCCGGCGGGAGCGCATCCACACGACGTCTGGGCTGCGCCCGACGGCAATGTCTGGTACACGGCGCAGCATCAAGGGGCGCTCGGCATCCTCGATCCGAAGACCGGGAAGGTCGAGCAGGTGAAGCTCGGCGAGGGCTCGCGCCCGCACGGCGTGATCGCCGGCCCCGACGGCGCCGCCTGGATCACCGACGGCGGGCTCAACGCCAATGTGCGCTTCGACCCGAAGACGCGCGACGTGAAGGTGTTCCCGCTGCCGAAGGAGTTCGCCAACGCCAATCTCAACACCGGCGCGTTCGACCGCAACGGGATCTACTGGTTCACGGGCCAGAACGGAGTCTACGGCCGCGTCGATCCCAGGACCGGCAAGACGGACGCCTGGAAGGCGCCGAAGGGCCGCGGGCCCTACGGCATCACGGCGACGCCCTCGGGCGAGGTCTGGTACGTCTCGCTCGTCGGCGACCATCTCGCGCGCATCGATCCGGCGAGCGGGGCCGCGACCGTGGTCGAGCCGCCCAAGGCGGGGGTCGGCCCGCGCCGCGTCTGGTCGGACTCCAAGGGCGTGCTGTGGCTGAGCTTCTGGCACACCGGCGAGGTCGCGCGCTACGATCCGGCGCAGAAGCGCTGGAGGGTGTGGGCGCTGCCGAAGAGCAAGAGCGGCTGCTACTCGGTCTATGTCGACGCGCAGGACAAGGTCTGGCTCACCGACTTCATCGCCAATGCGATCGTCCGTTTCGACCCCGCGACGGAAAAGTTCGAGAGCTTCCCGTCGAGCGAGCGCGGCGCCTCGGTGCGCCAGATGCACGGCCGCAAGGGCGAGGCCTGGGGCGCGGAATCCGGCAACGACCGGCTGGTGGTGGTGCGGTATTGAGCGCGCCTCGCACGGCGGGCTGGGCGCGAGGCGCCGTAACCCGCCGCGGGCCTTTCGGGCCGCGCGCACATGGCGAGTCAGCCGGCGGGTTACGCGGCTGCGCCGCTAATCCTACTGTGTCAGAAACTGCACTCTGAGCGTCATCCCGGCCAAGCGAGCACCGATCTCGCGCTTGCGCGAGATCGGCATTGATAAATGCCCAGGTCGGCAACAGCCGACCTGGGTGCGAGCGCGAGCCGGGATCCATATCCCCGGTGATCGAGATGCGGAAACACGGAGGTTATGGATCCCGGCTCTCGCTTCGCTCGGCCGGGATGACGCCGAGAATTGTCTTCTGACACAGTAAGGCTAACCCGCCCTGCGGGCGACGGACTCCGAATATCACGCCGCCGCCGCCTTGCCCTTGGGCTGCACCTCGGCCGTGTAGTCGTCCATCAGCTGCTGGGTGATCGCGGCGGGCGTGAAGCGCCACTCGGCGATCTCGGAGACCGGCGTCACCTCGGCCGCGGTGCCGGTGATGAAGCACTCGGAGAAGCCGGAGAGCTCCTCCGGCATGATGCGGCGCTCGACGACCTCGAGGCCGCGCCGGCGCGCGAGCTCGATCGTGGTCTTGCGCGTGATGCCGTCGAGGAAGCAGTCGGCGGTCGGCGTGTGGATCCTGCCGTCGGCGACGAAGAAGATGTTGGCGCCCGTGCACTCGGCGACGCGGCCCTCCCAGTCGAGCATCATGGCGTCCGCATAGCCCTTGCGCTCCGCCTTGTGCTTGGAGATCGTGCAGATCATGTAGAGCCCGGCCGCCTTGGCGAGCGTGGGCGCGGTCTTCGGATCGGGACGGCGGTAGTCGGCGAGGTCGAGGCGGATGCCCTTGAGCCGCTGCGCCGGGTCGAAATAGCTCGGCCACTCCCAGGTCGCGATCGCGAGGTGGATCGTGTTCTGCTGCGCCGAGACGCCCATCATCTCCGAGCCGCGCCAGGCCACAGGGCGCACATAGGCGTCCTTCTGGCCGTTCTTCTCCAGCACCAGCCGCTTGGCGGCGTCGATCTCGGGAATCGACCAGGGGATCGTGAAGTCGAGGATCTCGGCCGAGCGCTTGAGCCGCTCGGAATGCTCGGTGCACTTGAAGATCGCGCCGCCATAGGCGCGCTCGCCCTCGAACACGCAGCTGCCATAGTGCAGGCCGTGGGACAGGACGTGCAGCTTGGCGTCCGCCCACGGAACGAGCTTGCCGTCGAGCCAGATGACGCCGTCGCGCTGGTCGAAAGTGAGTGCCATGGCCTATCCTCCACGAATCTTCCGCCGGGCGCGATGCCGCGACGGTTTGGGGTGCGCTTTTGCGTCCCTGGCGAAGTCCCGATATGTTTTGAGCCGGCCCCGCGGACGAGGCAAGATTGATCCGTTGGGACCACGCTTCCCGGGCCGGCGCCGACCATGCCGGGCGAGCCCGGGCACGATCGTTTCGTGGAAGCGTGCTTCTGAGTAACAATCAAACCGAAATATGTCAATATGGCTGACATAAATTTTTCCGCCCGAGTCCCCCGGTCGGCCGACGCCCCGGAGGAGGCCCCGGGCGGGAGCGAGCCGATCTGGGACGTGATCGAGCTGCTGTTCTTCGCCTACCGCGACTTCGTGGGCGACCCCGACCATGTGCTCGAGCGCTTCGGCTTCGGGCGCGCGCATCACCGCGTGCTGCATTTCGTCAACCGCAATCCCGGCATGAAGGTCGCGGACCTGCTGGACATTCTCAAGATCACCAAGCAGTCGCTCGGCCGGGTGCTCAAGCAGCTCATCGACCAGGGCTATGTGGTGCAGAAGGCCGGTCCCAACGATCGCCGCCAGCGCCTGCTCTACGTGACGCCGAAGGGCGAGACCCTCGCGCTCAAGCTCGCCGGCCTGCAGACCGAGCGCATCGCGGCGGCGCTCGCCGGTCTCGGGCCCGGCGCCGACGAAACCGCGCGACGCTTCCTGGCCGCGATGATCAACCCGGAGGACCGCGACGAGGTGCTCCGCCTGATCGCGCGGGGCAACCGCCTGCACCGCGCCCGCCCGTGACCGGGGTCGCCATGGCCACGCCCGCCGCCCAGCTTCCGGACAATGCCCCGCATCTGCTGGTCGTGGACGACGACCGGCGGATCCGGGACCTGCTGTCGCGCTTCCTGGTCACCGGCGGCTATCGCGTCACCACCGCGACCAACGCGGCGGAGGCGCGCGCCAAGCTCGAGGGCCTCTCCTTCGACCTCCTGATCCTCGACGTGATGATGCCGGGCGAGTCGGGCTTCGAGCTCGCCAAGGCGATCCGTGAGACCTCGGCAGTACCGATCCTGATGCTGACGGCGCGCGCGGAGGCGGAGAGCCGGATCCACGGGCTGGAGCTCGGCGCCGACGACTACCTGTCGAAACCGTTCGAGCCGCGCGAATTGTCGCTGCGCGTCGCCAATATCCTCAAGCGGCAGCTTCCGGCGGCGCCGGTCGCGATCGAGACCGTGCGGTTCGGCGAGTTCGTGTTCCACATTGCGCGCGGCGAATTGCGGCGCGGCGAGGAGGTGGTGCACCTCACCGACCGCGAGCGCGAGATGCTGCGCGTGCTCGCGGCCGCCCCCGGCGAGACGGTGCCGCGCCTGGCGCTCGCCGGCGGCAGCGCCTCCAACGAGCGCGCCGTGGACGTGCAGGTGAACCGGCTGCGGCGCAAGATCGAGCGCGACCCCGCCAACCCGCTGATCGTGCAGACCGTGCGCGGCGTCGGCTACCGGCTGGTGGTGGTGCCGTGAGCAGCCTCGAGCGCGGTGTCGACCTGGGCCTCGCGACACTGCGCTCCGCCGCGGGCCAGGTGAGCTCGGCCTGGGACGCGCTCGGGCGCTGGGTCAAGGGCTTCATGCCGACGGGCCTCTATGCCCGCTCGCTCCTGATCATCGCGACCCCGATGGTGATCCTGCAGTCGGTGGTGGCCTTCGTGTTCATGGAGCGCCACTGGAACACGGTGACCCACCGTCTCTCGGCGGCCGTGACCCAGGATGTCGCGGCGCTGATCGACGTCTACCGCAACTATCCGCAGGATCCGGAGCGCGCGCTGCTGCGCCGCATCGCGCAGGAGCGGCTCGGCCTCGTGGTCGACTTCCTGCCCGTCAACGACATGCCGCCGCCCGGGCCGAAGCCGTTCTTCTCGCTGCTCGACCAGGCGCTCTCGGTCGAGATCGGCAGGCAGATCCGGCGCCCGTTCTGGATCGACACCGTCGGCCGCTCCAACCTGGTCGAGATCCGGGTCAAGCTCGACGACGCCGTGATGCGGGTGTTCGCGCGGCGCAGCGCCGCCTATGCGTCGAACTCGGAGATCTTCCTGCTCTGGATGGTCGGCACCTCGCTGGTGCTGCTCGGCGTCGCGATCCTGTTCCTGCGCAACCAGATCCGGCCGATCCTGGCGCTCGCCGACGCGGCCGAGAGCTTCGGCAAGGGGCGCGAGGTGCCGGGCTTCCGGCCGCGCGGCGCGCGCGAGGTGCGGCGCGCGGCGCTCGCCTTCATCGAGATGAAGCGGCGCATCGAGCGCTCGCTCGAGCAGCGCACCACCATGCTGGCCGGCGTGTCGCACGACCTGCGCACCATCCTGACGCGCTTCAAGCTCGAGCTGGCGCTGCTCGAGAACGGGCCGGAGGTCGAGGCGCTGAAGAAGGACGTGGACGAGATGGGCCGCATGCTCGAAGCCTATCTGGCGTTCGCGCGCGGCGATTCCGGGGAGCAGCCGGCGCCGACCGACATGGCCGCCTTCCTCGAGGAGCTGAAGCTCGACGCCGAGCGTCACGGACACAAGGCGAGCGTCGTGTTCCACGGCCATCCCGTGGTGACGGTGCGGCCCGCCGCGTTCAAGCGCTGCCTCGCGAACCTGGTGTCGAACGCCGCGCGCTTCGCCGACACCATCGCGATCACGGGCCATCGCGACCATCGCTGGCTCACCGTGACGGTGGACGACGACGGCCCCGGCATCGCGGCCGAGCTGCGCGAGGAGGTGTTCAAGCCGTTCCTGCGCCTCGACGACGCGCGCAACCAGGACGAGGGCGGCACCGGCCTCGGCCTCGCCATCGGCCGCGACATCGCGCGCTCCCACGGCGGCGACATCACGCTCGGGGAGAGCCCGCTGGGCGGATTGCGGGCGACCGTGCGGGTGCCGGTGTAGAGCGGCCGCGCGCCCTCGGCTCAGCGCGCGCTCTCGAAATAGTCGGTGCGGTCGACGGCCGGGATGTCGAACAGGATCGGCGGGCAGGGACCCGCCTCGATGGTCTTCAGGGTGCAGGCGAACGACCTGGCGGCCCTGATGCCGTACTTTTCGACGAAACGCGCCCCCGGGTACCAGCTGTTGGCGAGACGCAGCTCGTGCTCGCGCGCGAGCGCCTGCGCGACGAGCCTGTTGTCTTCCGGCGCCGCACCGGCGAAGCGGAAGGCGATCCGGTAGCCCTCATAGCGCGGACCGCCTTCGATGATCTTCTGGCGGATCGAATCGCTCGTCCTCTGCACGTCCGTGATCGTGCATTGCCCCGGATAGGTCGCGTAGCGGCACGGTCCGCCGATGCGTGGGGTGGCGGGCGAGCGTTCCCGCTCGAACAACTCCTTGACGCGCGCGCGCGGATCGACCTGCCCGGCGAGGCGCGCCCGGGAGGCAGGGTCTTCGGCCCCGCCGGCCGTCCCCGGCTTCCCGCGCGGATCCGTCACGCGACCCGCAAACAGGATTGCGCCGCTCTCGAGGTCCGCGATCATGAATACGAAGGGGCGGTCGACCCTGACGATCGGCGCCGGCCGCCCGGCGCGCTTGGCGATCTCGACTGCAGTGGCGGCCGCCGCCTCCGTCCCGTCCTCGTCCGCGCTGATGAAGGCGCGGGTTCGCACCTGCGAGATGTGCAGGCGCTTGTCCTCGTCGGTGCTCTCGGTGATGCCGCTGAAATCGGCCCGGTCGCGGTCGAACGCGAGCCGCATGCCGAGCCCCTTGAGCAGCGGGACCAGGTCAGCATCGGACTCCAGCGTGAACCGGGGCAGCCACAGCTCGATCCGTTCCGGCGTGGCACGCCGCAGGTCCGCGAGCAGGGCCTTGGCGGCCGCAGGCGAGGGCCCGTGCAGGAATCCCTCACCCGGCGTGCGCATCGGCAGCAGGATCACCATGGCGATCGTGCCGCCGCGATAGGGCAGCGCAAGGGCGTCGAAGGCGTGCGCGCGCACCACCGGGAATGCGCCGGCCGTCCGCATCGTCGGGACCTCGGCCGTGGTGCCGTCGAGCAGCCGGAACGCGGCAGGGGCGGTGCGCCGCTTCGGAAAGGCGGTCTGCCAGGCGCCCTTGAAGAACGTGGCGTTGACGAGCACGCAGGCCGAATTGGGATCGAGCCGCGTCAGGATCCGTGCGATCCGGCCGTTGCTGCGCGCGCTCACCCAGCCGTTGATTGCCGCGAGATCCGAGCCCGCGAACAGCTCGGCGCCGAACGTGCCGACGGTCTCCTTGTAGGACGGGGCGACGAGATCGCCGTGGCGCGTCAAGTGCAGCGCATTGGCGACGACGAACTGCGGCTCCTGGCTCGCGAGCAGCCGGCCGAGGCGTCGCCGCGCGGCCGCGTTCTCACCCGCGGCAAGAGGAGTGCCGAGCACCTGCGCCATCTCGCGCTCGGTCTCGCCTCGCGCGCCGGCGAGCGCCATCGCCGTCGCGGATGCGATGCCGTGCGGCGACAGAATGGTGTTACCGGGGGCGAGCCCCGCGAGAAGGGCGAGACCGAAGGTGTTGTCCGCTGCGACGACCTGCTCCACCTGGTCGCCCGCGCAGAGCGGGCCGGATGAGACCAGCGTCGCGATCGCGAAAGCCGCGCCGAGAATGGAACGTGGTGTCGCCATGGAAGCCTCGCGGATCGCAAAGGCATTATGCCGCGGCGCAGGCGTGCGGACGCATTGATGCGTATCAACGGCGCCGCTGACGCAGAGCAATGGCGGCCGCGTGACCGTCGTGCTTTGAGTGGCGGGAGACGGACATGCCGAAGAAGCCGGCGCGGCCGTAGCGCAGGCTCGGGGACTCGACGTCGTTCTGCATTCTACGCCGCGACCACCGGCTCGTCGCCTTCGCGGTCGGCGGGACGGCGCGACCTCCGCGGACGACAGCGGGTCGGGCTGAGGCGGCAGAGGTCGTCGAGCCAGCCGGACCAGCGCTGGCCGCTGGCAAGCGCGCGGTCGAGCGCCGCCATGGTGCGGGCCATGCCGGGATCCTCGTCGTCGGCCCAGGTGCGCAGCACCGAGGCGAACAGGCAGGCGAGGCCCTGCGCGCGCACCATGCCGCGCGGGCCGGCGGCGTCGATGTCGGCGGCGGTGAGCATCCAGCTCTGCGAGCGCACCGCGATCGGGTTGACGGCGAGCGCCAGTCCCGGATTGCGCAGGGTCGAGCGGATCAGCGAGCGCATCGCCGCCTTGTGCGGCGCCAGCGCCTCGATGCGGCGCATCAGCACGTCGAACAGGCGCTCGCGCGGGGGCTCCTCGGTCATGTCGCCGTCGCCGCCCGCCAGCACGGCGCGGTCGATCGCCTTGGCGTGCGCCGCATCGCAAAGGATCATGCCGCCGCGCGGCCCGCGCAGGGTCTTGTGCGTGGTCGTCGTGACGAAGTCGGCATGGGGCACCGGGCTGGGATGCTCGCCCGCGGCGACGAGCCCGGCGATGTGCGCGATGTCCGCCATGAGGTAGGCCCCGACCTTGTCGGCGATCTTGCGGA
>PQAH01000027.1 GCA_003105195.1 Bradyrhizobiaceae bacterium
CGCGGAGCCCTCGGCGAGCAGCACGGGCGATTCGGCGACCTCGGCCGGCGCCGGCATGGCATCGGCCGAAGCCTCGGTGACCCCCTCGGGGGTCACGGGCGCGGTGCCGGTCGCCATCGTGTCGGCTGCGATCCTGTCGACTGCGATCTCGGCTGCGATCCTGTCGGCTGCGATCGTGTCGGCCGGGCTCGCCTCCGCGGGCGCGGCGGCCTGCGCCGCCTCGGCGGGCTTCGGCCGCTTCTCCATGCGATAGCCGAGCGAGCGCAGCACGCTCGCGAAATCCTCCCCCGAGGAGCCGGTGAGCGAGGTCATCGCCACCGTGACCGTGAAGCCGGAGCCGTCGACGGCGCCCGACGGCTTCTCCCCCGGCGACCCCGGCCGCCAGGCCAGCGCCGGACGGATCAGGTCCGCCAGCCGCTCGAGGATGTCGACGCGCACGGCACGCTCGCCGCACACCCGGTAGCCGACCGTGCGGTAGAGCGACTTCGGAACCGCCTTGTCGGCCGGGAACGAGGTGCGGCCGCTCGCCGCGAGATGCGGCACCTCGTCGAGCCCCTTCACCTCCGGCCCGCCGTTCTTGAGCGCCCAGAGCTGCACCGCGAGCGCGCGCGCCGCCGGCTTGAGGATCTGCGGCAGGTAGATGTGGTAGGCGCCGAAGCGCACGCCGTACTTGCGCAGCGAGGCGCGCGCGGTCTGGTCGAGCGACTTCACGTCCTCGGCGACGCGATGGCGCTCCAGCACGCCGAGGCTCTCCATCAGCTGGTAGGCGACGCCGCGCGCGATGCCGGTGACGTCCTCGGCGCCGCCGAGCGCGAACAGCGGGCCGAGCAGCTTCTCGACATGGGTCTTGAGCCAGAGGTCGAGCCGCGCCTGCACGGTGTCGCGCGAGGCGCCGGTGAGCTGCTCGTCCGCGACGATGCGTACGCGCGGGCGCAGGATCTCCTCGCCCGCCGTCACCTTGCCGACCGGCTCGCCGAGCCAGCGGATGGCGCCGTCGCCGGCGAGCACGAAGTGGTCGTCGGGCGCGCTCGCGACCCGCGCGGCGCGCGCGTCGATCTCGCCCGCGAGCGCCTTCTGCGCGGCCGAGCGCAGCGCCTTCGCCTCGTGGCCGACGCCCGCCGCGTCCGCCGCGAACTGGAAGCCGTCGAGGCGGCCGATCATGTGGCCCTCGACGACCACCTCGCCGGTCTTAGTGATTTCGGTTTCGAGCATCGCGTTCTCGCGCAGCCGCCGCATCAACACGCTGGTGCGACGGTCGACGAACCGCGCGGTGAGGAGTTCGTGCAAGGCATCGGAGAGCTTGTCCTCGACCGCGCGGGTGATCCCCTGCCAGTGCTCGGGGTCGGCGAGCCAGTCCGGGCGGTTTGCCGCAAAGGTCCAGGTCCTGATATGCGCGATGCGCGCCGATAGAGTGTCGATGTCGCCGTCGGTGCGATCCGCCTGCGCGACCTGCCGGGCGAACCAGTCGACCGGGATGTTACCCTCTCGCATGAGAAATCCATAGAGGGTGATCACGAGTTCCGCGTGCGCGGCCGGCGAGACCCGCCGATAGTCCGGCACCTGGCAGATCTCCCACAGCCGCTCGATCGCGCCGCGCGCGGTCGCGAGCGCCCGGACCTCCTCGTCGCGCGCCGCATGCTCGAGCACCAGGATGTCCTCGGCGACCGGCGCGCGCGTGAGCCCCGGCTCGCCGGGGATCTCGGCGAGGGAGGCCGCGAGCGCCCCGAGCGAGGCGAAATCGAGCGCGCTGTTGCGCCACTGCAGGACTTTCACGGGCTCGAAGGCGTGGCTCTCGAGCTGCTGCACCAGTTCGGGCTCGAACGGGTCGCAGCGCCCGGTGGTGCCGAAGGTGCCGTCGCGCGTGGCGCGGCCGGCGCGCCCCGCGATCTGCCCCATCTCGGCGGGATTGAGGCGGCGGAACTGGTAGCCGTCGAACTTGCGGTCGGACGCGAAGGCGACGTGGTCGACGTCGAGGTTGAGCCCCATGCCGATGGCGTCGGTCGCCACCAGGTATTCGACGTCGCCCGACTGGTAGAGGGCGACCTGGGCGTTGCGCGTGCGCGGCGAGAGCGCGCCCAGCACCACCGCGGCGCCGCCGCGCTGGCGCCGGATCAGTTCCGCGATCGCATAGACCTCCTCGGCCGAGAAGGCCACGATGGCGGTGCGGCGCGGCTGGCGCGTGAGCTTGCGGTCGCCCGCGAAGCCGAGCTGCGAGAGGCGCGGCCGCGTGACGATGTTGGCGCCGGGCAGCAGGCGCTCGACCATCGGCCGCATGGTCTCGGCGCCGAGCACCATGGTCTCCTCGCGCGCACGCCGGTTCAGCATGCGCTCGGTGAACACGTGGCCGCGCTCGAGGTCGGCGGCGAGCTGGATCTCGTCGACCGCGAGGAACGCGACGTCGAGGTCGCGCGGCATCGCCTCCACGGTCGAGACCCAGAAGCGCGGGCTGGCCGGCTTGATCTTCTCCTCGCCGGTCACCAGCGCGACCGCGGCGGCGCCGACCCGCTCGACGCATTTGTTGTAGACCTCGCGCGCGAGCAGGCGCAGCGGCAGGCCGATCATGCCGCTCGAATGCGCCAGCATGCGCTCGATCGCGAGATGGGTCTTGCCCGTGTTGGTCGGCCCGAGCACGGCGGTGACGCCGGCCCCGCGGGCGCGCGCGTCGCGATTCGTGCTGCGGGAGAAGGATACGGCCATCGTGCTGCGGGCTCTGAAGAGCAGAATATGGGCCCGATGTCGAGCGACACAATGGCGGGGCGGTGGATGGGTAGGTTAGCCCTCCGGTGTCAGAAACACATTCGCGGCGTCATCCCGGCCAAGCGAGCACCGATCTCGCGCTTGCGCGAGATCGGCATTGATAGATGCCCAGGTCGGCAACAGCCGACCTGGGTGCGAGCGCGAGCCGGGATCCATATCCCCGGTGATCGAGATGCGGAAACACGGAGGTTATGGATCCCGGCTCTCGCTCCCATCTCGGGTTTACCCGAGATGGGCAATGATAAATCCGCAGCTCGGAAACATCCGACCTGCGTGCTCGGCCGGGATGACGCCGAGCACGTGCTGACACAGTACGACCAACCCGTCTCACATCGCCTACGATGCCGCGCTGCCGGATCGCCCCGCGAGCGTGACGACGCTGCGCCGGCTGCGGGCGGGGGCGGGCGGCGCGCGCCGGCGCGACTGTGCGAGGATC
>PQAH01000028.1 GCA_003105195.1 Bradyrhizobiaceae bacterium
CCGCGGTGCGCGCCGCGGTCGCGGTGTTCGAGCCGCAGGAGGAGGGCGTCGCCGCCCTCACGCGCCGCGTCAAGGAGAGCTTCGATCCCGACGGCGTGCTCGGCCCGGGCCGCATGTGGCCGGGGATCTAGGGCGGTCCCGCCGGTCCGCGCGGCGTCAATCGTCGAGCTTCGCGCGCATCAGCTCGCCGTTCGCCGGATCGAAGCGGACCTTCACGAGACCGCCACTCGCGCGGTCGCGCGCGGACACCTTGTATTGGCCGTCGTCGAGCTTCAGACGCCGCACGTCGTAGCCGAGCGCGTCGAGCTTTGCCGCGATGCTCGCGGCCGAGACGGACGGCGCCTCCCGCGTCGCGCGGCGACGGTCGCCCTCGGCGAGCGCGCTCGTCGCGGTCCCGGCAAGCAGTGTGAGGACGGTCAGCATGGCGATCCTGCGCATGGTCATCTCCCTGAAAAGGCGCGGCGGCGCCGCGTGACCGGAGACATACGCCGGGGCGGGCGTCGGGGGCCTGACGCAGGACGTCAGCGACCTGTCAGGTGGGGCCACCGCCGGCCCCGGTCGATCGCCCCTGGCCGCAGTAGTGCGTGCGCATTCCCGGTGATAGAAGCCGGCAAGACGCGCCTGGGCGCGGCGGAGATCCTCCGGATGCAGACGAATTTCACGCTGGCGCAGCTCGCCGATCCGGACATCGCCGAGTCCGAGAGGATCCTGCGCGCCTGCGTGCATTGCGGCTTCTGCACAGCGACCTGCCCGACCTATGTGCTGCTCGGCGACGAGCTCGACAGCCCGCGCGGCCGCATCTACCTGATCAAGGACATGCTCGAGAACGACCGCCCGGCGACCCCCGAGGTCGTCCGGCATGTCGACCGCTGCCTGTCCTGTCTTGCCTGCATGACGACCTGCCCCTCCGGCGTGCATTACATGCACCTGGTCGATCACGCCCGCGCCCGGATCGAAGCCACCTATCGCCGGCCGCTCCCGGACCGGTTCCTGCGCGCGCTCCTCGCGACCGTGCTGCCGAGCCCGCGCCTGTTCCGCCTCTCGCTCCTCGCCGGGCGGCTGGGACGTCCCTTCGCGCGGCTCCTCGCCGCGGCGGGCTTCGTGCGGCTCGCCGCCATGCTGCGCCTGGTGCCGGCGCGCCTGCCGGCCGCGGCGGGCGCGACCGGGCGGCGCGTATTCCCCGCCGTCGGACCGCGCCGCGGCCGCGTCGCCATCCTCACGGGCTGCGCCAATCCGGTGCTGGCGCCCGACATCAATGCGGCGGCGGTCCGCGTGCTCACGCGGCACGGCATCGAGGTGGTCGCGGCCGGGGAGGGCTGCTGCGGGGCGCTGGCGCACCATCTCGGCCGGGAGCATCAGGCGCTCGCCCAGGTCCGCCGTAACGTCGACGTCTGGACGCGGGAGCTCGCCGGCGAGGGGCTCGACGCGATCCTCATCACGGCCTCCGGCTGCGGCACCACCGTGAAGGACTACGGCTTCATGCTCCGCACCGATGCGGCCTATGCCGGCAAGGCCGCCCGCGTCGCGGCGCTCGCGCAGGACATCAGCGAGTTCCTCGCCGCGCGCGCGCTCGACCTGACGCCGCCGGCGCCCCTGAGCGTCGCCTACCACGCCGCCTGCTCGCTCCAGCACGGCCAGAAAATCACACGCCAGCCCAAGGACTTGCTGGCAAACGCCGGGTTCCAGCTGCGCGAGGTCCCGGAGGGCCATCTGTGCTGCGGCTCGGCCGGCACCTACAACATGCTGCAGCCCGAGCTCGCCGACCGGCTGCTCGCGCGCAAGGTCGCCAATATCGAGCGGACCGGCGCGCAGGTGATCGCCACCGGAAACATCGGCTGCCTGACGCAGATTGCTGGTGCGACTCGCATTCCGATCGTTCACACTGTCGAGCTGATCGATTGGGCGAGCGGTGGCCCGACGCCACAGGCGCTCCAGGAGATCGCGCCGGACGCATCCGGAGCGCGAAAGTTTGCGACAGCGACGTAGATTGCTTAGCCTGATGTCGGCGGCCGGCAATGTCCGCGCGCGCGTGCCGTCGTCGTCGCGATCGTAGCGCACAAGCCATCGTCACAAGCCATCGTGAGGAGGAGAACATGGCCACCGCTCGGAAACGGAAAGGGAAGAAGGCCACGAAGAAGGGCGCCAAGAAGAAGTCGGCGCTGACCCGCAAGGCCGCTGGCGCCCGCAAGGCCGGCCGGAAGACCGCGGCGCGCCGCACCAAGAAGATGGCGGGCAAGAAGAAGGTCGCCAAGAAGGCCGCCAGGAAGGCCCCCAAGAAGGCCGTCAGGAAGGGCGCCAGGAAGGCCGCGAAGACGACCGCCAGGAAGGCGGCTCCGAAGGCCGCGAAGAAGCGCGCCGCCCCCCGCAAGCGTCCGGCCCCTGCGCCGGCCGCGCCGTCGAAGCCAGAGGCGGCGTCGGGCTCGGGTTTCACGTCGTTGCTGGGAGGCTACAATCCCTTCGGCTCGTCCGATAAGAGCGCGGCCAACGAGGACGGCGGCGAGGGCAAGACGGGTGGCAACTAGGGCGTCCAGGAAGACGACGTCGAAGACGCGTGCCGCAGCCAAGGCCGCGAGGAAGCGAGCCGCGACGGCAGTCGCCAAGAAGACCGCCAAGGCGAGACCTCCGAAGCAGGCGCCTCGGGCGAAAGCCGCCGCGCGGAAGACTGCCGGCAAGAAGAGCGTCGGCAAGAAGACTGTCGGCAAGAAGACTGTCGGCCAGGCGATGGCGGTGACGCGCGGGGGCCGACCCGCGCGTCGCGCCAAGCCGTCATCGTGCGCGTCCGAGCGGGTGTCGGTGCAGCGCCGGGGATCGGCGGGGGCCGGGCGGCAGCCCGCGGCTCGGCGTGCCGCGCCGGTACGGGTGCGTGCCCGGCCCGCGCCGCCGAAGCGGCCCATGCCCGCGACATGGTCGGCGACGGTGCCGGGCGTTCTGGTCAAGGGCGCGCCCGGACCGCGCTACGACGAGATCCTCACGCCCGAGGCGCTGACGTTTCTCGCCGAGCTGCACCGCCGGTTCGAGGCGCGTCGCACGGACCTGCTCGCCCGGCGCGCCGAGCGCCAGCGGCGCTTCGACGCCGGCGAGCTCCCGGATTTCCTGCCCGAGACCGCCCAGGTCCGCGCGGGCGACTGGCGTGTCGCCGGCATCCCGAGAGACCTGCGCGACCGCCGCGTCGAGATCACCGGCCCGGTCGACCGCAAGATGGTCATCAACGCGCTCAACTCCGGCGCCAGCGTGTACATGGCGGACTTCGAGGACGCGAACGCGCCGACCTGGGCGAACAACCTGGACGGCCAGGTCAATCTCAAGGACCGCTGGACCGGGCGGCTCGATTTCACGGATCCGGCCTCGCGCAAGCACTACCGGCTCGGCGAGAAGCCCGCGGTGCTGATCGTGCGGCCGCGCGGCTGGCACCTGCCGGAGGTGCATCTCGAGGTGGACGGCGCGCCGATCTCCGGTGCGCTGTTCGATTTCGGGCTCTACTTCTTCCACAATGCGGGGCCCGCGGTCGCGGCCGGCAGCGGCCCCTACGTCTATCTGCCGAAGCTCGAGAACCGGCTCGAGGCGCGCCTGTGGAACGACGTCTTCGTGTTCGCACAGGAGGCGCTGCGGCTCCCGCTCGGCGCCATCAAGGCGACCGTGCTGATCGAGACCCTGCCGGCTGCCTTCGAGATGGACGAGATCCTGTTCGAGCTGCGCGAGCACGTCGCCGGCCTCAATGCCGGGCGCTGGGATTACATTTTCTCCTTCATCAAGACGTTCGCCCGCAATCCGGACTACGTGCTGCCCGACCGCGGCCAGGTCGTGATGGGCAAGGCGTTCCTCGGCGCCTATGCGGCGCTCTTGGTGAAGACCTGCCATCGGCGCGGCGCCTTCGCGATGGGCGGCATGGCGGCGCAGATCCCCGTGAAGAACGACGCGGCCGCCAACGAAGCGGCCTTCGCCAAGGTGCGCGCCGACAAGGAGCGCGAGGTGCGGGACGGGCATGACGGCACCTGGGTCGCCCATCCCGACCTGGTCCCGGTCGCCCGGGAGGTCTTCGACCGGCTGATGCCGGGACCGAACCAGCTCGACCGCCTGCGCGCGGACGTGGAGGTCACCCGCGACGATCTCCTGCGCATCCACGCGGGCACCAAGACCGAGGCCGGCTTCCGCGAGAACATCCGCGTCGGCGTGCAGTACATCGAGGCGTGGCTGCGCGGGCGTGGCGCCGTGCCGATCTACAATCTCATGGAGGATGCGGCCACCGCCGAGATCTCCCGCGCGCAGATCTGGCAATGGCTGCGATACGGCGCGGTGCTCGAGGGCGGCGTCCGGGTCACGCCCGAGTTCTTCGCGCGCGCGCTCGCCGAGGAGATGGAGCGGGTCGCGCGCGAGGTCGGCGCGAAGGCCTATGCCGAGGGTCGGTTTCCCGAGGCGATCCGCCTGTTCCGGGAGCTGTCCCTCTCCGACAGCTTCGAGGACTTCCTCACGATTCCGGCCTACCGCCTGATCGCCTGAACGCCCCGGCCGATTCGCTGCGCGCCCCGGCCGATGCTGGATGCCGGGGCATCCGCATCGCATCGGTCTCCGGTCGGGGCGAGCGCGTGACGGAATTGTCACAGAGTCCGGCTTTCAAGGTTTCGGTTGCCCCGATTGCTCAACAAGGCAGCAACTGATCAAGCTTTCGCCTTGCCGCCAAAGCTTCGCACATGCGGATACTTGCCCCAATGACGGCCGGGTGGGTCGCCGTCTCGCCGGACGCGGGGTTCGCGTCGAGGCATTCAAGGGGCATGCAATGAAGACGATGTTCGTGACGGCCGCATCGATCCTGGCTCTGACCTCGGGCGCTCTTGCGGCCGATCTCCCGGTGATCACCAAGGCGCCGCCGCCGGCGCCGGTCGCGAGCGCCTGGGATATTGCATTCGGCGGCCTGATCGCGTCCGACTACAATTTCCGTGGCGTCTCCCAGTCCGACCGCGGCCCGTCCGTCGGCGCCTATTTCGAGCCGCGCTTCAACATCACGCCCAACGTCCAGCTCTATGCCGGCATCGGGGGCTACAGCGTGAAGCTCGCCTCGGATCCGGCCGCGGAAATCGATCTCTACGCCGGCATCCGGCCGACCTTCGGCCCGCTCGCCCTCGACATCGGCTTTCTCTACTACTGGTATCCGCGCGAGAGCCAGCTCTTCATCGACCCGACCGGGACGTTCCTGACCACCAGCCCGGTCGGCGCGACCGGTTTCTGGTCGCTGAACGACACCGACTTCTGGGAGATCTACGGCAAGGCGACCTATACGATCAGCGACTACGTCGCGGTCGGCGGCGCGCTCTACTACGCGGAAAGCTGGCTGAACTCCGGCGCGGACGGCACCTTCGCCTCGGCCAACATCAAGTTCACGGCGCCGGCCGGGTTCCTGCCCTCCGATGTGGGCGCCTATGTCTCGGCCGAGGTCGGCCACTACTGGCTCGGCACCGCGACCGCCTTCGCGCCGCCCTTCGACGTGCCGGATTACCTCACCTGGAACGCCGGCATCGGCTTCACCTACAAGGTGCTCACCCTCGACCTGCGCTACTACGACACCGATCTCACGCCGGCCGAATGCGCGCTGGTCGGGGGCGATCCGGCCGCCTTCTACAACGGCGGCACCTCGCGCTGGTGCGACGCGACCTTCATCGCCAAGCTCTCCTTCGACCTCACGCTGGCGAGTCTGAGGTAGCCGCTCCTTCGCCCGCCTCGGCCAGGCACACTCTTGCGACGGGCGGCGTGGCGACACGCCGCCCGTTCGTCATGGCGCGGCGGCGGCCAGCTCGACCTCGCGCAGGCGATGCCGATCACCGTCGCGCTCGAGGGTGAAGTGGCGCGCGTGGAATGCGCGCAGCGTCGAGCGGTGCCCGATCGACACCAGGGTCGCGGACGGCAGGCGCTCCTGGATCAGCCAGTAGAGGACGGCTTCCGAGGGCTCGTCGAGGGAGGCGGTCGCCTCGTCGAGGAGCAGGAAGTCCGGGGCGTGCAGGATCGCGCGCACCACGCCGAGCCGCTGCTGCTCGCCGAGCGACAGCATCCGGTTCCAGTGGGCGTCCTCGGCGAGCCGGTGCGCGAGACGGGGCAGCCCGACCGCGGCGAGCAGCTCGCGGATCCGTTCCGGTGCGAAGGTGCCGGGGGCGGCCGGATAGCTGACCGCGGCCGCGAGCGATCCGATCGGCAGGTAGGGACGCTGCGGCAGCGCCATGACGCGCTTGTCCGCCGGCGCCTCCACCACGCCGCTGCCGAACGGCCAGATCCCCGCGATGGCGCGGAACAGGGTCGACTTGCCGGCGCCGGAGGTGCCGGTCACGAGCACATGGGCGTGCGGCATGATCGCGATGCCGTCGGCCGCGACCAGCGGCGTGCCCTGCGGCAGGTCGACGGCGAGGTTCGCGAGCCTCACCGCGCTCGCGCCCTCGCGCGGCGCGAGCGTGATCGCGGGCTGCGCGGTCGCGACCTCGCGCGCCGCGACGGTCGCGGCCTCGAAGCCGTCGAGCCGCTCGATCACGGCGCGCCATTCGGCGAAGCGCACATAGGCGTCGACGAAGAAGGACAGCGCCGCCTGCACGGTGCCGAAGGCGGACGCCGTCTGCGTCAGCCCGCCGAGCTGGATCTGGCCCGCGAAATAGGCCGGGCTCATCACCACGAAGGGGAACACGGTCGAGACCTGGTTGAAGCCGTTGGTGAAGAAGGTGAGCCGCTTCTGGCGCGACATGATCGCGAACCAGTTGTCGACCACGGCATTGAAGCGGTCGAGCAGGCGCCGCCGCTCCGCGGCTTCGCCCGCGAGCAGGGCGACCTGCTCGGAGTTCTCCCGCATCCGCACCAGGTTGAAGCGGAAGTCCGCCTCGTAGCGCTGCTGATTGAAGTTGAGCCGGATCAGCGGCCGGCCGATCAGGTGCGTGAGCCAGGTGCCGAGCACCGAATAGATCACCGCCACCCATACGAGGTATCCGGGAATCGCCCAGTCGATGCCGAACAGGATCACCGGTCCGGTCGAGAGCGACCACAGGATCACGACGAAGGAGAGGAACGAGACCGCGGCGCCCAACAGGCCGATGCCCATCAATAGGGTGAGCTCGATGAACATCCGGATGTCGTCGGCGATCCGCTGGTCCGGATTGTCGGCCGCGTCGCCGAGCAGCTGCATGCGGTAGTGGTTGCCGTCGCCGAGCCAGTGGCCGAGATAGCCCGCCGTCATCCAGCGCCGCCAGCGGATCTGGAGCCACTGGTTGAGATAGAGCTGGTAGACCCGGAGCCCGATGAAGGCGGCGGCGAGCACGCAGAAGTACAGGAGCTCGGCGACGAAGCTGTCCCAGTTCCGGTCCTGCAGCGCGTTGAAGAAGCGCGCGTTCCAGGTGTTCAGCAGCACCGTGATGGCGACCACGGTGAGCTCGATCGCGACCACGGCGGCGAGCAGCGCCCGGCCGGGCCAGCGGTCGTCCGAGCGGAAATAGGGCAGGGCGAGCCGCCAGATGGTGGCGAGCGTGGAGACGAAGCCGGTCACGCTGAACTCCTGTCGGGATTGGCGGACGTGCGGAGGGTACGCCAGGCGAGCTTTTCGCGATGTCGCAAAGCAAGCGAGTTGCGCCCGCGCCGATATCACAGAAGCCGATCGCCCAGGCAGAAATAAATTTCGCCGTCCCGCGGCCGGATCACGCAGTTTTTCAATGCCGGGAGGCTTGTGAATTGGCGGCAACCTCGCCAAACTGCGCCACCACCGCCGGAATATTCATCCGGTGCCGGCGGTTTCTTCTTCACAAGCGGCACGTCCGAAGGTCGCCGAACGTTTCACGGGAGAGCGCACATCATGACCACCACCAAGACCGATACCTCCAAGGCCACGCGCCGGAAGTTCCTCACCGGCGCCGCCGTCGCCGGCGCAGCCACCGTCGCGATGCCGCAGGTCTCGCGCGCGCAGACCGTCACGCTGAAGATGCAGGGCTCCTGGGGCGCCAAGGACGTCTTCAACGAGATGGCCGAGGACTACGTCAAGCGCGTCAACGAGATGGCGGGCGGGCGGCTGAAGATCGACTACCTGGTCGGCGGCGCCGTGGTGCATCCCTTCCAGGTGCTCGACGCGGTGCATGGCGGCCAGCTCGACGGCGCCCACACGGTCACGGTCTACTGGTACGGCAAGCACAAGGCGGCCTCGCTGTTCGGCACCGGCCCGGTGTTCGGCTTCAACGCCAACGAGGGCCTCGGCTGGATCCACAATGGCGGCGGCCGCGAGCTGTTCCACGAGCTTCAGACCCAGATCATGAAGCTGAACGTGGTCAGCTTCTTCGCCATGCCGATGCCGACCCAGCCGCTCGGCTGGTTCAAGAAGCCGATCAAGAGCATGGCCGACCTGAAAGGCCTGAAATACCGCACCGTCGGTCTCGCGGCCGACCTGATGCAGGCCATGGGCCTCGCGGTCGCGCAGCTCCCGGGCGGCGAGATCGTGCCCGCCATGGAGCGCGGCGTGATCGACGGCTTCGAGTTCAACAATCCGACCTCGGACCGCCGCTTCGGCGCCCAGGACGTCGCCAAGAACTACATGATGGGCAGCCACCATCAGGCGACCGAGTACTTCGAGATCATGTTCAACCGGGCGAAGTTCAACGGCCTTCCCAAGGAGCAGCAGGCGATCCTGCAATACGCCGCCGAGGCCGTCTCCTCCGCCAACGAGTGGAAGGCGATGGACTACTACTCGAAGGACCTCGTCGAGCTGCGCGAGAAGGACAAGGTCAACGTCATCCGCACCCCGAAGGACGTCTTCGACACCCAGATCAAGGCCTGGGACGGGCTGATCGAGCAGCTCGCCAAGGATCCCTTCATGAAGAAGGTGATGGACTCGCAGAAGGCCTGGGTGAAGCGGGTCGTCTACTACGGCCTGTTCAACGCTACCGACTATCGCGGCGCCTACGAGCACCACTTCGGCAAGCTCGAGCTCTGAGCGCGGCCTGCGTCTGTGACACCGGGGCCGGGCGGCGCGCCATGCGCCGCCCGTCTCCTTCCTCCCGACATTGAGCGGCCGCGGCCGCGGACCCGTCCCCCATGACCCGGTTCCTGTTCTTCATCGACTCGCTCAGCACGTGGGTCGGGAAGGCCTTTGCGTGGCTGATCCTGATTCTCACCTTCGGCACCAGCTACGAGGTGTTCGTGCGCTACGTGCTGGGCGCGCCGACGACCTGGGCCTTCGACGTCAGCTACATCACCTACGGCGCCCTGTTCCTGATGGCCGGCGCCTATACGCTCTCGCGCAACGGTCACGTGCGCGGCGACGTGATCTACCGGCTGTGGCCGGCGCGCACGCAGGCCAGCATCGATCTCGTCCTCTACATCATCTTCTTCTTTCCCGCGGTGCTGGCCTGGATCTATGCGGGCTGGAAGTTCGCCGAGATGTCGGTGCAGTTCCGCGAGGTGAGCATCTTCAGCCCCGCCGGCGTGCCGGTGTTCCCGCTCAAGAGCCTGATCCCGCTCACCGGCGTGCTCTTGCTGCTGCAGGGCATCGCCGAGACGATCCGCTGCATCCTGTGCCTGCGCCTCGGCGCCTGGCCGCAGCGCCTGCACGACGTCGAGGAGCTCGAGACCGTGATCCGGCACGAGCAGGAGTATCAGCGCGAGCACGCGCAACAGGGCGGCAAGGGGGCCTGAGCATGACCGATCCGCAAATCGGCATGTTGATGCTGGGGCTGTTCATCTTCATCATCATGCTGGGCTTTCCGATCGCCTTCACGCTCGTCGCCATGGGCGTCGGTTTCGGCTTCTACGCCTACTATACGCCCGGCCAGGAATTCCTCCAGAACCGCGTCTTCACGCTGCTGGTGCAGAAGACCTTCGAGGTGACCTCGAACGACGTGCTCACCGCGGTGCCCTTGTTCCTGTTCATGGGCTACGTGGTGGAACGTTCCAACATCTTGGATCGATTGTTCCATTCGATCCAGCTCGCCGCCAAGAACATCCCGGGCTCGCTCGCGGTCGCCGCGCTGATCACCTGCGCGATGTTCGCGACCGCCACCGGCATCGTCGGCGCCGTCGTCACGCTGATGGGGCTGCTCGCCTTTCCGCAGATGCTCAAGTCCGGCTACGACGTGCGCTTCTCGGCGGGGGTCATCTGCGCCGGCGGCTGTCTCGGCATCCTGATCCCGCCGAGCATCCTGCTGATTGTCTACGCGGCGACCGCCGGCGTCTCGGCCGTGAAGCTCTACGCCGCCGCGATGCTGCCGGGCTTCCTGCTCGCCGGGCTCTACGTCGTCTACGTGGTCGGCCGCGCGATGATCAACCCGGCGCTGGCCCCCAAGCTGCCGAAGGAGCAGACCGACGTCCCGTTCATGACCGTTCTGACCGCGCTGCTGACCTCGTTCTTCCCGCTCGCGGTGCTGATCATGGCGGTGCTCGGCGCGATCCTGTTCGGCCTCGCGACGCCTTCCGAGGCCGCGGGCGTCGGCTCGCTCGGCGCCCTCGTGCTCGCCGCTTTGTATCGCGCGCTCACCTTCGAGCGGATCAAGGAGGCCGTCTACCTCACGGCGCGGACCACCGCGATGGTCTGCTACCTGTTCATCGGCTCGTGGACCTTCTCCTCGGTGTTCTCCTATCTCGGCGGACACTCGGTGGTCGAGCACTTCATCCTCGGGCTCGATCTCTCCCCGGTCTCCTTCCTGATCCTGACCCAGATCATCATCTTCCTGCTCGGCTGGCCGCTCGAATGGTCGGAGATCATCATCATCTTCGTCCCGATCTTCCTGCCGCTCTTGCCCAAGTTCGGCGTCGACCCGCTCTTCTTCGGCATCCTGGTCGCGCTCAACATCCAGACCTCGTTCAACACGCCGCCGATGGCCATGGCCGCCTACTACCTCAAGGGCATCGCCCCGCCGCACGTGAGGCTGACCCAGATCTTCGCCGGCTCGCTGCCCTTCGTGATGATGGTGTTCCTGTCGATGGCGCTGATCTACATCTTCCCGCAGATCGTGCTGTGGCTGCCGGACTACCTCTACACGCCGCGATGAGGGGAACGCGCGTGGAGCGGACCGCATGAGTCTCTGCGCCCTGACCGTCAGCGAGGCGGCGGCGGAGATCCGCGAGGGTCGTGTCGCCGCGGCCGAGCTCGTCGCTGCCTGCCTCGCGCGCATCGCCGAGATGGAGCCGCGGATCGAGGCCTGGGCCTTCCTCGACCGCGACCATGCGATGCGCCAGGCCGAGGCCGCCGACCAGCACCGCAAGGAGGGCAAGGCGCTCGGGCCCCTGCACGGGGTGCCGCTCGGCATCAAGGACATCTTCGACACCGGCGACATGCCGACCGAGTTCGGCTCGCGGCTCTGGACCGGCCGCACGCCGCGGCACGACGCGGCGCCGGTCGCCGCCCTGCGCGGCGCCGGCGCCGTGATCCTGGGCAAGACCGTGACCACGGAATACGCCTATTTCCACCCCGGCAAGACCCGCAATCCGCACGATCCGGCGCGCACGCCGGGCGGCTCGTCGAGCGGCTCGGCGGCGGCGGTCGCCGCCGCCATGGTGCCGGGCGCGATCGGCTCGCAGACCAACGGTTCGGTGATCCGGCCCGCCGCCTTCTGCGGGGTCGTCGGCTTCAAGCCGACCCACGGCCTGATCCCGCGCAGCGGCGCGCTGCTGCTCTCGCGCGCCCTCGACCATGTCGGCGTGTTCGCGCGCTCGGTGGAGGACGCGGCGCTCATGGCCGAGGTGATGGCCGGCTACGACGAGGAGGATCCCGACACGCGTCCGCGCGCGCGCCCGCCCTTCGCTGCGGTCGCGTCGAGCGAGCCGCCGCTGCCGCCGCGCTTCGCCTTCGTGCGCACGCCGGCCTGGGAGCACGCCGAGCCGGTCACCCGCGACGCATTCGCCGAACTCGTCGTGGCCCTCGGCGAGGCCGCCGCCGAGGTGGAGATCGGATCGAGCTTCGAGCGGGCCTTCGACCATCACCGCGTGGTCATGGAGGTCGAGATGGCGCACAACCTGCATCGCGACTACGAGAAGGGCGGTGAGGCGCTGAGCCCGACGCTGCGCAAGCTGATCGAGCGCGGCCGCGGCCATGCGGCCGTCGACTACGCCCGCGCGCTCGCCGGCGTCGCGCCGCTCAACGACGCGCTCGATTCCGTGTTCGACGAGTTCGACGCGATCCTCACGCCGGCGGCGCCCGGCGAGGCGCCGCGCGGGCTCGACAGCACCGGCAATCCGGTGTTCTGCACCATGTGGACCTATCTCGGCACGCCGGCCGTGACCCTGCCGCTGCTGCGCTCCGAGGCCGGAATGCCGCTCGGGGTGCAGCTCGTCGGCCGCCGCGACAACGACGCGCGGCTCTTGCGCACGGCCAGCTGGCTGGTCAAGACTCTGGCCCGCAAGGGTCGCGGCCGCGCCGGGGTCGCCTCCGCTCCGGCCCGTCCTTCCAGGAAACGGAAACCCTCATGAGCACGGGACTGATCACCGGACTGATCGGAATAGCCCTGGTCCTGTCCTTTCTTGGCATCCTGCTGTGGTGGGTCAAGGTGCTGCCGCTGATCGTCATCACGGTGGTCGTGATGCTGATGCTGCTCTACGACTTCGTGCAGACCCTGCGCTACGGCGAGAGCGGCCCCGGCCGCTGACCAGCGTTCCCCGCCTAAGCCGTCGCCTCGCACCGCCGCTTCCTTGCGCACGGGCGCGCCGCCCGACACTGTGAGCCGAGAGGCCGGCTGATTCGGGGGCGCCCATGTGGCAGGAGCGGTTGAACGAGTTCGTCACCCTGCTGGTGGTGGTGAACCCGATCGGCGCGCTGCCGACCTTTCTCCACACGGCCGGCCGCTTCGACCTGCCGACGCAGCGCGGGATCGCGCTCAAGGCCGTGCTGGCCTCGGCCGCCGTGCTCCTGTTCTTCATGGTGGGCGGCGGCTTCCTGCTCGAGAAGATCGGCGTCTCGCTCAAGGCCTTCCAGATCGCGGGCGGCATCGTCCTGTTCGTGTTCGCGCTGGAGGCGGTGCGCGGCCAGGCCTTCGGCACCGTCCAGCCGGGCGGAAAGGCCGGCCCGGCCGCGATCGCGATCTATCCGATCGCGATCCCGAAGATCGCGGGTCCCGGCACCATGCTGACCGTGGTGCTCGTCACCGACGACCGTCGCTTCGACTTCGCGCAACTCTGGATGACCGCGCTGGTTCTCGCGATCGTCCTCGCCATCACGTTCGCGGTCCTGCTCGCGGCCGGTCCGCTCTCGCGCCTGCTCGGTGAATCGGGCGCGAGCGTCATCGCCCGCGTGATGGGCATGGTGCTCGCCGCGCTCGCGGTCACCATGGTGCTGGGCGGCCTTTCGGCCTGGCTCGGCCTGCCCAGGATCTGAACCCTGCAGCGAACCGGAGGTGACATGAGCGGATTCCGATGCGCGCCGTTGCGCCGTCTCGTGGGGAGCGCGCTCGCGCTCCTGCTGCTGGCGCCGGCCGCGCCCGCGCAGTCCGGCTTCCCCTTCGGCCAGGAGCTGATCCTGGAGGAGCGGCCGCTCCCGGGGTCGAAGCAGCGGCCGATCCTCACGGTCGCGGCCGACGGCACGGCCGAGATCGACCTGTGGTGCCGCAGCGGCACCGGCCGCGTCACGGTGGCGGGGGACCGCGTCACGATCGCGGTCGGCGCGCTCGCCGAGCGCCGCTGCACGGCCCGGCGCGAGGAGGGCGACGCGCAGCTCGTGGCCGACCTCGTCCAGGTGACCGGCTGGCGCCGCGCCGACGACATCATCGAGCTTCTCGGCCCCCGCATCCTGCGCTTCCGGCCGAGCGCGAACTAGAGGCACCCCCGCCTTGGACCGCTGTTGCCAGGCTGCCGCACGGCCTGGAATTCCGGCGCCACGGCCGCCGGACCCGCGAATCTGCGGTTGAGATGCCGCCAGGTTCGGCTACCCTGAAGTGGAAGACGAACTACCGCGCGGGGGTCACCGGCGGGGCGCCGTCCACCATCGGGTGGGCGGCGCCTCCGTTTTCGCAGCCCCCGTCATGCCGCGGACCTCGGCGTCGAGAACCTCGCGCAAAGGAAAGGGGCGCGGCTTTCGCCGCGCCCCGATGCCGTCTCGCGAAGGACCGGATCAGAAGTCCATGCCGCCGCCCATGCCGGGCCCGCCGGCCGGCATCGCCGGCTTCTCCTTCGGCAGCTCGCCCACCATGGCCTCGGTGGTCACCAGCAGGCCCGCGACCGAGGCCGCGTCCTGCAGGGCCGCGCGCACGACCTTGGCGGGGTCGATGATGCCGGCCTCGACCAGGTCGACATACTCCTCGGTCTGGGCATTGAAGCCGAAGGTCTCCGACTTCGACTCCAGGATCTTGCCGACGACGATCGAGCCTTCCACGCCGGAATTCTCGGCGATCTGGCGCAGCGGCGCCTCCAGTGCCTTGAGCACGATGTTGATGCCGGCCTGGACGTCCGGATTGTCGTTGGCGAGCCGGCCGACCGCCTTCTTGGCGCGCAGCAGCGCGACGCCGCCGCCCGGCACGATGCCTTCCTCGACCGCGGCGCGGGTGGCGTTGAGCGCGTCCTCGACGCGGTCCTTCTTCTCCTTCACCTCGATCTCGGTCGCGCCGCCGACGCGGATCACCGCGACGCCGCCGGCGAGCTTGGCGAGACGCTCCTGCAGCTTCTCGCGGTCGTAGTCCGAGGTGGTCTCCTCGATCTGCGCCTTGATCTGGCCGACCCGGCCCTCGATGTCCTTCTTCTTGCCGGAGCCGCCCACGATCGTGGTCTTCTCCTTCTCGATGATGGTGCGCTTGGCGCGGCCGAGCATCTGCAGCGTCACGGTCTCGAGCTTGATGCCGAGGTCTTCGGAGATCAGCTGGCCGCCCGTGAGGATCGCGATGTCCTCCAGCATGGCCTTGCGGCGGTCGCCGAAGCCCGGCGCCTTGACGGCCGCGACCTTGAGCCCGCCGCGCAGCTTGTTGACGACCAGCGTCGCCAGCGCCTCGCCCTCGACGTCCTCGGCGATGATCAGCAGCGGACGGCCCGACTGCACCACCGCCTCGAGCACCGGCAGCATGGCCTGCAGGCCGGTGAGCTTCTTCTCGTGCAGCAGGACGTAGGCGTCCTCGAGCTCGGCCACCATCTTCTCGGCATTGGTGATGAAGTAGGGCGAGAGATAGCCGCGGTCGAACTGCATGCCTTCGACGATCTCGACGTCGGTCTCGAGCGCTTTCGCCTCCTCGACCGTGATCACGCCCTCGTTGCCGACCTTCTGCATCGCCTGGGCGATCATCTTGCCGACGTTGACGTCGCCGTTCGACGAGATGGTGCCGACCTGGGCGACCTCGGCGGAGGAGCCCACCGCCTTGGCGCGCTTGCCGATGTCCTTGACGACCGCCGCGACCGCGAGGTCGATGCCGCGCTTGAGATCCATCGGGTTCATGCCGGCGGCCACCGACTTGGCGCCCTCCTTGACGATCGCCTGGGCGAGCACGGTCGCGGTCGTGGTGCCGTCGCCGGCGAGGTCGTTGGTCTTCGAGGCGACCTCGCGCACCATCTGGGCGCCCATGTTCTCGAACTTGTCCTCGAGCTCGATCTCCTTGGCGACGGTGACGCCGTCCTTGGTGATGCGCGGGGCGCCGAACGACTTCTCGATCACGACGTTGCGGCCCTTGGGGCCGAGCGTGACCTTCACGGCATTGGCCAGGATGTCGACGCCGCGCAGCATCTTGTCGCGCGCGTCGGTGCCGAATTTCACTTCTTTGGCAGCCATTTCGGATTACTCCATCGGTTCGAATGATCCGCCGCGCCGCGGCAGGGCTTGCCGCGCGGGCGGGCGGTCGATTGCAGGATGTCCCGCCGCCCGCGGGCGGCGGATGCCGGATGGGCTCAGGCGATCACGCCCATGATGTCGGACTCCTTCATGATCAGGAGCTCCTCGCCGTCGATCTTGACCTCGGTGCCGGACCACTTGCCGAACAGCACGCGGTCGCCGGGCTTCACGTCGAGCGGCACCAGCTTGCCGGCCTCGTCGCGGCCGCCCGGGCCGACGGCGACCACCTCGCCCTCCTGCGGCTTCTCCTTGGCGGTGTCCGGGATGATGATGCCTCCCCGGGTCTTCTCCTCGGCCTCGATGCGGCGCACAACGACGCGATCGTGCAGGGGACGGAACTTGGTCTTGGCCATGTCTTCCTCGTCGGCGCTGGGCGCGCGGTTCGATGTCCATCGAAGGATCAGGTGCGGCTCTGTTGGCACTCGATGCACGGGAGTGCCAGCCGACGCCGAGATATGGCCTGACCCCGGGGCCTGTCAAGCTGGACGGGAGCCGGAGGGGGAGCGGCCGCCGGAGCGCCGCGCGGGTTCTGCCCGGATCGCCGGCGCGGCCCGCTACCGGGAGATCAGAACGGCTCCCGCGACGATCAGGCCGGTCCCGGCGAGCGTGGCAAGGGACGGCACCTCGCCGAACACCGCGAGCCCGATCAGCACGCCCCAGACGAAGGCCGTGTATTCGAGCACCCCGAGCCGGCTCGCATCGGCCCGCCCATAGGCCCAGGCGAGCGCCAGGTGGCCGGTGGTGCCGAGGGTGCCGATGAGGGCGAACCAGAGGAGCGACACCCCGTCCGGGGCCGTCCAGGCCAGCGCCCCGAAGGGGGCGACCAGCA